>JBGVTE010000127.1:0-7348 GCA_041862375.1 Candidatus Aminicenantaceae bacterium
ATAATTTTTTAATTTTTAATTCAGCAAGTAAGCATTTTTTTTCAGATTAATGATAAATAAAAGTTTTAAAATAGATAATCCGTAGGATTTTTTAAAGAGATAAGGAACGACTTGACTTAGTTAAGAAAAAAATATAGGAAAATATATAAGAATTCTAATTTTCAACTATCTTGAATGACTACTATTTAATTCATTATGAGAAAGTCGGCGGGGAAAAGAGAAAAGGAGAGATTGTTAATATACTCCTCCTTGCTATCTTTATTCTTTGCCTGGCTATCATTTTTCTCCTGCGGTTGAAATGACTAGGAAGATCTTTTCCGGTCAATCTCTTGGGAGGAGAGTTGAATGAATAAGAAAATTAGATTTAAACTTAACGGTCAACAAAGAAGTCTAACCGTTGATCGTGAACGCATGCTCCTATGGGTATTACGCACAAATTTTGGTCTTACGGGAACCAAGTTTGGCTGTGGCGAAGGCTTTTGTGGAGCATGCACAGTACTCATCAACAAAGAAGCTGTGCGTTCCTGCCAATTTCCAATAAAAGATATAGATGGAAAAGAAGTCATTACTATAGAAGGTTTTTCAAAAAATGGCAAACTGCACTTTCTCCAAGAGGCTTTTGTAAAACATGATGCTCTCCAATGCGGGTTCTGCACTCCCGGGATGATTCTCAATGCCTACAGCCTGCTGTTGAAAAAACCCAATCCTTCCCGCCTTGATATTATCGATGGGATGGAAGACAACCTGTGTCGTTGCGGAGCATACAAACGTATTGTTCAAGCCATTCAGACCGCAGCCCGAGAGATGAAGGGGGGTTCTCAGCGATGAAAAAAGAGAATTATCTTGAATTGGATTTTTATGATATAGGCTCTAACCTTCCTCTCAGCAGACGAGAGTTTTTAAAATTGACGGGGGGAGGCATCTTCATTCTTTTCACTGCCGGAGACTTATGGCCATTCCAGGAAGAAAGACGCCGGAGAAGAGGAGGCCTGGATTATCCAACTGATCTTAATGCTTATCTGAGAATTGGAGAAGATGGTAGAGTCTCCTGCTTTACAGGAAAAGTAGAGATAGGTCAAGGAGTTATAACTTCTCTGGCACAGATGCTGGCCGACGAGCTAGAAGTTCCTCTGGAATCTGTGGATATGGTGATGGGGGATACAGACCTGTGCCCCTGGGATATGGGGACCTTCGGATCCATGACCACCCGTTTTTTTGGGCCTGCTCTTAGAGCGGCTGCCGCAGAAGCCAGGGCGGTTCTGATCGAGATGGCAGCCGAATACCTTAAAACTTCCCCTTCAAGCCTTAAAGTTGAGGCTGGAGTCATATTTCATAAATCCCAAAGACAGAAAAAAGTCACCTACTCTCAACTTACCAAAGGGAGAAAGATTGCCAGACAACTGAAGAAGAAAGCAGTTCTGGAGAAGGTCTCGGATTTCACGATTGTGGGAACTCCTGTCTTGCGCAAGGATGCCGTTGACAAAGTCACGGGGAAAGCCAAGTTCGCTGGAGATATTCGGGAGCCTGGTATGCTTTACGCAAGAATTTTAAGGCCTCCTGCCCACGACGCTGAATTGATCAGCGTTGATACTTCCGCAGCCAAAAAGATTAAAGGCGCTCGAATCATCGAAGACGATGATCTCATTGCTGTCCTGCATGAAGATCCCGAATTGGCGGAAGAGGCTTTAAAAAAGATAAAAGCCCAGTGGAAGAAGCCGGAAGCCAAAGTAGACGAAAATAGCATATTTGACCACCTTCTCAAGGTCGCTCCTGAAGGGGAAGTTGTGTCTCAGGGAGGAGACCTGGCTAAGGGAAAGGAAATTTCAAAAATAATAGTAGAAAAGACCTATCTCGATGGATATGTAGCCCATGCGACTATCGAGACCCATACCGCCTTAGCCAAAATCGAAGGTAACAAAGCCACAATCTGGGCATCGACACAAACACCTTTCCGCCTCCAGGAAGATGCTGCTTCTGTTCTAGGGTTTCCTACCAAGAACGTCCGCATCATCCCTCCATTTGTAGGAGGAGGCTTCGGAGGAAAGACCAGCAATCAGCAAGCAGTGGAGGCAGTAAAGTTAGCGAAATTAAGCGGAAAACCGGTTCATATCACTTGGACACGTGCCGAAGAATTTTTCTACGACACATTTCGTCCTGCTGCCGTAGTTAAAATAAAGGGAGGGATTAATGGTTCAGGCCGTATAATCCTTTGGGATTATGGAGTCTACTTCGCAGGAGAAAGAGGCTCTCAGCACTTCTATGACATCCCTCATCATCGCACCATGAGTTTCGGCGGAAGTTGGAGGGGAACTCCTGGTTCCCATCCATTTGGTACCGGACCCTGGCGGGCTCCTGCTAATAACACCAACTCTTTCTCCCGAGAATCGCACATAGACATACTGGCGGCAGAAGCTGGGATTGATCCTCTTGAATTTCGCTTGAAAAACCTGAAGGATAAAAGGATGATACGGGTTTTGCAGACGGCTGCTGAAAAATTCGGCTGGAAGCCAGCCAAAGCTCCCAGCGGCCGCGGTTATGGGATAGCTGTTGGTATTGACGCCGGAACCTATGTGGCCCATATGGCGGAGGTGGAGGTTGAAAAGAAATCCGGCCGTGTTCAAGTCAAACGAGTTGTTTGTGCCCAGGATATGGGTTTATCTGTCAATCCTGAAGGCTCAAAAATACAAATGGAAGGCTGTATCACCATGGGATTGGGATATGCTCTGACTGAGGATGTTCACTTTAAGGGCGGAGAGATATTTGACCTGAATTTTGACACATATGAAATTCCGAGATTTTCCTGGCTGCCCAAGATCGAGACCATCGTGATCGATGACAGAGAAGCCGCGCCACAGGGAGGCGGAGAACCTGCGATCATTTGCATGGGGGGAGTAATTGCCAATGCCATCTTTGATGCCCTGGGTGTACGTCTATTCCAACTCCCTATGACACCGGAACGAATCAAAAAAGCCTTGAGATAAAGGGACTAAATTCCCGTATTATGTATCTATCCAGGTTAGCCGATCTGTATGAGCAGAAAGGTCGGGAAGGTTAAGACATTTTTACAACATATATATAAAAATTAAAGTTATAAAATTATCGGGCAAAAGAGGGATTAATATTATTTAGAATTTGGATTAAAAAAATTAATTTATTTAATATATAAATTAATAAAATTAATATAATACATGCTTATAAATTAATTTTTTTAATTGATTGAGATAAAATCATAGAAGAATCTAACTCTTCCCACTTCAACTGTTATTCTTTTCCGAGCTGAAGGAAGGTGAGTAAGCATTCCTGAATCATCTAGTAAACTGAAAGCTACAGCTACATAATATAATTTGACATTTTTTGATAATTTTTATTATATAGGAAGCAAAAATACAGCAGTGAGCTTTTAGAAGTATTTATTTAGTATCTTCATTCTAGGATGTTCTCCCTAAGTAACAAAATTAAGGAGTGTTGAGATGGATAAAAATCTGACGAAAGTAATTCTCATTTTATGCCTTTCTACGGTGCTTTGCTTATCTTCTTTTGCCCAGCGCCAAACAGGATCCATCAAAGGCACAATTACTGATAACGAAAAAATTCCTCTTCCGGGATGCACCGTTACCGCATCATCAGACGCTCTGATGGGAACGAAGTCATACGTGACCTCAAAAACTGGTGCTTACAGGTTTCCTGCTCTTTCTCCTGGGACATATATCATCGTGGCAGAATTGCCTGGATTTGCTACAGTTAGCAGGGGAAATATCGTCGTTCGCGTTGGCATGGTAGTCACTGTCGACATAACCATGCAGATGGCAACTCTTGAAGAAGAAATAACAATCACTGCTGCCTCTCCTGTAGTCGACGTGGAACAGACAAAAATTGCGGTAACCATGGACAGTGACCTCCTTAAAAATATCCCCTTGGCTCGCGATCTTTATGATATCGTCAATGCTGCTCCTGGCGCTATCTCTGAAGAGTCCTCCCTCAGCTCCCTCAGGAGAACCACTTCTATCCACGGCGGCACAGTTCGCAGCAATACCTACGCCTTGGATGGGGTGAACGTAAATGATCCTGTGGTCATGTATCCCCTGAGCAACATCAACTTTGATGTAATGGATGAGGTGGAGATGATTACTGCTGGTCATCCGGCAGAAGTGGGATACACTGACGGGGCTTATATTAACGTAGTCACCCGCTCCGGAGGGAACAGGTTTTCAGGAGGTGGGACTGTTTACTATACAGATGAGAGCTTAGCTCAGTATCTGTGGACAGATGCCCAGATTCAGGCATTAGATGTGGCAAAACCAGAAGTGGATAAGAGCTGGATTGACGGATCTTTGAGTTTTGGTGGTCCAATATTGATTGACAGGCTGTGGTTCTTTTCCAATGCCCGCTACATAAAGCAGACTTTGAAGACCAATTTCATTCCCTATACAGATCCCTACTTGGGACGCTACCACGGAACTTACAACTGGATCCATGAGGAGATGATGGGATTTGTGAAGCTTACTTCTCAATTCAGCTCAAATATCAAATTCATGGGGATGTTCAACTATGTGAACCGCTATCGACCCATGTACTCAGAACCTCATCCAAGGAGTATTTGGCAGGCCACTAAAATCCTGGATCATGAAAAAACCTATACCGGAACTGGAATTATGACTTTCATCCTAAACCAGAACACTTACTTTGACTTGAGATTTGGCTATATCAACCGCTGGTTTCCCCTTCCCATGCAGGAAGAAGCTAGAGATTTGCCTCGCATTCTAAACCAGGGTTCCCTTTATACACAGATTACTTCATCTGATTGGAATGAAACTTATATCCGAAAGAGGTTTCAGACTGGACTCTATTTCACCCGCTTCCAGGACAATTTCATCGGTGGAAACCACGTAATTAAGGGAGGAGTGGAGTTCGAGGATGCCTACGGTGACTGGGATTGGTGGCGTAAGGATAACCTGTACTGGTACTGGAGCAAAGACGATCCCTACTATTACGGAACAACTACCTGGAAGGGCACACCTGGCGTAGGAGTTGGACGGATACATTTTTACACATGCGGACCTGAAGAAGGCTCATCTAAGATTATAGATAGAATCAGGAGAATCGGAGCTTACATCCAGGATTCGATCACCTTTGGAGAACGGTTAACACTGAATCTTGGCATAAGGTTTGACCGGTCCTGGGGCTGGAAGCCTGCAGCCACTAAAGCTGTAAGCGGAAATCCTGTCTCAGTTTACATTGGGGAAAAATATGTCAAGCCATACATTGCAGCCAGGTATCCTGACATGTTCCCGGGTGGCTTTAATCCCTTTGGAGAATTGAGTTCTGAGGAATGGAAAGATGTCATGGTCTGGGATGCTTTCTCTCCGAGGATCGGCCTGACCTATGACATCTTTGGCACAGGAAAGACAGCTCTTAAAGCTTCTTTTTCCCGCTATACAGAGTACATGATGATCCAGTATTTCTCCGTTATTCACCCCCTGTTTCCTAAAGCTCCGCGCTTCTTCTGGTATGACATGAATTTCAACAAGCAGGTGGATACAGGCGACGATTTCGGAATTTATCCTTACGATTACAGAATTTTCGATCTGGATTTTGCGGCACGCGGACTTGATCCTGATATTAAGTCACCCATCAATGATGAAATCACCGTGGGAATCTGGCATGAACTCTTCAAGAATTTTTCCCTTGGCATAAACTTCATCTATAAAGACAAGAAGAATATTTTCGAAGATGGTATTTACGACCCGGATACAGGGGAGTGGTGGTATCATATTGATCAGCCCGCAGCTCAAAAGTACTGGATTCCTTTCACGGCCATAGTTCCCAGTGAAGACTATGGTGACCGAACAATCACTTTCTATGTCCGCAAGAATGATTCACCGGATATTTTCTACAGAGCCACCAATATGTCTGAAGTTAAGAGAAGATATTGGGCTTTCGAGTTAATCTTCAACAAGCGAATGGCCGACGGCTGGCAGTTCTCAGGCTCTGTTGTCTACAGCAAAGCCTACGGTCATATGGGCGCTTTGTTCGGAGAAAGCTTGGGATTTTCAGCATATGGAGATTCACCTAATGTTTTTGTCAATACCTATGGACGAACGAGCATGGACAGGCCTCTCCAAATTAAGCTCATGGGAACAGCCCGGCTTCCTTTCCGTATCTTCCTCAGTGCTTACTACAGGTATTTTTCCGGCGCCCCCTGGCAGCCTGGCTTAGGAACCAGAAGTATCGTTATTATCCCTCCTTCAAGCTGGTGTATAGAGCACAATGCTTATAGGGATTATTATGGTGTTGTTCTTGAAGACCAGAGAAATCCCCGAAGACTCAGGTCCAGGAGCGTTCTTGATCTGAGGCTCGAGAAGGAGTTTGTAATCGGTGATTTCGGAAGGCTGGGTGCTTATGTTGATGTTCTTAATGTGTTAGGGTGGTCTGATATTACAGTGGGACTTAATGATGTCCTTTACTATTTCCCCGTTGCTGAAAATGACAATACTGGACTTGTAATACCTACCAGCGACTATAAAGTAATCAACTCAGTGGATGGCATCAGGCAGGTTAAATTCAGCATCCGTTTCAGCTTCTAAAAAATCAATGGGGTCAGGCTTTCATAACTTTGATAATTTCAAATTATAATTCTGGCATTTTATAACTTCATCCATGATGACGACTTAGTTCAGCTTATCCAAGTCCAGTTAATCTTGCATTTGACTATTTTCTTATTAGCATCTATTCTATGATCAAATCATGCAATAGGTACAGCTTCAGATGAAGTGCCCTAAATGCCACTTTGAAAACCCTATTGATACCGATTTCTGCGGTAAATGTGCTTCGCCGCTTCATCCCTCAAAAGAGGTAGACCTCTCTTACACCAAGACTCTCCAAATGACTATAAAGGAATTACCTGTCGGGAGCACTTTTGGCTCCAGGTACCAGGTTATAGAAGAGCTGGGAAAAGGCGGTATGGGTAGAGTCTACAAGGTACTTGATGAAGAGATAAAGGAAGAAGTGGCTTTGAAGCTCCTGAATCCAGAAGTAGCTTCAGATGAGAAAACAATCGAGCGCTTCCGGAATGAACTGAAATTTGCCCGTAAAATCACCCACAAGAATATCTGCCGGATGTACCATCTCAGCAAGGAGGAAGATACGTACTACATCACCATGGAATACGTGGAAGGTGAGGACCTAAAGAGCTTGATCAAGCGGACAGGGAAATGAACCACTGGGAAAGCTGTCTCCTTATCAAAACAGGTGTGTGAAGGATTAGCTGAAGCTCATAAGCTGGGAGTTATTCATCGGGATTTAAAACCGCAGAACATCATGATCGACAGAGAAGGGAATGTGCGAATCA
>JBGVTE010000128.1:0-3452 GCA_041862375.1 Candidatus Aminicenantaceae bacterium
CCTCGGAACCTGAGCGCCACGCCGCTTACACGCGTGAATACCTGGGCTGGGGTGTGTTCGCGCTGATGCCGCGGTGATCTGTTGGCGTATCCGGCGGATCGTCAACGGCTGTACCGCGCAACAGCCGCTGGCTCGCCGAGATGTGATCGCAATGGAATTTATTTCTTAAGTTTTTACAGGTTTGTTAAATACGGGTTCATCTAGGGCGATGAACCAACCTATACCGCGTTTGCGATGAATTTTTATAAGTAGCGGTATTTCAAGGGGTTGTAGGGTTCGCCTACCGTCCACGACTACCCGTTTTTTATTTTTTTATTATCTTCTATTTCTTTTTTAATTCTTTCTTTAGCGATCTCTAAAATATGTAAAATATCTCCATGCGTCGTAGACGATGCATTATTGAAATCCATTAAAGTATGCGCGAATCCATGATCTGGGATTAAATCATCTATTACGAACCGTACTGTTTGCATAGCTGTATTATGATGATTGTATTCTCCCATTTTCTCTATTGAAGAATGTTTTAAAGCGCAAAAAAGACTCCAGTGATTGTTTTCGACATCATCATCGCATTTTCTATCGTCTTTTTTGTGCCAATTAGTCGAATCTGCCAATAATTGCTCGGTCATTTCTAAAGTTTCTAAATCAACTTTACGTGCTGGAGGGCAGTACCACCAATATATAGCAAAAATTACTTTATCATCTTGAATATTCAGCATCTCCCATAAAAAATACCCTAATGTGGTTTTCATATAGATATCTTCAGTTCCTCTGTGAAGTACAACTTCATATTTTATCTGGGTCTTTCTTCCATCAGGATAAGTGGGGGTTCCGATTATTTCCTGATTTTTAACTAATGATATTAAAGTTTTGATATCTAATCCATTCAATCCGTTTTTTGAAAATTTATTAGGGGTATCCATTGAAATTTTAAATCCTTCAAGTTGTTCGTTTGATCCCTCCAATCTGCCATTCTGAATGTGTAATGTGAACCTTAGGTAATTATCAGGTAATGTATCTTGTTTACATGATTGACATACGATAAAACAGGCAACAAAGAAAAAAATCCATAAGTAGTTTTTCATTTTTTTCCTCTTACAAAAATAATATACAACGTTCAACTAAAAGTATTGCGTAAGAATTTCCTTTAGGTGCTATCCACATATCCCTCACGTTTTGTCTAAATTATTACCCTCTGAAATAGCTGAATGAACTTATTACAAACAAAAAAGCAAGGTCAATAGCTGCAAAAACGAGGCAGTAAGCCAGAAAACAACCTAGCACGCAGCTATGAGCTAGACTTCACCTAATCCAGAGCACACCATATTCTATCGCACATTTTTTAATTACTGTTGCGCCAAGTGGAAAGCTTTGGAGGGAAAAGCTATTTCATCTCTTCTCCGGTCATCGGATCCTTGAGTTTGACCATGTGGACCTTTCCTAACTTGTCCAGTGGGCCCGGCCATTGGTTCCCGCCCTTGTTGCACGGCTCGAAATCCCCGACAATCATTATGGCGGCTTTATCCGGATGGATGTATTTGTTGGCGGCTTTTTGGACGGTTGCCTTGGTTACAGATTTGATCTTATCTCGATAGGTATTATAGTAATCCATTGGTTTGCCGGTCATCTCGAGGTTCGCGAAGGTGGACATGGTGGCTTGAGGGGATTCGAAAGAGTTGGAAAAACTTTCCAGGTAGTAGTTGATTGCGGTCTCCATCTCGTCGTCTGAGACGGGCTCCTTGCGGATGCGGTTGAATTCGTTGATGATCAATGAGATCGCATAGCCAACCGTGGAGGACTTAGTCTGGACGTATCCGGAGAACGTTCCCGGATATCCCCAGCGGTACCTGAACCGGCTGCCCGTGTTATAAGCCAAGCCCTCGTCTGACCGGACTTTCGTCACGATGCGAGACGTGAAGCTTCCCCCTCCGAGGACGAAGTTCATGACTTGAACGGCGAAGTAGTCAGGGTTGGTTTCTTCGATTCCCAAATGTCCGAGACTGATGTAGCCCTGGTTGATACTCTTCTGGATGAAATAGACGCCCGGCTCTGGCTCAAGGAACTTCTTGGAAAACGAGGGGATGGTGACTTTCTTATTCTGCCAGTTCGCGACGATCTTGTCGATCTTTGCTTTGAGCTTGGACTTATTAAAATCACCGGATGCCGCCAGGATGATGTTTTTAGGGAAGAAATACTGGGCATGAACCGCTTTCAAATCCGCTCCGGCAATGCTTTCATAGCTAGTTTTGTCAGGCTGCCATGTCAGTGGGTGGTCCCCATAGATCAGACGTTCGTATTCGCGGCTCAATATTTCACTCGGCTGGTCATTGGCCTGCCTGAGCCGCTGGATGAGCCGAACCTTGGCAAGATTCAGTGGAGCTTCCCTGAATTCCGGGTTCATCAGAACGTCGAAAAAGAGGTCGAGACCCTCATCGACGTCTTTGCTCAAGATCGAGCGGGACAGCGTTGAGGTCCGCTCATCGGCTCTGAAGCTCAGCGAGCCCCCGAGGAATTCTATTCTCTCTTTGATAACGGTTCCTTCCTTGGTCTTAGTGCCGCCATCGATCAGTGTTTCGCTCATGACTGAGTCGAGCCCCTGCTTATCTCTGGGGACGTACAGGTCACCGAAGTTTATGATCGCCGATATGTTGAATAGCGGCAGGCTGTGGTCCTCCTGGATGTAGCCGTGCAGGCCGCTGGCGAACTCTGTGCGGAAGTCTTTGGGGTTGGGGGGATCATATTTAAGCGGAGGAAATTTCAGGTCGGAAGGCTTCTGGACTTGAGCAAGCCCCACTGAAATGCAAAAAAAGCAGATAGCAAACAGTATAGCTAGTGTTTTTTTCATTGTATTCTCCCTCTTTGGCGGCTCATTTTCCGCCTGTAAATGGCCGTGAGGCTGTTGTCTTTGACAAAGTACTCCGCGGTCACGCGTTTGATATCGTCGTTCGTGACGTTCTTTATGGCGTCAAAGTCGGTGAGGATCGAACGCCAGCCCCGGTGGAGTTCGGCTGCACCAACTCTCCTTGCCAGGCCCCTCGTACTTGCTAGGCTTCGGATGAACGTAGCTTCAAAGCGGTTCTTGACCCTCTGGATTTCTTCGGAAGTCACGCCTTCTTTCATGATCTTTTCGATCTCCACCCAGATTTCTTTTTCCAAATCTTCAGGCTGGATATTCTTGTCGAAGCGCGGCGTGGCGTTGAACTGGAAGGCCCCGACATACCATTGCGATCGGCTGCGAGCAGAGACGCTGACGGCCATTTGTTTTTCCTCGACAAGGATTTTATAAAGTCGTCCGGTTCCACCACGTTCTCGTCCACGAAAACGTCCTCGGCCGTCACCTCCGCCCGAACCGAGCACATCGGCTAGGACTGAGAGCGCAGCCACGTCAGGATGGCCTTCCTGCGGCGTGTGAAACATCATCTGCAGGCTGGTTGGTGCAGGGCCTTCGCCAT
>JBGVTE010000129.1:0-45746 GCA_041862375.1 Candidatus Aminicenantaceae bacterium
CTAACCAGTCTACTCCTGCTTTTAAAGCTAACTCGGAAATTTCGAGGATTCCATGACCATAGGCATTTGCCTTCACAACTCCCATAAGCTTAAGCTTCTTCCCAATCAAGCTACGGAAATTACTGATATTATTGAAAAGAGCAGATTTATCAATTTCAATCCACTGGATGTATTTTCTCATTATATTCCCTGCGTTCCTTTCGTTTTGTATAACAAGCTTAACAAGGCTTCGCTGTGTTTTTAGCTTGAATGCCAGAAACAGGCTTTATATCGAAATGATATCCAGATACTTAAGTCAGGCTTTACTATCCATAAGAGTAAAGGGCTTCATTTTTCTTCGGGGCATTATTTGATGATAAAGCCTGATCCTGAGGCACTGTTACGCGATTAACACTTAACTCATATGATTTTTTATCTTTTTAAGATCGACAATAGTGTTTAACTCTGATTCACGGACTATTGTATCCCTCCTTTCCATACCAGTTGAAACTATTGAAACCTTGACGCGGATGAGGTCTTCAATGAGAGTAATATAATCCTTGAATTCCTGAGGAAGAGAAGAAAAAGCAGTCACTTTTCTCGTTGGGCTCTTCCATCCTCGAATTATTTTATACTGAGGCACAACCTTCTCCAATATCCAGGCCTCTGTAGGGAAACTGGACAAGAGCTCTCCTTTGTATTTATATCCAACACAAACTTTTATTTCTTCCATCCCGTCGAGAACATCTGGTTTTGTTAAGGCAGCTTTGCTTATACCATTCAAACGGCAGGAATAGGATACAGCTACAGCATCAAACCAGCCGCATCGCCGGGAACGACCGGTTGTGGCTCCGTACTCATTTCCTCTCTTGAGGAGCAATCTTCCCTTCTCATCAAAAATTTCGGTAGGAAAAGGTCCTCCTCCGACCCGTGTGGTATAAGCCTTGGTCACGCCGAGAACAGTATCTATTTTATCAGGACCAATGCCCAAACCTACACAAACTCCCCCAGCTGTTGAATTTGAGGAAGTTACATAGGGATACGTCCCATGGTCAATATCCAAAAGAGTTCCCTGAGCTCCTTCAAACAGAACAGACTTTCCTTCCTTTATCTTTTCATCCAAAATAAGAGAAACATCCTTGATATATTTTTTTAGACTAGAGGCGTATGTAACATATTCTTCATAAATTTTATCCGTATTTAGCAGCGGCAATCGATAATAATCAAGGATAATATTTTTCTCTTCAACATTTGCCTCAATCTTTTCTTTGAGTACCGTTAAATCCAAAAGATCACCGACTCTAAGTCCTCGCCGAGCTACTTTGTCTTCATAGGAAGGACCAATCCCCCGGCAGGTAGTTCCAATTTTTTTGGCTCCTCTTCTCTCTTCGCTTATTTTCTCTATGAGAGAATGATAAGGAAGAATCAGATGCGCTCCTTTACTCACAATTAAATTATCTTCAATCCTCACTCCGAATTTTTTTAATTCTTCAACCTCTTCCAAAAAAGCTTTGGGATCAATTACGACTCCATTGCCAATGATACAGAGCTTGTCAGGATGGAGAATACCAGAAGGAATAAGGTGGAGGATAATTTTTCTTTCGTTAATCCAGACTGTGTGTCCAGCATTATGTCCTCCCTGATAGCGAGCTACTACATCAAAAGATGGAGCAAGAAGGTCTATAATTTTACCCTTACCTTCATCTCCCCACTGAGTTCCTAAAACAAGCAAATTAGCCATAAAAATCCTTCTCTAATAATCCTTATTTTTTATTAGTAAAGGAGATTATCCGAATGAGAGTGAATTCTATCAGAACTTATTCTTTTAAACAAGGTTAAAAGCTCAAAGCGACTTGGACTGAAAGAGTATTATTCTGTAACTCCAGGGTTTTCTCTTTATTATAATCATACTCAAATTTAAAAAGTAGATAAGGAGAAGGGAAATAAACAAGACCAAGTGCCCAACGACTTTGTTCTTCTAAAATGCCTCTTCCTTGGTAGGAAGGGAGAATAAAGCCTTTACCATGAAAGGGATCATCGTACTTAAGGTTTTGGTAACTCACAACTGGCCGAAGCTTATCTATATCTATATAAATTTGAATAAAATAGCCCTCTGCATTTCCAGATGAGAAGGGCTCAGGATTTTCAACCTGGGCTTTCAAATATTCAGATATTACATGAAAATTCTCTGATTCCCAAGCAAAATCAGCACCATAAAGAGTTATATCCCTCTTGCTTTCCTTATCGTATTTCCCTCTATAATAGGAAAAACCTACAAAAAGCTCCTGACTTATTAAAAGACCTATTCGTGCTCCCTTTGCCTTATCTTTATTATTATCTTCGAGCTGCTGGCTGCTCTTCAAATTTTCTGCCTCGGCCAGCCCATTTCCAAGATAAGCTGAATAGAATAATAAACCTGCTTTTCCCTCAATCAGAAATCCTAAATCTTTCCAGCTCGAAGGATACATTTCCTGCACGTTGAGAGGTAGGTTAATCAACAATGTCTGATGGGGGCGGTTGGATAGGTTGTATCTCCCGAAGGGGACAAGATAAAGGCCAACTTTAAAAGACAAAGCTTCTGAAAGCTTAAATCTTATCCACGCTTGTTCAACATCTACTTTTGTCTCTCTGTATCTAGCTTCGGCTGCATAATCAAACTCTGGTATGACCTCTCCAGAAAAAATAATCCCTAATTGGGCATTTCTGAAAGTCCCTTGATGAGTATCGCTCTCTTTCTGCCCCTTTATGTATTCAAAAGACAAGTATCCAGAAGTATCTCCGAAGCCTGCAAGACAAGAAGAAAAAAAAATGAGTAGAGAAAAAACTACTTTAAATTTCATAGGAGAGAAAAGTCGAAATCATCATCCAGAATAGAATCTTTCCACTTCTCGATATTTTTTCCCTCAGACATTGTCCTGCTGATATGGTCCAGTCCTTTTTTAGTCCCAATCCAGATGGCTCCGACAATAATTCCATCCTCAATGATAATTTTCTTGAATATTCCTTGTTCCTCTATTTCTGTACTTATTTCTTCCTGCGAGTCTTTCTCAGGAGAAATCAAACCCATCGATGCCAAGTAGATGCCAGCAACTTTTAGGGTATTCCATGGAATCGTACCTTCATACTTTTTCTTCTGGCCAAGTATGTTAGAAGCAGCTAGCCGAGCTTGAGCAAAAGTAGCGGGAATAATTCCGTAAATTTTTCCTCTGTGCTGAACAACATCTCCAACAGCAAATATTTTTGGGTCGCTCGTCTGTAAGTAATCGTCTACAACAATGCCTCGGTCAACTTCAAGGCCAGCCTCCTTCCCGATAGAGACGTCAGATCTAATTCCTGCAGCCACAATCGCCATATCTGTCTCCATCTCTTTTCCATTTTTAAATATTAAACCTCTCACTTCATTTTGACCAAGAATTTCTTCAGTGGCTAAACCGAGGTGGATATCTATCCCCATCTTTTGGATTTGAGACATGAGCACTGAGGAGCCTTTGCTGTCGAGCTGCCGGGGAAGCAAGTGGTCAAAAAACTCTACAACTTTAACTTCAGCTCCTCTTGAGCTGATGGCTCGAGCGATTTCTAATCCTAATAGCCCGCCTCCGATAACTGCCACTCTTCTGTGATCTTTTACATAATCGATTATGCTGAGAGCATCTTCTAATGTCCTTAAAGTAAAAACACCGCGCTTTTCGACTCCTTTAAAAGGAGGAACAAAAGGAAAAGAGCCATTTGCAAGGAGAAGAACATCATATTTTTCTCTCTTTTTGCCTTCAACCTCTATTTCCTGGGAATTCGGTAGAACTTTCTTTACAGTTTTTTCGAGATGAATTTTAATCTGTTGCTGGGTGTACCAATCCTCAGTGTAAGCAAAAATTCGCTCCAGGGGCAGGTTGCCTGCAATAAACTCGATTAAATTTGGTCGGGGATAGTAATGATATTTTTCATCGGCAAAAATATCAATCTCAATATCCCGATCCATCTCCCGGATAGTTTTGGCAGCAATAGTCCCTCCCAGTCCATTTCCTATGATTATTACTCTCATTTCATCTAGAAACCAATTTAATTCAGGTGATTTTTTGAAAGAATTCTTTACTTACTCCACACTGAGGGCAAACCCAATCATCTGGCAAAGCCTCAAAAGGAGTCCCAGGATTAATGCCGTGATCAGGATCTCCTTTTTCTGGATCATAAATATAGCCACAAGCTGTACACTCCCATTTTTCCATCTCAGCTCTCCTTATAAAAATTAATCAAACTTACATTCTCTAAGAAGGATTCCTTTCTCGCCTGACTTCAATCTTCCATCATAACATGTTTTTCATATTCTGTTTCAAGTTTCAGTTTATGAGACTTCTCTTGTTCAATCAAAAACTCAAAGAGCCTTCTAAGCTCTTCGTTTTTTGCATTTTGTGCCAGATCCGAGTAAAGCTCCACAGCTTTCTGTTCTTTTTTTGCAGCAAAAATAAGAAGCGTTTGAAAATCCATATCCACATCTAAAGTCTCTTCCTCTAAATAGTCGCTGATCTTCAAGTCAACAACGCCTGCCGGTTCATACGACTCAACCCTTCCTTCAGTTAAGTCTTGAAGCATCTTCTTGTGATTTCTCTCTTCTCCCTGTAAATCCATGAGCAGTTCTTGTACTCCCGGAGTCTCAGTTACCTCAATCATCCTTCCATAACCCTGAATTGCCTCTTCTTCTCTTTTAATAGCGAATTGAACAGCATCGTCAAAAGTCGACAATTTCATAATCCCCCTCCTTTCTTTATTCCTCTTTTTTGGTCATTGGCTGGTCACAACAAACTAGGGTTCCGACTCCAGCTTTAATTACTTTTACTTCCTGACCGCATATTTCACATACATATGTCTTCCCTTCTTCGGCCATGATATTTCCCTCCTTTTTTATTGTCTTCCTAAGTTGCTCTTGAAGGCATCTCTCATTTCGTGAGAGGACTAAAAAATCAGGCCTGCTATGAGTAAAACATACTCAGGATTAGCGATTGACCAGCACATCATCTGTCATCTATCACAGACAATGAGATGTTCATACTCATTTTAAAATTGCAATTAAAAAGAAAATACAATTATAATGAAATCATCTTCTGTGTCAACGAATGAATTGGAAAGAAAAGCGTTTCCTTTTTCCGTGATAAGGAAAGACAAGCGTGGGTATACGGTGAAGAAGGTCGTATGAAGGCTGAGCGGGCATGGTTCTGGGATCAGGCTTTATTACGAAAAGATGCCCAAAGTATAAAATCTATTCCACTGCTCACCATAATGACAAAGCCTGACCCCGAGAGTAAGGAGGAATAATGATTGATGATTCCTTGGCCCGAAAGGCTCAAAAACAATTGTATAAAGCAGCTCGAGAAATCAAGCTGGACTCTAATCTGTTAAAAATTCTGGTACATCCTATGCGGACTCTCAAAGTCTCTATTCCCATTAAACTAGATAACGGAAAGACAAAAGTTTTTACTGGCTTCCGCTGTCAGTACAACAATGCTAAGGGGCCGACAAAGGGAGGCGTCCGTTACCATCCCCATGTTTCTGAGGATGAGGTGGTGGCGCTTGCGGCATGGATGACCTGGAAATGTGCCCTTCTTGATTTGCCATATGGAGGCTCCAAAGGAGGCATTATCTGCGATCCAACAAAACTATCTGAGGCTGAGTTAGAAAGATTAACGAGGAGATACACTACTGAGATCATGCCTATTCTAGGTCCCCACATAGACATCCCTGCTCCTGATGTTTACACAACGTCAAAAACTATGGCTTGGATTATGGATACATTCTCCATGTTTAAAGGATATACTGAACCAAGTATCGTCACAGGTAAGCCAGAAATTCTAGGTGGCTCCAAAGGAAGAAAGCAAGCTACGGGAAGAGGAGTAGCAATAATCACCAGAGAATTTTTTAAAGCTCGAAAGAAAAGCCTTAAAGGCGCAAAAATCGCTGTTCAGGGATTTGGTAACGTAGGGGGTCACGCTGCTCTCTTCCTTTCCCAAATGGGGGCCAAGATTGTAGCTGCGTCTGATGTCTCAGGGTGTCTTTTCGACTCAAATGGTCTAGATATCCCTAGTCTTATAGAGTGCGTAGAAAAACACGCTTGTGTCATTAAGCATCCGGGGAAACAACTTGATAGAGATGACCTTCTTTTACAAGATGTTGATGTTCTTATTCCTGCTGCTCTCGAAGATCAAATCCACCGCAATAACGCTTATGAGATCAAAGCAAAAGTCATCGTTGAAGGAGCCAATGGCCCAGTTACCCCTGAGGCCGATGAGATATTAGAAAAACGAGGGATTGATGTAATTCCAGATATTCTAGCTAATTCAGGCGGCGTAGTAGTCAGCCACCTTGAATGGGTTCAGGCTCTCAGTGGTCTTTACTGGGAAGAGGAACAAGTCAATACTGAACTCGAACGGAAAATGGTAAATGCCTTTAAAGAAGTATGGGAAAAGGCAGTAAAAATAAAATTCAAATTTCGATGTGCAGCTTACATTATTGCCATCGAAAGGATTGCAGAAGTATACCGCTATCGTGGATTATTCCCTTAATGTAAAACTCAATGATTCTTTGAGCTTGTAACTCTTAAAACACGATCACACACTCTGTGTCGCTTGACGATTTTTTTATAAAACAGATGTTCCTAAAGAAGAGGAAGAAGAAGGAATTCTTTTCCTCTCTATAATCTCTCCTTTTATACTAACCACTACTTGTTCTACAGGAATATTTCTGCCTGCTCGAGCTAAAGCCTCTCTAACCAGACTCATCAACCCAAAGCAGCATGGGACTTCCATGTTAACAACATGAATTTTCTTTACAGAACCACGCTTTATGATTTCAGTCAATTTATTGACATAAAACTTGTAATCATCGAGCTTCGGACAACCTACAACAACTGCTTTTCCTTGAAGAAAATCATGATGGAAGCTAGCATAAGCAAAAGGTATGCAATCTGCTGCAATCAGTAACTCAGCTCCTTTGAAATAATCAGCATCAGGATTGACGAGAGTCAACTGAACAGGCCATTGTCTCAATTTTGAACGTGTTGTGGGAGCAGACTTTGACACAGGTTCACCATCGACTTTCTCCCAAGACATGGATTGGGATGAAGGACATCCACAGGGAAGTTTTTCCTTTTCCTGGGAAGAATCTTTCCTTTCTTCCATCTCAGCAAGATGTTCCTGGACAGCTTTCTCATCAAACTCTTCCGCTTCTCGCTCTTCAATAGTTAGAGCTCCCTCTGGGCAGTCACCTAAGCATGCGCCCAATCCATCACAATATATTTCTGATACCAGACGGGCCTTCCCATCAATGATTTGGAGAGCACCTTCAGCACAAGAAGGTACGCAAAGGCCACAGCCTGTACATTTCTCTTCATCAATCTTAATTATTTTTCTTTTCATCTTTACCTCCTCATATATTTCTCGAAATGAATATACAGTAAGAAGGGTTTTAGTTCCTTGACTTAAGTCAAGAAATCAGATTTTTTGGCCGGCTGAGATTCTAAGGAGGGCTTCTCTATCTAGAATTCTTATCTTTTTCCCTTTGATTTCGATAATAAGGAAAATGTATTCATCTTTTCTGTATCTTTTACTTAAAATGATTTTCTCCAGGGTATTTAATTCAGAGGCTGAAAGTCCCGAAAAAAGGGGTATCTGAGTCAGGATATCTTTAAATATCATGATTATTTCATCCTCTCCTTTTGGCAATTTGGACAGAAAAAGCTGCTCCTTCCTCCAATACGAAGGCGCTTAATCTTCTCTCCACAGCGGGGACACGGAAGTGATTCTCTCCCGTATACTCGGTGGAAGTTCTGAAATCTTCCTTTCCGGCCATCGGCATCTCTAAAATCCCGGATTGAAGAGCCTCTGTGGTCAATTGCACTTTTCAATACAAAGCGCATTGCTTTCCATAATCTCTTCAGTTCATATTCTTCCAAAAGGGAAACAGGAGTGAGTGGATGGAGTTTTGCTTGAAAAGAAATCTCGTCAGCGTAAATATTGCCTATACCAGCTATGAAATTCTGGTTAAGTAATAAGCTTTTAAGGCGTGCTTTGCGATTCTCAAAAAGCCTCCGAAAAGCAGAGAATCCGATCTCAAGAGGCTCGGGACCAAGCCAGGGAAACTCAAAAGTTTGCGAAGTTGGAAGGCAAAGAATGTAGCCAAATTTACGCACATCATTGAAGCGTAGTTCCTGGTTCTGGTTTTTAAAAGAGATAATAAAGCGAGTATGCATTTCAACAGGTTTTTGTGAGGAGCATATGAAAAATTGACCAGTCATCTTAAGGTGAAAGATAAGAGTTAAATCACTATCAAAATCAAAGAGTATCATTTTCCCTCGCCGCCTGATTCTCATGACCTTTTTCCCTACAGCCATTTCCAGAATTTTCCGATTCTTGTTTCTGAGTAAACCAGGAAAAATGAGATCAAAAGAGCAAACCTCAAGACCTTGAAGCCTTGGAGAAAGGCTCTGGACAATAGTTTCTACTTCAGGAAGTTCTGGCATGCCCCCATTCTACTCGAGAATATGAATAAAGCAAAATAATTTGTTAAAAGCAGCATCTCCAGTTCAGGGAAAGGAACACATACCAGGGTTGGAAATGCTTACGTTACTAAAATTCTTATTGATTTGATTCTTGTTTTCTTTTATCATAGGAAATTCAAAAATGAAAGCTCAATCATTTAAATACCTTGTCTTGGGATGGATTATTCCCGGTTTAGGCCATATTTCCCTTAAAAAATATTGGCGTGGTGCTATATTCTTGGTGTGCATAGCCTCGATGGCAGGGATAGGTCTTTTCATGGGGGGAAGAATTTATCCTTTTCAAACAGATAACCCCCTAACAATCCTGGCTTTCTTTGCTGATATTGGGAACGGACTTTTCTATGCCCTATCCCAAATCTTTTCATTTGGTGAAGGACATCTGAAAAAAGTATCGTTTGAATTTGGCACTACCTACTTAGCAGGAGCAGGACTTCTAAACTATCTCGTTGCCTTAGACGCCTTTGACATAGCATCGGGAAAGAAGAAATGATACTCAAGAGTCATCTTATCTCAATGATTATTTACTCAGTCTTTGTCTGTATTGTGCTGGCTGTTATCAGGAGAGAAGAAAGAAAAGAGCAAATAAAGTACGGCCTCTTTCTCTTCCTGATCATGGTAGTGGGAGCCCTCCTTTTTGGCTGGTTTATGTATTTATTCACCATCTAACAACCTTAAGAGTCACTCTCTGAAACAAAAAAATTAAACCACTCCCAGGAAGCATTCCATTTTCCATGATAATAAGGACTTTCCCCCATTTTTATTTTGAATCCAAAATTCGATATGATATAATCTCAACTCTATCTGGAATATCTTCATGTACGAGCCTGTCATAGGTCTTGAAATTCATGCCCAGCTCCTGACAAAAACAAAACTTTTCTGCAGCTGCAGCACAAAATACGGTAATCCTCCAAATTCACTAACCTGCCCTGTGTGTTTGGGTCTTCCCGGAGCTTTACCAGTATACAATTTCGAAGCTGTTCTGATGACCGTAAAGCTTGCCCTGGCTGTGGAAGCCAGAATAAATCTCCGCTCAATATTCAGCAGAAAAAACTATTTTTATCCAGACTTGCCTAAAGGATATCAAATAACACAGTACCATTTCCCCTTGGCTGCAGATGGACTTTTAAAAATTGAAATGAACGGATATCGAAAACTCATCGGGATAGAAAGAATTAACCTTGAAGAAGATGCAGGGAAATCTATCCACGATGGAATGCCCGATTCTTCAAAGAAAACATACCTCGATTTTAACCGTAGCGGTATTCCTCTTTTGGAAATAGTAAGCAAACCAGAAATAAATTCTCCCTCAGAGGCTGTTGAGTTTCTCCAGCTCCTGAGAGTTACCCTCCAATACCTTGAGATTTGCGATGGCAACATGGAAGAGGGAAGCCTGCGTTGCGATGCCAATCTTTCAGTCAGAAAAAAAGGAAGCCAGGAGATGGGAGTTAAAGCTGAAATAAAAAATATCAATTCTTTCCATATCCTCCAGAAGGCTCTCGAATACGAAACCCGCCGTCAGATGGAACTCATAAAAGCTGGAGAAAGAATCCTCCATGAAACAAGATTCTGGGATACTCGCCACAACAAAACGCTCCCTATGAGAAGCAAAGAAGAAGCCCACGATTACCGTTACTTTCCTGAACCTGACCTCCCTCCTCTGGTCATCTCTAAGGAACTAGTGGAAAAAGTCAAAACCACTCTTCCTGAACTCCCCCAAGAAAAGGCAGAAAGGCTGGAACAAAAATATAAGATCCCCTCTTATGATGCAAAAATATTATCAACATCAAGAGCATTGGCCGATTTCTTTGAAGAGACGGCAGTTGCATCAAGGAATCCTAAACAAGCGAGTAACTGGACAATGAGAGAAGTTCTCCAGTATCTTAAAGAAGAAAACATTGAAATAACTCACTTCCCTTTGCCTTCTCAATATTTAGCTGAACTCATTCTCCTCGTTGAAAAAAAAGAAATAAGCCTCAAGATGGCCAAAGAAAAAGTCTTTCCTCTTATGGTCAAAAGCGGGAAAACGGCAAAAGAAATCTTAGATGATGAGGGATTGAGTCAGATTTCTGACAAAAAAAAGCTTAAAGAACTCACAGCAGAGATAGTCAAAAATAATCCTCGTCCTGTAAAGCAATACAAATCTGGAAAAACTCAAGTCCTCGGTTTTTTGATAGGCCAAGTAATGAAAAAAACACAAGGAACAGCTAATCCTCAGCTCGCAAACAAGGTTTTAAAAGAGATTTTGGATAAATAATCCAGGTGAAAAAATATAAACGAAATAACAGAAACAAATAATAATGATAGAACTCTACAGTATCTGGAAACAGTACGAAAAACCACACTGGGCTCTTACTAATATTTCACTCACGGTGGAAAAGGGAGAGTTTTATTTCATTTCTGGGCCGAGTGGATCAGGGAAGACCACTCTCCTTAAGTTAATCTACAGAGAAATATTTCCTACTCAAGGGCAGATTATCGTTGACAGACGCAACACTCTCCGTATCCCTGATCACAAAATTTATTCTTTAAGAAGAATAATGGGAATTGTCTTCCAAGATTTCCGCCTCCTCTTCAATAAAACAGTTTTTGAAAATGTGGCGATTGTCCTCCATATTCTTGGTATGCCTCGTAAAAAAATTAAAAGAAAAGTATTCAATGCCTTGAGGATGGTAAGCCTCCATCATAAACTATGGGAGTATCCCTCCCGTATCTCTTACGGAGAACAACAGAGAGTAGCTATAGCAAGAGCAATTGTGAATAATCCCAAAATAATTCTGGCTGATGAACCTACGGGAAACCTAGATCCAGAGCTTGCCTTTGAAATTATGAGCCTTTTTAAGGAGATAAACAAACAAGGTACCACTGTTATTGTGGCTACTCATGAAAAGGAATTGATACATCAATTTAGCAATAAAATATTTTTACTCTCAAAGGAACATTGACTGGAAAGGAAGGGTTCTAATTTTCCAAAAAATAGAATATCTCATCCAGGCAGCATTAAAAAATTTTTGGGCATATAAGCTTCGCAATTTCTTCTCCATAACAATCATCTGCTTATCTCTCTTCATCATCGGAATTTTTCTCTCACTCTCTAACAACCTCCAATACATAGCTAAAGAGCTCTCAAAAAATTTGGTGGCTGTTTTTTATCTCAAGAAGGATTTATCTGAAAAAGAGCTTAACTTTGTGGGAGAAAACTTAAAAAAATCACCGCTCGTAACGGATGTCCAATTCATAAGTTCAGAGCAAGCTCTACAAAAATTTAAGGGAACCTTTCCTGGGCTTCAAGAAATAATTGATAATTTAAAAACAAATCCGCTTCCTCCTTCTTTTGAAGTAGCTCTCAGTGATAAAGTCTTGAATTCTGATGAAATATTGGGCTTTATCGATGAAATGAAAAATATAATCGGTGTGGAAGATGTTCAATTCAACAGAGATTGGGTAGTAAAGATCCAGTCCTTCAGCAGATTAGCAAGAGCAGTGGGTTTCTTTTTTGGAGGAATATTGATTCTGGCATCCTTCTTTATTATATCAAATGTGATTAAGCTCAATGTTTTTGCCCGAAAAGATGAAATAGAAATACTTCACATGATAGGAGCAACAAACACTTTTATCAGAACTCCCTTTATACTGGAAGGAGTTGTCCTAGGAATATCAGGAGGCATACTTTCACTCCTCTTCCTTTATCTCTTGGCGAAATTCTTTTCTTTTTATCTAGGAACATCTTTAGGTGTTCTAAATGAAATCATAAACTTCCGATACCTCTCTCTTATCCAAACTCTTATCCTTCTGGGAGGAGGTGCTATCATAGGCTTTTCAGGCAGTCTGAGTTCTCTTTCTCGGTTTCTAAAAACGCAAGACAGGTAATGAAGCTTTTCTCATTTAGTATCAATCTTCACTTTTTCTACAGGCTCCATTTCCATTTTCACTAATCAGTGGAAAACATCTGATTGGCTAACCTGTGGGCTTCTCTCAAAGGCTCTGGAATTCTGTATTTTGAACAGCTTAGCACTAACTTCATGGAGGTCATAATATCAATTCTATGACCTGGAGAAACAAAAATCGGTTTTGCCCCTTTTTTTGTTCTTAGACAGAGTCCCACTTTTTCACTCTTGTCATTCATGAAAAAAGTGTATGCCCCTTTGTCGTTTTGAGGAATAGTATAAAGGAAAAAAGGATTTTTAGCACATCCAATCGTAACAATATCCAATATTACACCTCCATAAGTCGCTAATCCCATTTTCCTTGGATGTGCAATCCCGTTGCCGTCGATGAGAGTAACATCCGGCTTTTTTTTAATTCTTCGAAAAGCATCGAAAAAAACAGGGCCTTCCCTAAAAGCTAAAAAAGTGGGAATATAGGGAATCCTCACTTTACGTGTCGTCTGAGAGATTTCAACAATCTCAAATTCAGGTATTTTATAAATCACAATGCTTGCTCCCACATACTTCTCTTTCTTATCGTAGTTAAAGTCAGCGCCAGCTATAAAATTTACTTTATGGATATCGGGCACAAGGCTCACTTTAGAGGCAAGCCTCTCCTGTAATTTTGCCAATCGTTCTAAGTTAAGCTGGGATTCCATCACCTAGTAAGGCTCATGATCCATAATGTGAAAGAAATACCCGCTTCGTGCTTCCCGATACTTAATGTCAATCACTCCAACAATCCATAGCAGTATATCAGTACTTCAGCAACTTATACAAATAACGCTTATCTGATTTTTAACGCTATTCTACATTCCTAAAAACTTTTTTATCACTGAAAATGAAATGTCTCATCTAAAGGGACTGGACTAATTGACACAATTCTCTAATTATCCTAAAATTCTAAAAAATGGTATCCATCGGGCAAGAACTCAAAAGAGAAAGAGGATTAAGAGGAATAACACTAAAAGAGATCGCTGAATCAACAAAAATTAACTTAAGGTTTCTTCAAGCCTTAGAAAATGATGAGTTAGATCTCATTCCTGGGGAATTCTTTATCAAAGGCATCCTCCGTGCTTATGCCAAGTATATTGGGCTCGATGAAGAGTATGTCCTTAATAAGTATTACGAGGATACCCTCCTCAAAAAACAGGAACTGGAAAAAGAAAAGGAAAAAAGAAAAGGAACTCCAGTAATTTTCCAGAAAAAAGCGAATTTCATTAATATTGTCTTTTTATCTGTGTTTCTTCTTCTAATAATTCTCTCCTTTTACTTCATCTCCAGGCCTCAAAAAAAGCCCGAACCTCTTCCAGAAACTAAAATTCCTGCTCCAATTCAAAATGAGAAGCCTCCCCCGCCATCAGTATCGGAACCAGCAATAAATGAAGTAAAAGATTTAAACCTTGAGATATTTTTCCTTGAAGAAACGTGGATTCAAGCTTATGCTGATGGAGAACTTATTTTAGATGGCATTAAAAATCCTGGCGAAGAGGCTACAATTAAAGCCAGCAAGGAACTAGTTCTCCATTTGGGCAATGCGGGGGGAATATCTTACATCTTGAACGGCAAAAAAGGAAAACCTCTGGGAGAATCCAATGTCGCAATCAGAAATATCAAAATAACGTTCGATAACTATGATCAATTTCTCCTGAAAGAGGAAGACTCTAAAGACGGGTAAATAAGAAGAAATGGAAAACTCAAAAAAAAGGGGGTCTCGAATCATCGGAGCCATCATTGTGTTCCTTATTATCCTTTTCTTTGTCATAGAATTTTTCGGTCAAAAATCTCAAGAATTCTCCCCCCCTTTAATTACCAACATTCTTCTCTTCTCGCTTTATAATATTGTCTTTCTCCTTTTCCTTATTCTTCTCTTTGTTCTAAGCAGGAATCTTATTAAGCTTTACCTTGAAAGAAAAAGAAAAGTCATCGGCTCACATTTTAAAATAAAGCTTGTTTTATTCTTTATTGCTATCTCTTTTATCCCCACTCTTCTTCTCTTCTTTTTCGCAAGTGACTTGATCGGCCGCAACATCGAACAGTGGTTCAAAACTCCGATTGATAAAATCTTAAGAGATACAAAAAGTGTGTCTGATGGATTCTATGTAAACAACGAAGAAATAACCCTCCATTATAGCCAACAATTAGGAAAAACTATACAGAAAAATAGGCTTATTTACCCAGAAAGAAGACAGAATTTAATGAATTTTATCAGAGAAAAATTAACAGAATACAAACTGGATGAGATCAGCATCTATGTGGAAGAGGAGGAGCTATTTGCCTATCTCAGCGCTAACCTTCCTCTCCAGTATTACCAAGACCTCAAAACCAACGTTGTCAAGAGAGCACTCCTAGGAGAGGAATTTAGAAGTATAGAATCCCAGGGAAAAGGAGAAATTATTCGCACCGGAATTTCCTTCAGTATCCCTGACATAGGAAGTGTTTTAATTATAACAGGAAAATTCCTTCCTCAAAATTATGCTCAAAGACTCAGCAACATCTCATCCTATGTAGAAAGATACCGCCAATTGAAAATTCAAAAAAATCCCGTAAAAACTTTCTATCTCCTTACCCTCATATTTATCACTCTGCTTATTATCTTTGCTGCGAGCTGGATCGGATTCCATTTGGCAAAGGGGATTACTGTCCCTATTGAAAAGCTTGCCCAGGCTACAAAAGAAGTTTCAAAGGGAAACCTAGATATCAAAGTGGAAGATCCAGCTTCTGATGAGCTGGGGATTCTTATCGAATCGTTTAACCAGATGGTCTCGGATTTAAGAGAAAGTCAGAAAAATATTGCTCAAAAAACATCTGAATTAGAAGGACGAAGACGGTATATTGAGACAGTTTTGGATAACATAACTACAGGAGTCGTAACCCTGAATTCTAAAGGAATCATTACCACCATCAATCCATCAGCACGAGATATGTTGGCATTGCAGGATAAAAATCTCATCGGAAAAAGCTACAAAGATGTTCTTTCTCATGAAAAATACCGTGAAATCCTTAAGAATATTCAGTCAGGACTTAAACATAAATACAAATTGTCTCACAGAGAAATTAACATTAGCGTTGATGGCCAGAATACTACAGTGTCTTTAAGCTTATCTCCTTTAAGACAGCCAGACAACAAATTCTCTGGCATGATTATTGTGCTTGACAACCTTACCCAGCTCATAAGGGCTCAAAAAATAGCCGCCTGGAAAGAAGTTGCCCAAAGAGTTGCCCATGAAATAAAAAATCCGCTCACTCCGATTCAGCTTTCTGCAGAACGTATTATTAAAAACCTAAAGAAAAAAGAAAAAGATTACTATAAAGTAATAGAGGATGGGGCAGGCACAATTGTTGAAGAGGCAAGAACAATAAAATCTTTAGTTGACGAATTCTCTAACTTTGCCCGAATGCCTGTTATTAGGCTTGAACCTGCAGATATCCATCACATTCTCGAGCAGACAGTCTCTCCCTTTAAAGGAATATTCGCTGACATTGAATTCGAGCTTCTCTTCTCAGCTGACATACCCTCCCCTATTCATATTGACTCAGAGCAAATGAAGAGAGTTTTCATCAACCTTATAGACAATGCAATCGACGCCATGAATAAAAAAGGGGAAATTAAAATTCAGACTCTCTTTGATAAAAATCAACAAAGAGTCAGGATCGAAGTTTCTGACTCAGGCCCTGGCATCCCCTTAGAAGATAAAGAAAAACTCTTTCTTCCTGATTTTTCAACCAAGAAGAAAGGGACAGGTCTTGGCCTAGTAATTGTCAACCGAATAATTAACGAGCATAATGGCTCCATCACCATTGAAGATAATAAACCCCACGGTGCCAAATTCATTATTCATATTCCAGCATGATTAAAGAAAAAATTCTTGTTATTGATGACGAGGCGGGTATCAGAACCTCTTTACAAGGAATTCTGGAGGATGAAGGATACGAAGTGGAAACTGCAGCAAAAAGCGAAGATGGCCTCAGCTTGTTGAAAATAAAGAACTTCGACCTTATCCTTTTGGACATCTGGCTGCCAAAAATGAATGGGATTGAAGTCCTGAAAAAGATTAAAATGATGGAAGAAAGTTCTCAAGTAATCATGATCTCTGGTCATGGGACTATAGAAAATGCTGTTAAGGCGACCAAACTAGGAGCTTATGATTTTCTAGAGAAACCTCTTTCTCTAGAAAAGGTAGTTTTAACTGTCGAAAATGCTCTAAGACAAAAAAAGCTTGAAGAAGAAAATATTCAGCTCAGAGAAAAAATAGAGCCGCGGTATCAACTTGTGGGAAAAAGCCCTGCAATCCAGAAACTAAGAGAAAAAATAAAAATAGCAGCTCCAACCGATGGTCGAGTTCTCATTTATGGAGAAAACGGCACAGGAAAAGAACTCATCGCTCGCCTGATTCACAAGCAAAGTCCTAGAAAAAATAATAGGTTCGTGGAAATAAACTGTGCTGCCATTCCAGATGACTTGATCGAAAATGAATTATTCGGCTGCGTCAAAGAAGACATTTATCATACCTTCGTGGATAAAAAGGGAAAACTCCTCCTCGCTGACGGTGGGACCCTCTTTTTAGATGATATTAGCGAGATGAGCCTCAGTTCACAAGCAAAACTTCTGAGGATTATAGAAACTCAAACATTTGAGCCCATAGGATCTAGCGAAGCCATATCCGTCAACACCAGGATTATAGCTGCTTCAAATAAAAATTTAAAAGAGCTTAACAATAAGGGAAAATTCAGAGAAGATTTATTCTTCAAGCTTAATGTCATACCTCTTGTGATACCTGCCTTAAATGATAGAAAAGAAGATATTCCGTTATTGATATACTACTTTCTTAAATACTTTTGCAAAGAATACGGAAAAAAACAAAAAACTATGAATAGGGAAGCCTTAAAAGCTTTTCTAGATTACTCTTGGCCTGGGAATGTCAGTGAATTGTCCAATGTTATCGAACGATTCGTCATCATGGTTGAAGGCGAAGAGATTAAAGCTTCCCATCTTCCTCTCCTCGTCGAACCAATGGAATCTCACTATATTCCTGAAGTAATTGACAATGCATCGCTAGCTCAAGCAAAGAGAATTTTCGAAAGAGAATACATTCATAATGCCCTGAAAAAAAATAATTGGAACATAATCAAAACAGCAACCGAACTTAAATTAGATAAAAGTTCTCTTAACAGAAAAATTAAAGCCTTAAGAATAGCTTTCTTCGGTTGATCTTCTGAATCTCATTCAATCTGGTTTCTTACTGCTCTAGCCATCGGCACATTTCTCATTTGTCTTCGACACTCATCTTTCATTTAAAAATCTATAAACCACATAGAGTGATTCCCTTTCATTTTATTGTTTAACAAATTATGTTAGGATGCGCCTGCCATCTTGGCCTGGAAGCATCTTTTTCCCGTGATAAAAAAGATGCTTACATTCTTAGCTTTTTGTTTTATTTTTTTTCATCTATAATATAGAACCTTAAAAATGGGCGGTATTGAATCTCAGATTACAGAAGTAATAACCTCAATTAGAAATTTTGTCTGGGGTGTCCCTATGCTTGTTCTTCTGGTGGGAACAGGGATTTTCCTTACTTTCAGATTAAGGGGGCTCCAGATAAGAGGCCTCCTCTATTCCCTCTACCTAGGGTTGA
This sequence comes from Candidatus Aminicenantaceae bacterium, assembly GCA_041862375.1. Taxonomy (GTDB): domain Bacteria; phylum Acidobacteriota; class Aminicenantia; order Aminicenantales; family Aminicenantaceae; genus WVZL01. Next base: position 18,084 of record JBGVTE010000129.1, read on the forward strand.
TTAAAAGAAAAGAAGACGACCAAGAGAAAGGCGACATCTCCCACTTTCAAGCACTCATGACTGCTTTGGCAGCAACAGTAGGCACAGGTAATATCGCTGGTGTTGCAACCGCAATAGTAGCAGGGGGACCAGGTGCTCTCTTCTGGATGTGGATTACAGGTCTTTTCGGCATGGCCACCAAGTATTCAGAAGCAGTCTTGGCTATAAAATACAGAGAAGTAGATAAATTCGGCACGATGAGTGGCGGCCCGATGTACTACATCTCAAAAGGATTAGGCTGGAAATGGCTAGGGGTGCTTTTTGCTGTATTTGCTTCCATTGCCGCTTTCGGAATCGGCAACATGGTTCAATCCAATTCTGTGGCAGAGGCAGTAAACACATCTTTCGGGATACCCAACTGGACAACGGGAATCTTGTTAGCGATTTTTACAGCCATGGTCACTTTAGGGGGGATAAAAAGTATTGCAAGAGTAACTCAATACCTTGTTCCTCTTATGATTGTTATCTACTTTTTTGGAGCACTTGCCATTTTACTGCTGAATATCACCGTGATCCCTAACATTTTCAGGCTAATCTTAAAATCTGCTTTCACCCCCACAGCAGCCTTTGGCGGCTTTCTCGGCTCTACTATTATGCAGACGATGAGAGAAGGAGTTGCTAGAGGAGTCTTCTCTAATGAATCAGGACTGGGTTCAGCCCCAATCGCTGCGGCTGCAGCTAAAACTCCTAATCCTGTTAAACAGGCACTGGTCTCCATGACCCAAACCTTTATCGACACTCTGGTGATCTGTACTATGACAGGCTTTGTTCTCCTTTCCACTGGTTTTTGGACATCTGGCCCTACAGGAGCTGAACTCACTGCCCTTGCCTTTAAAAGCGCCTTACCAGGAGGGATAGGAGAATTCATTGTAACTCTTGGTCTCATATTTTTTGCTTACTCGACTATCCTTGGCTGGTGCTACTACGGAGAAAAATCCCTCGAGTATCTGCTCGGGGAGAACGCAGTCAGACCTTACCGCGTTATTTTTGTTATATTTGTGGCTATAGGCACTTTTTTAAAGCTTGAGACTGTCTGGACAGTAGCAGACCTGATGAATGGACTCATGGCGTTTCCTAATTTAGTGGGACTCATCGGTTTAAGCCATATAATTGTCAAAGAAACGAACAAACATTTTTACAGATAAACCTCCTTTGACAGGACCCCTCCTTAAAAAAGAACAAAGAAAATAACCATCGCGGAAAAAAAGTTTACTATCTACTTTTTTAATTTACAGGCGTTATGATTTGTGATATCGTTGTGAACAAGAAATTTTGAGGAAATGATGAGAGTTCAAGCTCTGGGTATCATAATCAATTCCACCCGGAAATTCATAAACATGGGGCTGCTCTCTCGTCTCTGGAATCTGGTTAAAAATTTTCATCCTGCTGATATCGCATCCCTCTTAAAACATCTCGTTTTTAGAGAAAAACGTATCCTTTTCAATATTGTACTGGAAAAAGAAAAAGAAAAAGCTGCTGAAGTCCTGAGTGAACTAGTGCCCGAGGATGCCGCGCAAATTATAGAAGAGCTCAAAGCAGAACAGATATCTGACCTTTTTCAGAATGTTCCTCCTGACGATATAGCTCCCATACTCGACCATCTTCCAGCGGAGATGAAAGATTCCATTCTTGCTCAAATGGAAAAAAAGCCATCAGATGATGTTAAAGAACTCCTTCTCTATGATGAAGAAACAGCCGGAAGAATAATGTCAACTGAACTCTATGCTCTTGAGCACAACACGAACGTTTCTGATGCCATAACAGCTATCCAGCTTGAAGGAGATGTTGAATCAGCTTTCTACCTTTACGCAGTAGATGATCAATACCATTTAGTTGGAGTGGTTTCTTTGAGAAAGCTCTTATTCTCCAGACCTAATACTCCTCTAAAAGACATCATGACGACTGATATCATAAGCGTCCACACAGAAACTGACCAAGAAGAAGTAGCTCATATGGTGGCAGATTACAATCTCGTCGCTATTCCTGTAGTAGATTCTGAAAATAAATTGGTGGGCGTTGTAACAGTCGATGACGTCATCGATGTCATAAATAAAGAGGCAACCGAAGATATGTACAAGATGGTATCGCTGGATACAACTGACAGGCTTCAGAACAGCCCTTTTAAATCCGTAAGAAAAAGGCTCCCTTTTCTCTTAATAAGTCTTCTCACAGCTTCACTAGCTCCCTTTGCCGTAAAACTCTTTGAAGGAACGATCCAACAATTCGTCAAATTGGCCGTTCTTATGCCTCTCGTTATGGCTTTAGGCGGCATTGCTGGAAACCAAACCATAGCAATCATGGTTCGGGAAATTGCAACTGGAGAAGCAGAGTGGCTCACAGCGAGAAAAGCATTGCTTAAAGAAATATTAGTCGGTATTGGAAATGGTACTATCATTGGGTCAATTCTTGCAGTCATAACTTATTTTTTATTCCGGAACCCATTTCTCGGACTTATTTTAGGACTGGCTATAATAATTAATCTATTCATTGCTGCTTTTCTTGGAGTCATAATTCCTCTCTTCCTCAGGTTGATCAGACTTGATCCTGCTTTAGGTTCAGTAAACCTTCTTACAATGTGTACTGACACTGTCGGCATTTTCTCTTTTCTCGGGCTTGGCACTCTTTTTCTTAGTTACCTTACGTAGAAATTTCCCATGCCCCTCAATCAATCTGAAGCAATTGTCTTACGCAGTTTCAATGTGGGCGATCAAGACAAAATTGTCGTCTTTTTTTCCCATGATAAAGGTGTAATAAAAGGAATCGCAAAAGGGGCACGAAAATTTGGCAATCGCTTTGGAAGCAGCCTCGAACCCATGTCTCTTGTGAGAATCTTTTACTATGAAAAAGAAAGAAAGGATTTAGTTACTATCAGCAACTGTGACCTTCTCGAATCCTTCTTTGAAATCCAGCAAGACCTAAAGATTGTTTTTACCCTATCCTATTTTACAGAGCTCGTCGAAGCATTTTTCCCCACGAGGTCAAAGGAAGTTCTTATTTACCGCCTCTTGCTCTCTGTACTCAGAGCTCTTAAAGAAGGTAGAGATTCAAGCTTCTTAACCCACTATTTCGAAGCTTGGTTTCTTAAAATCAATGGTATTATGCCTAACTTTGCGAAATGCAAGAGATGCCAAAAAAAAATTTCTGACTCGAGTTGGCTATCCCCAAAAAAAGATGGAGCATACTGCAATAGCTGTGCTCCTCAAAAAAAGGAAAAAGTAGGAAAAGAACTGAGCCTATTCCTGCAGTGGGTTAGAAAAAACTCCCCTTCGCATAAAGGAGATATTCCGTTTACTCCTCAACAACTAAAAGCTATCAGAAAAATTCTTCAGGAAATCATCATTTATCATCTTGAGGTCGAACCTAAAACCCTTCGTCATTTAAACAAATAGCTTCCTCAATATTCAAACCCAAAACCCACTCCTACATGAAGTCCACCTATATTATATTTATGTTCATTAGGAGATACACGACAATAGCTGTAATGGGCATAGATGTCAAAGATTAAGCCACCGCTGATCTTAAAAAAACAACCAGCAAGACCAATAAACCCAATTTTCTTATCCTTAATCTCCTCAAAAACTCCAATTTCCTTGTATTGATAATACCCGACTCCGCCGCCAAAATAAGGATTTAGCACTTAAAAATATCAATTTCAAGAAAAAGGAGGCAGGCTCACTACTGTCCCCTTTTTCTTTTTCTTTTACTTTTTATGGGAAAAGAGTAAACTAAGAGTCTCCCAGGAGGTTTAGATGAAAGAAGAAGCTACGAGCAAATGCAAAATTTGCGAAAATACCATTGATCTCAACATCCCTCATTTCATTCTCACTTTTAACAAGGAAGCTGTGGAGGACGGCTCCAAGAAAGTCCTGGAATCTGTGGAAGGAGCTACAATTTGTGAGGAGTGCGGGAAAGAAGGAATTAATTCAGTTCTCAGGCAATTAAAAATTATCCATGATTCTGATACAGAGCTGACACAGAAAATGAAAAAAATAGAGAAATCAGTGGATATGATCTCTCTCGTAAAAGACTTCGGTATTACAGGTGAAAAGGTTGGTATCTCAAACCAGTATCTTGCGAAATGTCCATTTCACGACCAAGAATCGTCTTTCCTGATAGATGGTAAGAGGAAGGAATATTTTTGCTTCTGTGAGGGATTAAAAGGAGATATTTTTAGCTTTGTGATTAATTATGATAGAGATGTCAACCACAATCATACAACCCTGAAACAAGCTGTAGATTTCTTAATGGAAAAATACAATATTCAGTAATTTCCTGAAAATATTTCTTTAAAGAGTCCACGCATAGCCAACTTTTACAAAGAATGTCTTGTCTTTTTGGGTAATATCAATCCCTGTCATTCCTAAATAGTTGTCAGAGTATCCCAGGAACAGAACAGTCTGAGGATTAATTTTGTATGAAAACAGGAATTGAGTAAAAAATTGACGGCTTTTAGGATCTACGGGAAATGAATAAAGAACAGGATTTCTAGCAACATCTGTATACTGAATAATAGCTCTAATAAAAGTGCGAACATTAAAGTGATATATCATACGAACCTGAGACAGGTTAGCCTCGAAAATCTCCCCTTTTCCCAAGGCAAGTCGCTGAAGCGCATGACTTAAATTGATATTGAGATTCCGGCTCAGGTTGAATTCCAAGCCAGGCATGATAGTGAGAAGTGTAGCAGCCCGGGAGTTTGCGTAGTCAATTCCATCGCCATATCTTCCAAAAAATGTAAGCCTCAGGCCACCCCTTGGCTTAATCTCTAATTGCACCTCCAGATTGCTTAAATCATAGGTCACTTCATTAAAAAACTCTTTATTATGGGAAGCAAAAATCGTCAACATAGACTGCAATGGGCCATCATACCGAGTGATGAGGGCAATACTCTGATCAGTCAGAGTGCCATCGTGAGCTTCAGTTCTTATTCCTATTATTCCCAACCGCAGTTGTGTGAACCAGCCGCCTGGTTCACCCCAAAACACGTGCAGTACTTGGCCCTGAGCACTCCGAATATCAACTCGCGGAATAAAGCCGTAGTCAGCCCTGAATCCTGGAGTCATGTTTTTATAATTAGCAAACAAAACCCAGTTTCGGCTTTGGTGCAAGAATTCTGCTTCCAGGGCATTGCCTCCAAACCATTTCATGTCTTGGCCATAGGCAAGAGCGACTTCGTCAGGATAATCGGTTTCTGAGTGGAGATACTGGAAGCTGAACGTATTTGTGCGGGAGAGCCGTAAGAAGCCATCAAAACCAAGGACATGGTTACTATAGCTTTCTCCCTCTCGTCCGGTATAGATAAAGCCAAGGGTTGAAGTCCGGCCCACATCCCGGCGGTAACGGAATACGCCTCCTATAACTTTCTTGTCTAAAGAAGTTGAAAGAGAGCCCATGTTTGAAGGAAAAACCAGGTTATTGATCTTGTCTTGAGTTACAAAAATACCAAGAGCGTTTTTCCCTGATTTCTGAGTTATTTTAAAACCCCATTCAGGATCTGCCACGGTACGGGTAAAAACGGCCTCAACAGGCGTGAGAAAAAAATCGGCACCTTCAAGGAAAAACGGCCGCTTTTCAGGATAGCGGAGTACATAGCGGATATTAACATCAAGCTGCGCAACATCGGCTTCAACCTGAGAAAAATCGGGATTAACTGTTGCATTGAGAATCAGGTTAGGTGTCACTCCCCAGCGCGCCGTAATACCCGGTTCTGCTTCCACTTTCCCAGCCTCCATCTTCCCTTCAGGAAAATCTTCCCGCATATCAGTACGGCTGGATGTAAGTGTCGGATCAAATTCAAGATTATGTCCTGGTGACATCCCCTGGAAACCAATGAGCTTGTTATACTGACAAAGGATACAGCTTTTATTTCGGTCTATAACATGGGAGGATATCCGGTGGCGGACATTTCGAGGATAAGAACGGCCTGCACTAAATCCCCACGTTTGCTTCTCTTGAGCTTGAGGAAAGCGAAGCTGGTTAAAGGGGATGGCAATTTCGATCGCGTAGCCGAAGTCTGAAATCTTTCCTGCCGATTCCCAGATAGCATCCCAGGAAAAATCCTCATAACCCTCCAACTCGCTGAAATTCGCATCAGCCTGAACTCCCAAAGGATTAACCCGAAATTGGAAGCCACGGCGCTCATCATTAAAAGGATCTATAATAATATGCACATGGTCGTCTTGAATGTAGGTATCGATTGCATCTCTGTCCATCAGATGGGCTCGAATTTTTTGAGGTTCAGGATCAAAACAACGGAAAGCAACGTAAAGTTTATTTTTATCAAAGGTGACCATGCATTCACTGTCAACCGGAGGAGTGATATTATCACCAGGCATCCATTCGTAAGGAAGATTAATGACAACCGCATCTTCCCAGGCTTCTTCATCAAGTACTCCGTCTATGTTTATTTCCGAGGTTGCCATGGTTACTTTAAAGTTCTTTGGTGGAGGTAGTGCTTTTTCTTCCTCCATTCTCGAGCTGACTCCTTCTTTTCCATTGATAATCTGAATCTCAGAACTAAAGGACAAAAGAAATATCCACAAAATAGCAAAGCCTATATTCGAAGCGAACCTGCATTTTCTCATGTGCACTTCCTTTTTTTCCTGTTCTAAAAATATATACGTATAAAACTTATTTAAGATTGAAAAAAAGAAAAAAAGTTAAAAAGGAGGGGTTCCTTACAGGCCTGGAAATTACATCTTGCTTTCTGAAGCGATGTCGTGGCGTTGATATCAATTCGTTTTGACATTCCAGCCTTTCAGCCGGAACGCAGGAGTATCTCCTCCAAGGTCCGCCTTCACAAAGCGAGCCTTGATTTTTTTGACTTCACCCGGAAGAAGAGAAACATAGTTATCCTCCCAGAAAATTGGTAAAATTGATTGGCCGCTCTCTTTACCATAAACATTCAGTTCGATGAAAAAAGCCAGTTTATCTGTTGGATTTTCAAGGATCACCTGAATTTCCTGATCCTCCCCCAGGTCCTCGAATTCGTGCTGGGTATGAATTCTTACTTCTTGGAGCTCATCCAGACCTGAAAAATCGGCGAAGGCTTTACTGGGAGTGTAAAACCAGGTACTTCTGTCTTCATCTAAAACATCCTCTTTAGTAGAGAGCCAGTAAAAGTTGTCGCTGATTTTTTCTCCGGATTTATCCTTAAGCTTGAGATCGAAGAAATAAACGGAGCTCAATCCTTCCAGCCTAGGCATATCAAGAATTTTTTTCGAAAGGTATTCACCGATTCCGACAGATAGCTCCTCAGAAAACACAACCTTGGATTCCAGGTTGAGCACACGAATCTCAGCCCTTAAATTCTCACAGGCTTCATGGGTGTCGTTGACAACGTAGATATTCTTGTCCCCGTAGTTGAACACGATGTTCAAAGGTTCGCAGGCTGTACGCGTTCCGTAGAAAGCTCCGTTAGGCATGAGGAAGTAGTCAAAAAGCTGCCAGAACATCTTGGGCCAGGCGGAGTTGTACATCCACTGGATGATCCCCGTAGTGGTAGGCTTGTTCACACCGAAGGCCTCGAACATAGCCCGGATGGCTTCATAATTGGCTGCCTGAGCTTTAAAGGTAAACTCCTCAACGCTAAGGGGCTTTCCGTAACGACTGTGGAAGGCCAAAAGGTAACGGTTAAGGGAATTGAATTCGTTGCGTGCGCAATGGTAATCCCAGTATTCATCAATCGGCCACAGATGATCTTCAGGAAGCATTTTCTTTAAGCTTTCTAAAGGAGGCGGTTGCGGCCCAGGCCCTGTTTCGGTGTTAAACCCATAAGCCCCGCCGCGTTTCTTGTCCACGTACCAGTAGTTGGGCGTCACATAATCATAGGGACCGTTCATCTTGACGGCTGTGGGTCCACTAATTTCGCTTTCCGAGTAGCCGCAGGCGGCCAATGTGGGACGAGTAGGATCGATCTCGCTCAAGGAAGCGTTATACCTTTCTTCGAGGGCGGGACGGGGAAGCATATCGCTGCCTAAAACCCACACAAAAATGCTTGGATGGTTGCGCAGCCAAACGACCTGGTCTCGTAACGAACGGGAGATTAATTCCATCTCTTCCTCGGTCTGGATACCGCCGAATTTATCGGCAGGTTTTCCCAGATAGTCCTCCCATTCCCAGTGACAGCTCCACCCGGCCATCAAGAGAATGCCATACTTATCTGCAAGGTCATAGATTCGGTGGCTGCTTCCCCAAAAACCCTCCAGGCGAATAGTATTGAGATGCATGTGACGAGCATACTGGAACTGAGCTTCGAGTTTTCCAGGCTCCTCTACCAGAAGCAGATCATCCACCCAGCCTCCGCCGCGGATAAGAACTTCTCTGCCGTTGATTTTATATCCACGGTGTCCCTCAGCATTTATATAATCCGAAACCTCTCGGATTCCAAATCGGGTAGCCTGCTTATCCGAAATCTTGTTCGCAACCACCGCAGTTAATTCCAAATCATACATACGGGATTCACCCAGATTGTTGGGCCACCACAAGTGAGGATTTTCCAGGACCAGGACATCATGCTCTTCTGGAGAGAAAACAATCTTTTTTCTCTCGTTGGATTCTAAGGTGAAGGATCGGCTGAATAAAATATCCAGAATCTTGCCCTCTAAAATCCCGGAGACCTTCCTGTCACTATGGTTTCGCAGCTCGGCTGAGATTGTCAGCCGTGCATCCTGTAAAGTTTCCAGGTTGATGTCGCTTTGCACAAAAGGATTGTTCAAAGAAACCGGACCGCTCATTCGGAGCTTTGCCTCACGCCAGAGACCCATGTTCTCATCCGGCGGCCTCGGATTCCAGTCCACAAACCCGATGGTAAAATCTCCGGGTTGGGGAGGGATAACTTCCACAGCCAGAACATTCTTGCCCGCGACCAGCTTATCCGTCACATCCAGTTCAAAAATCCGGAAAGCACCCCAAAGTTCACTTGAGGAGGCGAGTTTTTTTCCATTAAGATAGACGTTGGCCCGGTAATTTATGCCCTCAAATACCAGCCAAGCATGCTCAAAGCTCTGGTTTGACTTTATCACAAATTCTTTACGGTACCACCAGGGCTGCTGGAATTGCTCTCTGGGAATGCCTTCCAGATTCTTGCCGAAAAAGATATCGCTGTAAACGCCATTTCGGACTAAGGCGGCCAAAACCGTGCTTGGAACTGGAGTGGTATTCCAACCCACAGTCTCAAACTCAGGCCCTGAGATCACCTCTCCACTTTCTTTCACTTCAGAGGCGGCCTGAATTTCCCATCCCTCGGAAAGCAAGACTTCATTTTCTAGAGGTTCTATCTTTTTGCAGGAGCAAAAAATCGAAATTATAAAAATTAATACAAAAACCAAAAATAAATTAGCTTGCAATTTTTTTCTTTTAAAAGCTCTCATTAGATTTTGCCTCCTTGACTATTTTTTTCACAACTTCCTTTTTTTCGGGATCCTGCTCAAAGTGATCCCAGGACCAGAAAACGACTCCAGCCGAAGGAGTTTTCAAAGATGCCGTCAGTGAGAGTTTAAACTCTTCGGCGGTAAGTTTTTCTGGAAGATAGGCTTCTTTGACTTGAATGCTGGGTATAATTTTCCCTCGAGTACGGCGGTACATATCCTGTACAACCGAACTTATCCAGGGAGGCTTCCTTTTCAGCATGTGGGCATAGCACATCGGAGATAGGTAATCCACATAAGGCGACAAGGCCGTGAGGTCCTGGCCTGCAATTATTCGGTAGGCCTCACTATAGTCATGTTCACGCCAGGGAACCAGATGGATATTAATGCTTATATCCGGCTTTAGTTTACGGGCTTCCCGGCTGGCAGTTTTAACCATGCTGGTTATAATCCTGCATTTCCACTCAGTCCATGCCTGGAGATGATGTTTCTTGATCCAGCGGGCCTTTTCTGGAATGCTCTTAAGATTTTTAGGGATGGCAATACCGGTTTCCTCCTGAAACTTTTTCAAGCAATGCTCATCAAAGCAGGTGTTGGGAAGAGAATCCAGCGTTCTGTCGGGATAAACCATCTCCCAGAACACAAAGTAACGTATGAAATCCAGGCTTAAGCCGTCCGGGTCTAAATCCTGGATAAGCTCTTTTATGTATTCAATCCGACGTTTCCGGTACTCCTCACGAGTGGGACAGATAAACTGCACCCAATCGTCCTGAGCTTTTTCTCCGGCATCCGTTACAGCGTAAAAACTCGGATACTTCTGCAATTCTTCAGGATTATAGAATACGGGAATGATGAGATAAACAGCTAGCCCGTTTTCGCGGGCAAGTTCACGGAACCTCCCTCGAGCGCAAAAATCCGGACTGACATAGGCCGTGTTAATACCCAGGCCACGCCATTCAATAAAAAGCTGTCCCAGGTCACCGCTATAATCATAAATCTTGACTCCGACTATTAACTCCTTTCCCTGCTCTTCCTTGATAGCACTTTGTGAACAGCCATGATGGATCACAATAAGAAAAGCCGAGAGGATCAACAAAAGAATAGCCCCGTTTCCTTTCATGTTTCTACTCTTCATCCGTGGGCAATACCTCTCTCAGAGTAAAATCAACCCAGAAGACCCCGCAATTCTGCTCAATCCGACTGGCAATGGCCTTCCCGATTTCAGCGGGAGGGATTGTCAATTTTCTCCACCAGGATTTATCCGGCCTGTAACCAATCTGGAAGAACACGGTATTCGGCTTAAAATAATCCGACCAGTATGCCACAAACTCCTCCAGCATGGCGTCAAAATCCTCGAGCATCTGGCTGTCGTCCACAAAAACGATATCACCCCTGTAGGTCGGGGGCATCCAATCCCGGTCCCAGTGTTTTAAAAACAGCTGATATTGGCTGTTGTGGGATTTCACTCTAGTTTCCCAGAGACGGGCAGTTTCATCATCCACCTTCACACCCCATTCCGGATTCTCGGACTCGCGGTACCATTCCACATCCACACCGAAGCCGATCACACACTCATGGTGTTTGTACCTGTTTAAAACAAGGTCGATAAGATCAAGCATATCAGCGCTGGCTGGCTCTACCTGGAGAAACACCTGTATCCCAGCTTGGTCAAAATGATCCAGATAAGGCTCATGCTTGTCCACCTCTTCGAATTCGATATTGACGTATTCATTGCTGTCCGAGGGAAAGTAAAGATGGCAGGCCTTGTTTCTCCGGAACTCTCCTACGATCCAAATAGCACAAGGAGCCGAGCCCTCAAAGTAGCCGCTCATGGTCTGCATAGCTAAACGCCATCCCTTGGGAGCAGGAAAGGGATCAATTCCGTAGCTTGAAGATCGGACACCCGCATATATAACATTTCTCGGTATAATATGAATCGGAGGTCTCAAATCAGAGAATTTTTTCCTAGCGCAGCCTGCCGTCATGATTACCAGAATCAAAGAGAAACAAATTAAAATTTTTAGTTTCATTTTTTCTTCCTCCTGACAGAATCATCAATGGTTAGTCCCAGCTTTTTGTAGAGGGCCTTTCGTCCTTCCATATCCTTTTCCATTATCTCACGGGCGAAAAGAGCAACTTTTCTCGCATGCTTACGGGGCACAACGATCACCCCGTCTCCATCAGCAACAATCACATCTCCCGGCATGACTAAAACTCCACCGATTGAAACCGGGCGGTTGACTGACTCGATCTCGTTACGACCAGGGCGTATCCCCCTGCCTGGCTTTCGAAAATAGAGGGGAATTTTTTCAATTATAATCTCATCCGTGTCCCGCGCACATCCATCCGTCACAACTCCGACACATCCGCGCGAAGCCCAATCCATGATGTTGTAAGATCCGATGGTCCCCACATCAGCATCCTCAGCATCATCGATGACCAGCACCGTCCCCTTGCGGATAAGGTCTACAAACGGCTCAGAGGAATAAGCGGTATAAAAGTGTCCTTCCCATCTCTCAAACTCTTCCGGAGCCATTTTCCCAGCCGGAGGCCTCTGGGTAGGCACATAGCGGGCGGTTACTGCAATGCCTGCGATACGATGGGAGAAATGCTCTGTGTCCTTCCAGAGGGTATGAATTTTCGGGTTTACCAGCCCGATGCTGTGTAGTCCCGACTTATCCATCCCGTCAGAAACATCAGCTACACGTAATCCCTCGAAAAGTTTGAGGACCTCCAGGTCTTCTTTCAGGCTGTAGACTTGAGTCCGGATAAAATTCTTCCCCGCACTCAGTTCATTCTCGTGAGATTCTTGACTCTTAAGGAAACCGCTCTCAAGCCCCCAGGAAAGAGAGCAAGTCACCATGGCTGCCATTATGAAGCGTAGAGTTCTCATTCTTCCACCATCCTCTTAAATTGTTGGTTAGTATCCATTATTTCAACGCCTTACTTTATATCTTTTTGCTTTAAAATTTGCAATTCTCAATTCCAATTTCTGTTTTAAAACCGACAGATATTGTTTATAAATGGAGAGATCCTGATTCGAGAAATTTCTCTTGTGAAATTATTTAATATTTGAAGGCAAAAAAATTAATTATATTAATATTATAATTAATTTTATTAATATTTTATGCAATAATTATTAAAAAAATTAATTATGCAGATAAGAGTCAGATAAATTTAAATGCCATGGTCAGCATTAGGGAGACGATTATCTCATGTTAGTTGGTTCAAATGGGAATAAGAATGAGTATTACTGACATTTATCGTAGATTAGGAGCTTATTATTCAAAGTTCATTTTTTTCAGTAATTCCCTGAGCCTTGGTTCGGCGCGGATGCGGGAAGTATCAGGATTATCTGAATGACATTTGGGACACTCCATGACTGTATGTCTCCTACCTGCAGGGGAGCATAAAGATTATCAACAAAAAAACCAAAGGGCAAAAAAAGGTACATGGAAAAGACTATTACGTGCCTTTTTCTTACTTATTCTATGTTCTAGCGGACTAAGTTGAACCTTGATTCTGGCTGGGCAGATTTGAGTCGAAGCTCAATATAATAATGAGATATAAATCCTGTAAAAACTTCAATGGGAAGCTGGCCAATTCTTTCTTGGACATCGTCAGAATTGTTAGCTATGTAGTGATTATCATAATCTCCATTCCATATAGTATCATTCTCAACCCACTCAAGGAGAGCTTGTCTGCCTTCGATATTAAAACTTAACATTCCACCCGCCTGGGAAAAATCGGAAACTGTAAATTGATGTTTTGTCAGGTAATCCCCCAATCCCATCGAAAAGACCAGTGACAAAGTTCCTTTGCTATCATCGATAACCAGAGTTGCTGTATAATCGCCAGCCCACTCATAACCGCCATGGGAGACACCACAATCATTGGCATAGAAAGTTCCGAAATATTCTATTCTCGATTTACTCTTACTGCAATGACTTAAGAATAGAACCAATATAAGTAAATACAAAAGGAGAAACCAATAAACCTTTTTTAACATGCTCAACCTTTCTGAATTTCTAATGGTTAAACTTGGTCTCCTCTTCTAGTTACGTCCTCACTAGTCTTGTTATTCAGGGATTCGATCAGAATTTATCTAGCTTAAGTTTCATTAATTATTAGAGGCTTTTTTAATCTTTCTCTTTCTTTCCAACATAGAAAATTAAATCTCTTGCGTCATTGAGGCCATCTTTGAAGATGGCGCTACGATATACTTCCTGCTCAGGAGTCAGGATTATCAGATCAGAGTACATGTTGTACATATAGGAATAGACATAATATTCGTGTTTATATTCTCTGCTATATACCGCAGGAGGATTAACACGATGAGAGAACATGTATTCGTTCTTTCTCATCTGATACTTTGGTTTATCTGCCCACACACAAACAAACAAATAAGAGACGTTTTTTTCTTGTAAATATCTAGATAATTGTTGGTTTTTCAGAACGCTTTGATACTCATAGCTGTTTACCAAACCATCTAAATTTATTACTCTTCGTCCTCCCCAAAATGCTAATCCACCTATATCTGTCCCTGCAAATACAGTCTCCGGACTTTGCTTTCTCATAAAGTGTTCTCTGGTATTCTCATCAAATTTAACGAATTCCTTTATTTTATGCGGAAGTCCTTTCAGGTAAATAAGCGTAAAAAGAATTAGGACACAAATAATAATGATATTAAAGAAACGGCTGTACTTTACAAATACATAATGTAAGGCGAGAAAAAAAATGAAAACTACTGTTACTGCTGGCAATACTAAATACCAACGGGGCAGTCCTTTGTTCCACTTCTGGAAAAAGACGAGATTAATTATTAATAGTGTGGGGATAACAGCAAACAGTGAATATATCAACCTCCTGTACATGATTTTCTTTTTTACCTGATTTATCAGGATGGCAAATGCAACAGCAAGAGCGACTACTAACAATAATAAATTTGGATATAAAAGAGGCCTGGGTGTTCCAGAAAACCATGATTCAAGAATCGGATCGCTTAAATGAGAAAGTTGAACATTAGGTACTGGAAATGATGATTTTACAATGCCACTGATAGGCTCTAAATAACCAAATTTAATGTAATTATAAAGAATGTATGATAAAGATGTTACTACCACAGGAATAGATAGTGCAATCTTCTTGAGTAACGTTATTTCTCTTTTTAATAAAAAGTATAAGAGTATCGGACCAACCACAAATATCAATGTATCTAACCTTGATAGAAAGAGTAGAGGAAGCAGAACCGCTACAGCTATTAGTTTATCATTCACAATACCGTAATATAGATAAAGAATAAAAAGAGCTGCTATTGTTGTTTCCATTCCATAAGTGAACATGTTGTTTGTGCCTGGATATACAAGTATCAAAATTACTCCTAAAAACGCATATGAGAAGGGGGATTGCTTTTTCTTCAAACGGTAGGACATTAGCGCAGCAGATGATAGGATCAAGATGAAAAGCAGTATCTCTAAGGACTTAAAAGAAAATATTTGAAGGTTTAATGAAATTTTTGTGCCTATCAGTTTATACAAAAAGACTGTAATGATCATCCATAATGGATGAAAACCATTTGTTTTATTAATTCCGTCGAATGTAAAAAATCCATAATCCACGTAATTTCTGGCTGTCACAATGTAATAATATGCATCATCGCTGAATTCATTCACTCCCTTATACCCGTTATAAAATTCCCCTGTAATGGATAGTAGACCTACTGCAATAAATGCTAGGCACAACCACTTGTATGGTTTCATCCCCGATGATCTATTCATGAATAAACACACACTCTCTCTCTATTCTCTTCGTCCAGCAGGCAGTCAAGTCGGCAAAGTCCATGGTTAAGACATCCCCTATTCTGGAAATAAAAAAGTAGTGAGATAAAAATACAGGCCTTCATCCTGTTAAAAGTGAAACAAAAGGTTACAGGAATCCCGACAATCAATGAAGGGATCATTTTACCTCGTAGAGAGTTCCTTTTCTTTCGACATGTTCAATCTTATCCATTTCTTGATGAATTGTCTATAAAAATTCTAAAGTAGAAATCAACTTGTGTATTTTAAATTTTTATATTGACACAGACTTAGAAGTAATATATCTTTTATTTGTCCGATCTTTTTGGTGGGTTCCTTACTTACAATAAAGTAGAAGGAAAAAATGCACAGGATGGAAAAAGAAACACTACCTTTCAATCTGGAGCCCCTATCTAGACCAGAATACCGAGTAAGTGTCATCTTGCCTGTGTTTTCTGAAACAGATAATGTAAGGGATATAGTTACTTTTTTAGAAAATTCAATCCAGGACTGTTTAGAAGAGATCATAATAATACTTTCGCCTTATTCCACCTCCCAGTCTAAAAAAGTATGTGAAGAATTAGCCAGACAATATGGGAATGTTTTGGTCCATACTCAGATATGCAATCCAGGATTAGGTTATGCCGAGCGTGAAGGATATGAACTCATGCGTGGCAACCTCATGCTTCGGATAGATTCTGATGGCGAGATGGAAAAGGAAACTGCCCTAAGAATGCTCGACGAGATGGAACGGACAAATAGTGCCCTTGTCGTTGCATCACGATGGATTCCAGGAGGTGGATTTTCCGAGTACAATCCGCTTAAGTACGTGCTTAATTGGGGATTTCAACAAATATTTCGAGTGCTTTACAGAACGCATGTCCACGACCTTACTTACGGATTTAAATTAATGCGCGCTGAACTTGCAAAAAATATTGACTGGGAAGGAACTCTTCATGAAATAGCATGTGAAACGACTTTCAAACCCATTCGATTGGGTTTGAAAGTATCAGAAGTACCGACCAAATGGGAAGCGCGTGTCCAAGGAACATCAAAAAATACATTAATCGGGACATTCAGATATGTCTCTATGGCAATAAACATTCTAATAAAGGGAGTAAAGACGAAATCACATTAATGTGATATATAGATTTTTTATATGCAAGGAATATCGAAATGAGCTTTTTTGCGGTTCCTGAAGAGCTTCAGATATTGGATATTCCTTATGTATTTTTATCAGGAGATGAGAAATGGATAACCGAAGAATAGCGCTCGTAAACACAACAATTCATGTTCCAAGGGGATTGGAGGGCTATCTCGAAAATGCGCGAAAATATGGTTATGAAAAAAATGTTATATCGATCGTTGTCGGAGATAGAAAAACTCCACCGGAAGCAGCCACATTTTTAACAGGACTTAAGGAACGTTTTCAATCAAAAATCATATACCTTGACCTAAGAGATCAATTACTTTTCATGCGGCAGTGGCCCGCGTTTGATATCGTCGCTCGCTATGACAGTATTGAACGAAGAAATATCGGATATTTAAAAGCTGCACTCGAAAATGCAGAAGTAATTATTTCAATAGATGACGATAATTATGTGGTTGAGAATAATTATATTGGCAGTCATTTAATCGTCGACAAAGAAGTTGAGTTGCCAGTTGTTTCTCATCCGTCTGGATGGTGGAATATCTGTGAAACACTTGTAAACGATCCACCGAGACGTTTTTATCCTAGAGGGTATCCGAAATCCAAGCAGGATTTTAAGAAAAATGAGCACCAGGTAGAACGCAAGAGGATGCGTATAAAAGTTAACGAAGGATTATGGCTCAAGAATCCGGATGTTGATGCCACAGCAAATATCGAAGAACCTCTAAATGTAGTTAGAATGGAGCCTCTGCTCGGTGAAGAATCCTTCGCCTTAGAACTCGGCACATGGTGCTCTATTAACAGCCAGAACACAGCTTTCGCCATAGATACGCTTCCAGTAATGTACTTGATAATGATGGGAGGTTTTTTCCGAGGTTACCGGATGGGGCGGTATGATGACATATGGATGGGTTACTTTCTTAGAGCAATTGCCGACCAGCTTAACGATACAGTGTCATACGGCGCTCCTCTGGTTAAACAAGAGCGAAACCCGCACCATTTAGTAAAAGACATTTCTGAGGAGTTGGGCGGCTATATACTTACCGAATGGATAATAGAAAAATTGAGAAGCTTTAAAACCACAGAGAAAGATTATCTTGGTGCCTATCTTGACCTGATTTATTATCTCAGAAATACCATTGAAAGCGATGACAGTCTTAATTTTCACGAAAATGAGTATTTGAGAAGTGTTACTATAGGAATGGTAGCATGGTATGATGCTGTGCGGGACATCCTACAGGCGGGAAGTTAAGGCTTCTAGAAATGATAAGCACTGCTCAAACTTCTATTTTTACGATCATGCTGTCTCCTAGCTTCTAAACAAGCATTATAGCATTTTAAACACCGATTTTCCTCTGGGCTAGTGATGTGCACAAAATAAACAACCGCATTTGATCTAGTGACTAACCCAATAAAAAGCCTGTTGCTACCTGAATAAACCTTGTATTTTCCTTCTTAAAAGATGAAATATATGCCAAAATAGAGTTTTCTCATTAATATCAGTGACTTATATAAATAATCATCACACTTTTAACATTGAGCCGAATTAGAGAACTTAGTTGTTTTGCTGAAATCTATAATTTTTATAGTTTACTATTAAAAAAATACTCAAGCGGGGGAAAGTGACGAAAATCTTATATTTTTATGTAATTATTATACTTTCAGGGTAAGTGCTTTGTCACTAACAAAGATTTGTCCTCTATATTAAGCTTGACTATTTTTTCGTTAGTTGATATTTTTTTTATCACCCAGTCAAAGGGAATAAAGGATAATGGAATGTCCTAAATGTCATCTTGAGAATCCTGATGATAGCCGTTTTTGCAGTAAATGTGGCACACAGATTCATCCCTTAAAGGAAAACTCTTCTCCTCATACTAAGACTCTTCAAGCGTCAATCAGAGAATTAGCTATCGGAAACACTTTCGCTGGAAGGTATCAGATCATTGAAGAACTCGGGAAAGGAGGTATGGGCGAGGTTTACAAGGTTTTTGATAGGAAAATAAAGGAAAAGGTAGCTTTGAAGCTATTAAATCCTGAAATCGCTTCGGATGAGGAAATGATTGAGCGCTTCAGAAATGAATTGAAATTTGCAAGGAAAATCTCGCACAGAAATGTCTGCCGTATGTATGATCTAAGTGAAAAGGAAGGAATCCAATATATTACTATGGAATATGTGCCAGGTGAAGATTTGAAAAGCACAATTAGAAGAGTGGGACAATTAAGCGTAGGGAAATCTATTTCCATAGCCAAGCAGGTATGCGAGGGACTGGCTGAAGCCCATCAGCTAGGAGTTATTCATCGTGATTTAAAACCACAAAACATCATGATAGACAGAGAAGGGAATACCCGTATTATGGATTTTGGGATTGCACGCTCCCTTAAAGCGAAGGGGATTACAAGAGCCAAAGTAATGATTGGAACTCCCGAGTACATGTCTCCTGAACAGGTTGAAGCAAGAGAGGTAGATCAGAGTTCTGATGTTTATTCTTTGGGAGTGATTCTTTATGAGATGTTGACTGGAGAGGTTCCTTTTGGAGGGGATACGCCCTTGAGCATTATTTTTAAGCACAAAAACGAGGTGCCTCCAAATCCTAAAGAATTTAATGCCCAGATACCTGAGGATCTCAGCCGAGTAATTCTCAAATGCATGGAGAAGGATAAAGAGAGGAGATATCAGGGAGCAAGGGAACTTCTAGCTGAGTTAAACAAGATAGAAAAAAGTATTCCAACAACAGAGAGGATCACTTTAGAGAAAGCAAAAAGGAGAAAATTAATTTCAATTCATAAAAGAAAATTAAAATGGGTAACAACTTTAATTGTGATGGCCCTTGTTATCTTTGGAGGGTATCATCTATGGAAAGGATTCATTCAACCACAATATGAATATGAGAATTTTATTTTATTAGAGATATCAGAAGGCGAGTCACCAGAAATTCAGAAAAATCTTGTTGAATATTTGCTTCTTCGTTCTATAACAGCATCTACCAACTTAAATATACTTGTTCAAGAAGATATTATTACCTACAAAAGAAAAACTGAGGCAACAGAAAAAAAATCCCCGAGACCCCTCATTGTTATTACTGGTGATGTTTATCCCAAAGTGATGGGATTTGAAATTTCTATTTCTATGAGGAGTAAAGAAAAGACGACGCCATGGAAAAAGTTCGAATGCAAAGGGCCTATCGATTTGATATCAGATAAAATAGGAAAAATTCATTCATTCATATCAGATGAATCCGATGGAATTATAGGAAATATTGAAGGGGATAGAAGTTTTTCTCAAATATGCTCAGATAATCTGGATGCTCTTAGCCATTTCTTAGGAGGAGAAGAAGCATGGGAAAAGCTTGATTCTGACATAGCCTATTCTGAATTTAAAACAGCCGTTGAAATTGACCCAGAGTTTAGCTTAGCTCATTTGAGACTTGCTGATGTTTTGCTTTTTAGAGGAGATAGAGAGGAAGCGAGAGAGAATATTAAAACAGCCCTTGATAAAAAAGATAAGCTTGTAAAATATGATTTGCTTATACTTAATGCTTTGATGGCTCGTATAAACTTCAAACCTATTGAAGAGCGCCAATATATCGGGCGATTAAAAGAAGCATTTCCATTTAAGAAAGAATATCATTACGAATTTGCAGAGTCGTATTTTCACTGGGGTGATCCGAGTGAAGCAATTAAACACTACTTAAAGGCACTAGAAATAGATCCAGATTATTCCCTTGCCCATAATCATATTGCATTTTGTTATTCTTGGACAGGAAATCACAAGCTCGCTGAAAAGCATTTTATAAAGTATGTTGAACTAGATAATACAGCAAATTCTTATGAT
This sequence comes from Candidatus Aminicenantaceae bacterium, assembly GCA_041862375.1. Taxonomy (GTDB): domain Bacteria; phylum Acidobacteriota; class Aminicenantia; order Aminicenantales; family Aminicenantaceae; genus WVZL01. The sequence goes on from JBGVTE010000129.1 coordinate 38,268, forward strand.
AGCTTGGCTTCTGGATATATGTTTGCAGGGATGTATGACAAAGCCATAAATGCCCTGAATAAGGGAAAAGAACTTAATCCAACCCTCGATTATTTGTATGGTAATCTTGCACAGAATTTTATCCTTAGGGGATTTCTCTCCAAAGCTGTTGAAACCCTAAAAGAAGAAGCAGCAATTACAAAAAGAGAGACTACTAAGATAAACACTCATTTCTATTTGGCTTATATTGAGTTCTTAAGAGGAAACATTGAAAAATCAATTCAAGAATTAAAACATGTTACAGATTTTTATTTGGATAAACGCTATATCGATAGATTAGACGAATCTCCTAATCTCCCTTTTTGGCTGAAAGGAGTTATTTCTGCTAAAAGAAGAGATTTAAATGGGCTTAGGGAAGTTATTAAAAGAATGAAACAAAAAATTGATGAGAATGAGATAAATGCGACAAATTATTTTCCAATCTACAAATTATTCATTCATTTAAAATTGCTCGAAGGCTACTTAAAGAAGGACATAAATATAATAAAAACATCTATCGAAGAGGGTCAAAGGATAAGAAAAAAGATGGGTTACTGGGGATCAATATTCAACGTTTCATACTTTTTTAATGAATATGCAGAAATTCTTATAAGACTTAATATAACAAATGAAGCATTTGAATTGTTAAAAGAATCCGTTGGCTATAATTCCAATTACGTTGCATCTCACTTAAGCCTGGCCAAAATCCATCTAAATAATAATGATATAGAAGAAGCGCAAAAAGAACATCAAAAAGCATTAGATCTGTTGTCCAATGCGGATAAAGATTCTATCTTTGTTAGGGAGGCAGAAAATATTTCCAGGAAGTTTTAACCAGATTTCTCTTGATTAATCGGAGAAACAGGCATGAACAATAGCCAAAGTAAATTTGATTCTTTTATATTGTCTTCCTATGTTGTTAATATCAGCTTATTGATGTAAACAACAGCTTACATTTTTCCTTTTTAATTTTAATTGGCAATCAATCTAACTCAATCAATATCATGACATTCTGCTTTTTTCGAAACTTGGCCTGTTTTATGAATCATCTCTGCTGCTATGACCGGATCTATCGCCACCTCAACCTGACCTTCCAAGCTGAACGCCCTCCTACCTACTCCTCAGGCTGTCCAACATGAGCTTGTGATAGCATTTGGAGAGAGAGGGGAGTATTTTTGAGGGCCTCTGTGGTTGTCTTTTTGCTGACTCGAGGACAGAGCCTATATTAAACTCGATGTTTTAGAGGTCTCGGTTGATTTGATTCGCTTTTCCAGTCGTTGACCTTGCCGTTTTGAGTGTGATACATTTATTGAAGGTTGTCAGCAGCCAGAAATAGCGGAAAATAGTGAGGTTTTTCCTCAATCACCAAAAGGAAATCCTTATCCTTTTCTCTTAAAGAAAGTTAATTTATGTCTTTCGCTTGAAATCCTCAGAAATTTCAGAAAATTTGATATTCTTGTTTTTCAAGGTTGTTCCTAACGCTTTGTCCAGAAGAGCTAAAGAGAGATTATAATCGATCATAGCTTGGAGTTCGGCGCTGCGTGCATCAGCTAAACCCCTTTGATGCTGAAGAACAACATAATTAGTAGTCAAACCTACCTTTAATTTTTTCTCTTCTGCCTCCAATTTTTTCTCGGCCAGCTCCCGAGCAACTTTGTAAGCATGGACCCTTTTATAATCAGTCTGAACAGCCCTTACTGCATTTTTTATTTCAAGAAAAATCTGTTGTTCCTGATTTTCAAGCCTAAATTTAGCCTGATCAAGATTAATCCTCGCTTGGGCATATTCTGCACGAGAGAGAACATTACTGAGGGGAATGCTTAGCGTTAATCCTACAGACCAGTTCTTATATTTGAAGTCAAAGGCATCTCTTAGAGCATCAGATGATTCTCCTGGAATAGTCCTAATCGGAGGGCCAAAAGGATCGAGTTCGTCATAGACGATTTGAGTTCCCGAGACGCCAGGACTCCAGTAAGATGCCCGGAGGCTTAGGTCCGGAAGAAGCTGATTTCTGGCATAACTCAGATTTATTTCTTTATTCTGCACGTCAATCCTGCTCGCCTGTAAATCAGGTCTGTTCTCTAAAGCTGTAAAAAGGGCGCCTTCAAGGCTCACCTCCTTTATCGCGAAGGCTGGTTTGTCAACAGGGATAATATCTACTTCCACTCCCTTTTCTTCGGCAGCCAGGTTAATGATTGTCTTTAGAAGATCCTCATTATTCTTGATCATGGCTTCTGCTTGAAGGATATCTGCCTCACGGCTTGCCACTTCAGTCTGGGCACTCAGGATCTCTATGGGTGCTAAGGTCCCTACCTCGACTTCCCTCTCATTCTTAGCTAAAAGATCTTGAGCCAATTTTAAGGACTGTCTCTTAACTTTAAGATTTTCGATGCTGTGGACAAAATTCCAGTAAGCACTTTCCACATTGTAAATTGTGTCCATTAGAACCACTTTAAACTGGCCTTCTGAAATGTCTCTGTTGTTTTGGGCGATGATGATTTCTTTACGGCTGATTTTAAAACCAAAGTTTTTCAAGAAGGGCTGAGTAAAATTAAATCGGAGCGTGCTTGAGTAACGAGGATTAACTGACAGGAATTTTTGGTTGGAATCGTTTTTGTACGAATAGAGTGATATAGAAAATTCTCCTCCTGTTGGGATACGCTGAAAAATGGAGGCTGAGTAATCTTTGTACTCTGTTGAGATCTTTTCTTCGGCTTCGATGAAGGAGAAAGAGCGTGAATTTGTATTTTGGAGGCTGTAGCCAAAGGAAAGGCTGGGCAGGAAGTTTTCCTTAGCAAGGGAGACAGAAATATCAGCCAGCTCCGGGTTCAAGACTTCAACTGCAACGTTCAGGTTATTCTGCATCGCTCTCAGGATGCAGTCTTCAAGAGATAAAGCCTTCTCCTTTTTTTGGGCCCAGACTCCTGTGACAAGGAATAAAATTGAAAAAAAACAAATAATTTTTTTATGTTTCAACATCTTATACCTCCGTAAGAGATTTCAATTTTGGATTTTTTGCATGAATGAACGGACAGCTGATGTACTTTCATCGTTATGCACAATCCAGCCATCCAAAAGATTAATAATTCTTCGGCTGTAGGATGCGTTTTTTTCAGAATGTGTGACCTGAAGAATTGTGGTTCCATCCTCGTTCAATTCTTTGAACAACTCCATAATTTCTTCGCCTTCTTTGGTGTTTAAATTGCCAGTGGGTTCATCGGCAAGAATGAGTTTTGGTTCGGTGATAACGGCTCTTGCAACTGCTACCTTCTGCTGCTGGCCGCCGGATAATTGATTAGGAAACAGGTCCTTCTTGGCCACTATATGAAATCTGTCGAGCATGTCGCAAACCTTGCCTTTCCGCTCCGAGCCCTTCACTTTTTTGTATAGAAGTGGGGTTTCAAGATTTTCATAGACTGTTAAATCATCTATAAGGTGATAACTCTGAAAGACAAATCCAATGTAGTTTTTATGGAGATCTGTGAGTTGTTTTTCATTCAATTTATGGACTTTCCTGTCAAAGAAATAATATTCACCGCTTGAAGGCGTATCTAACATACCCAGGATGTAAAGCAATGTTGACTTTCCGGCACCTGAGGGTCCCATGATGGTCACAAATTCGCTTTCCTCGATATCGAGGTTAATATCCCGCAAGGCAAATGTCTTCACAAAACCTGTTGAGTAGTATTTTGTGATGTCCTTCAGTTTTATCATTTCTATCCTCCATAAACAGCCATCATTCAAAATTTCGTTGAAATAAGCTCAGAGCTGAGTTCATTCTGCACTAAGGCCATGATTAAAATAAAGCAGGCCATATCAATGCCCAGCCCGGCGATATTGATAAACGAAAGGCCTTTGTCCCTTTTGATGTACCGTGAAGCGATCTTCAAGTAATTTTTGAACATGGCTATCTTTTTCTATAATCTTCCGTATACGCTTTCTCCCCTTTTCCGAAACATGATCGGAATATTATCTTTTGTAGGGATGCCGATTTGAATCAATTCCCAATCCCTATCATGCTCTTTTATCAACCTTTTTATCACATCAACTTTATCTTCTGTCTCCCCGCCATAGTCCTCCCAGTCTACGATTTCAACCCTGTAATGCATTGTTCGCTTCTTTCCGTTGATTTTCACATCGATGTCGATGTTCTGTTCTGCCTCCAATGTGGGAACATAAATAACGACTTCTTTCATTTTTGCCTCCTTTTATTTTCTTATTTATCCAGCATTTTTAGCTTTTCTTGTCTCTCAAGTCTATCTATTCATACCTCAATGAGTCTACAGGATTTGCAAGGGCATCTTTTATTGATTGATAGCTGACCGTTGTTAGCGCAATGACAAACGCCAACAAACCTGACAGGATAAAAATTTCGATTCCTATGCTGGTTCTATAGACAAAGTTTTGAAGCCATCTTTCCATGACAAAATAGCCAATCGGCCAGGCAATTACTACCGCCACAGCGATGCATTTCACAAAGTCTCTTACCAGAATGACAATGATACTCTGGAAATCGGCACCAAGGACTTTTCGTATTCCGATTTCTTTTCTCTTTTGCTCTGAGATAAAAGACGCCAAGCCAATCAAACCCAGACAGGCAATAAATAGAGCGATCAAAGTGAAAGTATTGAAACTCTTTCCTAACTTTTGCTCGGCTTTATAGATCTTGTCAATCCTTTCATTCAGAAATGCATATTGAAAAGGAAATTCAGGAGAAAATTCTATCCATTTTTCTTTGATGAAACCTAAAGTGCTTGGAATATTGGAGGGACTGACCTTGATAGAAAAGTAATCGATACCTCTTCCTTCGTGAAGCAGGAAAACCAAGGGAGCGATTTCCCAGTGCAGCGATTTAAAATGAAAATCCTTTATCACACCTATTACAGTCCACTCCCTCCCCTGGGTTTGAAACCGTCTTCCAATAGGGTCCTCCCACCCAAGATTTCTCGCTACTGTTTCATTTATTACAACTGCCTGTTCTTCATCCATGGAGAAATCCTCTGAAAATTTCCTCCCTTTTGCAACTTCTATATCATAGACATTAAAAAAATCATAATCAACGAAGGTATAATTTAATCCTAATTTCCGTCTCTCCCCCTGTTCTTCCCATTCAATAGTAGAAGTCCTGCGTATTGTTGTCGGTAGGTCTAATGAAACTGAAACTCCCGATATTTCGGGATTTTTCAACAACTCTCTCTTCAATGGCTCTGAGTTTCTTTTCAGATTTCTATCCATGGTATAGACTGTAACCATTTGTTCCTTATCAAATCCAAGATTTCTATTTCTTATGAAACTGAGTTGGTTATGGATCACGAATGTGCATACAATCAGGACAATCGATACAATAAATTGGACCACGACCAGCGAATTTCTAAAAAAAGCTGCGCTTTTGGAACCGATTCTCAAAGTCCCCTTGATAATCTGAATAGGTTGAAATGAGGAAATAAAAAAAGCCGGAAAGCTTCCGGAAACCAATCCAATAAAGACTGCAATACCTAGAAAAACTAATAGCATATCCAGATCCTGAAATAAACTTAACGTCAGATTTCTTTCGATTAAATAACCGAAAGCCGGCAATACAAGTCCTACCAATAAAACCGAAATCATAAGAGCAAGGATAGAAAAGACAATGGATTCACCTAGAAATTGCTTGACAAGTTGAACCTTAGTAGCCCCTACCACTTTTCTCATCCCGACTTCAATAGCCCGCTTTGCTGACCAGGCAACAGAAAGGTTTATGTAATTTAGGCAGGCGATGAGCACAATAAAAAAGGCTATTGCTGAAAACAAATAGATATATCTCATGTCACTGTTAGTTTCCAGCTCAAATCTCAGGTTTCCACCCAGATGAATATCTGTCAGAGGCTGGAGGCGCAGTCTTTCTGATACCGACTCTTCGCCCTTGTATTTTCTTAAGAATGCGGGAAATTTTCCTTCCAAATCTATCGGCTTTGTATGGGATTCCAACTTGATATATGTTTTGGGTTCATAATAGCTCCATGTTTCAACCGAATCTCTCCCCCCTCTCTTCAGAGTATATAACGTATTGTAAGACAATAAAAAATCAAAAAGGAAATGAGAATTTTCGGGAATGTTTTTTAGAACTCCCTTTATTTTGTAGTCATATTTTCTTTCCCCGTACCACTCTTTAATCCGAAGGATTTTACTCACCGGCTCTTCGTTACCGAAATATTTCTCAGCCATTTCCTGGGAGATAAGAACGGAAAAGGGCTCATTCAATGCAGTGTGTATACTCCCCGAAACAAGCGGAAATGTGAAGATTTCTAAAAAATCCTGATCAACAAAATATATACCTTCCTCATTAAAACGTTTTGAGTTATATTCAACGACTCCAACTTCATCATTTTTTTTAACTCTAGTCGCCTTGACGACTTCAGGAAAATTTTCTTTTAATGATGCAGCCAGGGGATGCTCTGATGAATTATCCCAGACGGATCTCCCTTGATGCTCTCTTACGACCCGATAAATATATTGGGCATCATTATGGTACTTATCGAAGCTAAATTCATATCTGATATAAAGCAGTATCAATATGCAGCAGGAAAGGCCGACGGCAAGGCCAGCAATGTTTATAAAAGAATAGCCTTTGTGTTTTTTAATCTTTCTTAGGGTGATCTTTATGTAATTTTTAAACATCACTCCTCCAACTATGAAGAATGATTGAGCTTATAAGAATCAGCTATCGAAAGCTCAGAATAGAACACTGTTCATAAAACCTCACACAGCTATACTAGAGCAAAAAATATGCCATTATTGAATACAAGAGACTACCAGGGAGCAGGAAAAGATATCCATGGTAAAATTGTTCGCTGGTGTTACAAACGGTGTTCAAAAGTGAACAGGAATTGTTGCATACATTCTTTAGGCTCTATGCCTTTTGCTTTACCCTGTAAAGCACTTGACCAAGATAACCAGAATCATTGATCTCCGCAATATATAATCCTGGTTGGAGGTGAGCCCGTCTCTTTAGCATCGGCTCTGATAGACTTTCTAGGAGGACGCTGGCCTCCCAATCTTTTTTGTTATCACTTAACAAAACCGGTTCATCGTCCTCGACTATCTTCTCTAATATTTCTTTTAAGCTCATGGCTTCCTCTCTTGTCATATTTATTTGGCTGCACTTACGTTTTATTACAATATACGCAGTTTTTAATCCTTTAGTTGCTTTGCCTGTAAAATTTGCTTCTCATACCACAAATCATCTTGAACATATTGAAGAAAAAAACGAGACAGGCCGTTTTCTCTTATTCCTTGATAAATCTATTCCAAACGAATAATCAAAATTGTGGGCTTGATGAATCAAGCCCCTACATAAATCAAGCCCCTACGAAAAATATAAACAGTCCCAGTTTTTTCACATGGAAAGAAAAGTTCAATCATGCCATTAGTATTTATTCATACCTCAAGGAATCCACAGGATTGGCCATGGCAGCTTTAACG
>JBGVTE010000130.1:0-59260 GCA_041862375.1 Candidatus Aminicenantaceae bacterium
TTATCTATCGTGTTTGCCGTTGAATATGTTGTTTTGAATGTGAGACACTCATTCCAGGCTGTCAGATGATGTAAATCCGGGAAAATTGTGCGAGATTCAATGCCATCCCCAAAACCAAATTCCTATATTTAACTCTGCCGCCTGGCCCGTGGCTTACTTTGCCGTTTCTAACTGGCTGCAGAATTTTGCTTTCCGGACAAAGATCGGATTGGAGTTTTTTTTGCTGTCTGGGAGCCTGGCTCTGGTCATTTCACTGCTTACATTCTGCTATCAAACCATTAAAGCCGCCCTCTTTTTTTCGATTTTTTTATTTTTTTTGTAAACCTTTTATCCGATAATATCGTATAATGAAGTGACATGTCCGATAAAATCGTTAAAGAGGCGAGGCCCCAAAAATGAAAAAACTGACCATAAACGAGCAGATCTTCCTGATCGCCATCTGGCACCTCAAAGATCAAGCGTACGGAATCAAAATCAGAGAGCGGATCATCGAATTGACGGGAAGCTCCATGGTTTTCGGGACTCTTTACAACACTCTCGATTATCTCGTCAAAAAAAGCTATATCGAAGCCAAAAAAAAGGATCCCGAAGAAGACAGCCAAAACAGAAAGAGAGTCTTCTACACGATCACCAAAGAGGGTATCGAAGCCCTCCAGAACGCACGCAAACTCCAGAACGCTCTGTGGAAAAACATTCCGGATTTTTCAGCCAAATAAATACCTCATGAGAAAAAACAAATCTAGGCCGCCTTTCATACCGAGGCTTCTTCTCCACCTGATGAGAGAGTACGTGCAAACCTATTCCATGGATGAAGACCTCAACGAGATCTACCAGGCCTTGGTCAAAAGCTGCGGCCGTTTTAGGGCCGCACTCTGGTACTGGTCTCAGTCACTGGGATCTTTTCCCGAATATTTGAAACTCACCATCTCTTGGAGGACAGCCATGTTCGGAAATTATTTTAAGTCCGCACTCAGAAACTTGACCAAACACAAAGGATTCTCTTTGATCAACATCTCGGGTTTGGCCGTCGGCATGGCCTGCTGCATCCTGATTCTTCTCTACGTCCGCTATGAAACGAGTTTCGACAAATTTCACAAAAATTCGGAGGGAATCTACCGGGTTCTTTTCAATATCGGAGGAACTTACCGGGGAAAAAGCCGGTTCAACGCCACAGCCGGCATCCTGGCTCCGGCCATGAAAGACAACTTCCCGGAAGTCCTCCACACCGCCCGGGTGTTCAAGCACGGCAGAGTCGACGTCAGCACAAACGAGAACAAAAGATTCACGGAAACCCGTTTTTATTTCGCCGATCCTGATTTTCTGAAAATGTTCACATTTCCGCTGGTCGAGGGATATCCCGAGACCGCATTGAACGAACCGTTTACGGTGCTCGTTTCCAGAAACACAGTCAAAAGATATTTCGGAAACAGGGATCCGGTCGGCAAAACCATCAGCGTGAACAGCGAATGGAACTACCTCATTACGGGAATCCTCGAAGAAACACCCGAAAACTCCCACATTCACCCGGATTTTCTGGCTTCATTCTCGTCCTTCATGCAAATCCAGGGGGAGGAGAGGTTCGATGAATGGGGGAGGATGACCAACGTCACTTATTTTCTGATGGATAAAAACGCCGATGCACAGGAATTTGAAACCAAACTGGACGCTTTCTATAAACAGAATATGGGATCGACAGATACAGTCACCTCGAAAATAGAAATCCAACCGCTGAAAAAAATCCATTTTTACGATCAGGCCATGGACGAACTCGAACTGGGCACGGATGTCCGGACAATCTACATTTTTTCCGCAATCGCTTTTTTCATTCTCCTGATCGCGGCTTTCAATTATATGAACCTTTCCACGGCCAGATCCTCCCTGCGGCGCCGGGAAGTGGGATTGAGAAAGGTCGTCGGGGCATCGCGGCAAACGCTTATCAAACAGTTTTTCGGTGAGTCGACACTTGTCACGTTTATCGCCTTTTTTGGATCCCTTCTGCTCTTGATCCTTTTTCTCCCGAAATTCAGCGCCTATATCGGAAAGCCCCTGTCCTTTCGACTGCTGGCGGACCCTCTGGTTTTGACGGCGATAGGCGGCATCCTCGTTTTTATCGCCCTCGTATCCGGCAGCTATCCCGCACTTCTTCTGTCCTCTTTTTCTCCCATCGGTGTTTTGAAGGGAAATTCGAATCTGCAGGGGAGCGGACCTTTCCATTTCAGGAATCTTCTCGTCATGCTCCAGTTTTCCATTTCCATAGCCCTCGTTTTCTGTATGAGCGTGACCATAAACCAGCTCCGCTTCATCAAGAACAGGGACCTTGGCTTTGTCAAGGACTATGTTCTGACTCTGAATGCCTCGCAGCTTTTCGAGGAGAAGGGATATGAAGCGGTCAAAAATGAGCTTCTGGCCTCTTCAGGAATTTTGGATATGACTTGCTCCAGCTACCTTCCCGTCAATATCGGCTCGGGCGGGCCGGTCGACTGGGAGGGAAGACCTGAAGAGGAAACTCTCGTTGCCCACATGCTCTGGGTGGATGAGAATTTTTTCGACTTCTACGGAATCCCCATCGTCCAGGGCCGGAACTTTTCCAAAGAATTCGGGACGGATAAGGGAATATCTTATATCCTCAATGAAAAAGCCATAAAGGAAATCGGATGGACGGATCCCATAGGAAAAAGATTCAGTGTGGATGCGGATATGAAAGCGGCCGGGCCTGTGATCGGCGTCGTGGAGGATTTCCATTACCAGCCCCTTCATCTCGAGATTCAGCCCCTTCACATACGGTATTTGGATGTACCCTGGGGATGGCTGTCGTTGAGGTTGAATCCTCAGAGTATTCCGGAGACTCTGGCTTTTCTGGAGAAGAAATGGTCTGAACTGGCGCCGAAGTACACCTTCGAATATTCCTTCCTCGATGAGCAGCTCGATAGATTGTACGCATCCGAGGAGAAGCTGGGGCAGAGTTTTAACGGGTTTGCCATTCTGGCTATTCTGATTGCCTGCCTGGGTCTTTACGGATTGGCCTCTTTTGTCACCGAGCGCCGGACAAAGGAAATCGGGATCCGGAAAGTGCTGGGCGCTTCTTCCCCCCAGTTGCTGCTTCTACTGTCGAGAGACTTTTTGAAATGGGTGATTCTGGCCAATGTGATCGCCTGGCCGGTCGCCACCTATGCCATGTCCAAATGGCTTCAGAATTTCGCCTATCACGTGCCGCTGAGCCTTTGGATCTATTTTTTGTCCGGCCTCAGCGCCTTTGTGGTCGCCTTTATCGTCGTCTGCTCCAAATCTCTCAGAGCCGCCGCCTCGAATCCTGTGGATTCCCTACGGTATGAGTGATTTCTGTGGTTTTGTTTATTTAACGAGAATACTTCTGTTAAAAGCTCTTGCTCATCGAAGAGCAGTGCCCGAGAATTGTAGGTATGTCAGACCCTCCTGGACACTTTGTGTTATTTTGTAAGCTACAAAAAGGAGGTCTGAGATATGCAAAAAGAAGTCAGAGAGGCATTCAGAGTCCATTTCAAATGGACAGTTCTTGAATATGCTAAAGTTTGTCGCACTGTGGCCGAGGCTTGTCGTGAATTCGAAGTGCCAAGGTCAACGTTCTATGGTTGGAAGAAAGCGTTCGATAAAGAGGGAAAGGCAGGTTTAGCCAGAAAAAAACCTATTGCCCGGAACCATCCAAGAAGCTTAGCCCAAGATGTCGTTGATAAGATTCTTCACTTGAGACAGACATATAAACTGGGGCCCGAGAGAATCACCTGGTATCTTGAACGCTATCATGGGATTAAAACATCAGAATCCAGCGTCTACCGCACTCTCGTTCGAAACGGTATGAAGCGTTTACCAAAGAGTGCGCCCCGTAGAGCTATTCACACTCGACGTTATGCCAAAAAAGTCCCCGGCCATCACATTCAGGTTGATGTCAAATTTGTTTCTCTGAGGAACTTTGAGGGCAATAGAGTCAGACGTTTTCAATATACGGCGATTGACGATGCCACCCGGATCAGGGCGATGAAAATCTACCCACGTCACAATCAGCAGAACGCTATAAAGTTTATTGATTATGTGATTGAGAAATTCCCTTTCCGCATCCATACGATTCGGACAGACCGAGGCCATGAGTTTCAAGCCCAATTTCATTGGCATGTTGAGGATAAAGGGATAAGACACATCTATATCAAGCCTCGATCTCCACAACTCAACGGAAAGGTCGAGAGATCCCTCCGGACGGATCAGGAAGAATTTTATCAGCTGTTGACATATACGGATGATGTGGATTTAAATGAGAAATTAGCGGAGTGGGAGCGATTCTATAATATGGATCGTCCGCATGGAGCATTCAAGGGTAAAACTCCCTATGAAGCTATGAGGAGTATATTAGAATAATTGAAATATTGCCCGGGAGGGTATGAAATATTACAGTTTAGTTTTTCCGTTTAAATTGTAAGGTAATCTTTTGAAGATGCTTGTCGGAGAGCTGGCATTCAGGATCTCACATTCCACGATCTGAGAAGAACATTTGGGACTAGACTGTTAGAAAAAGGAGTTGATATTGTCACCATCCAAAAGTTATACGGACATTCAAGCGTTCTGGTGACTCAAAGGTATCTCCACCCAAAGGATGAAATAATTAAAGAAGCTGTCGAACTTCTGGCTAAAATTTCCAAAGCACAAGCTAAAGAAGCAGAAATTTTGTCCCATCACAGGCACACGAAAGATGAGAGACTAGGGGGAGAAGCATACAACTTCATTATTTTCAGTAAATTAGAGATGGAAAAAAGAAGTGGCGCACTGGACTCAAAATCCAGCGGAGCATTTTGTTCCATGTGGGTTAGAATCCCTCCTCCGGCACCATTTTCCCCTTCCTAGGTTACACACAACAGGAGCTCCTGATGGCGACTGACGATATAACTCCTCCTAGACAGCAAAGTCAATTGCTGGATAGGGAGGGAATTAAAAAGATGATGTGATATGGATTTAATACAGGATCAGAATCTCATTCATAACGCAGGGCCTCGATCGGGTTCAGCTTGGAGGCAGTATAAGCAGGGTAAATCCCAAATATTAGCCCCACTGAGACAGCGATGCCAAAAGAGATGATGATCGAGATGACTGAGATCAAGGTCCTCCAATGAGCCAGGAGACTCACTGCTTTAGAAATAACATATCCTGATCCGATTCCTAAGAAACCTCCAACAAGGCTGATAAAGACAGCCTCAGCCACAAACTGGCCCAAAATATCTATTTGTCTGGCTCCAATCGCTCTTCTTATACCAATTTCCCTTGTCCTTTCCAGTACAGAAGCCAGCATGATATTCATGATACCTATACCGCCCACAAGCAGAGAGATGCCGGCAATACAACCCATTGCGACGTTAAAAATGCGCTGGGTTTCCTGAGTTTGATGAAGGAGTTCCTCAGGGACTATGATTTTGTAATCCTTTGTGCTCCGGTGGAGACGATAAAGAAGCCGATTAATGTAAACAGCTGCATCTCTGATGTACCCTGGATCTTCCATTGTTACAGCTATCTCACTTAACTGGGATTCGTACTGCTCAAGCTCGAATTTCTTCAGAGCTGTATTGATGGGAATGTAAATATCGTTGGAGATGCTCTCTATCTCAATCCCTTCAATTTCGCCTCTGGCTTTTCCTTTCTTGAGTATTGTTCCGATGATTTCAAACCATTGGTTGTTGATTTTTATCCTTTTCCCAATGGGATTTTGAAAGGCAAAAAGGTCTCTTCTGACTTTATGGCCGATGACACATACATTCGCATGCTGGACGTTATCATGTTCATCAAAAAAGCGTCCTCTATCTACTAATAAGTTGAGAGTCAGAGGGTACCGTTGATCAGTTCCTATAATCCGGGCATCGCTTTTACCGTCAATAGATCGTATAAAATCAGGCTTGATCAATTTTTGAGGAGAAAGGTGTTTTATATAAGGAATACCCTCTTGCAGAGCGATGAAATCCTTTAAAGAAAGCCCGGGGGATTTCTCTCTAATGGTTTTCAGCATATCTTCCTCGTATTCAAGGTTCTGGATAATGATGTTCTTGGCTCCCATGAGATTAATAATTTCCAGAGCTTCTTTTTTGGCGCCTTCTCCTATGGAGAGCATAGAAATTACTGCCCCGACTCCAAAAATAATGCCAAGCATGGTTAAAAAAGTACGGAGCTTGTGAGTTGCTAATCCTGAAAATCCGACATTTATTATTTCAGAAAAATTCATGGAGTTAATCTATCCCATGGTAACAATACATTCCTCATCTAGTTGAGGATTCTTTAGGAGTGGGGATTTCCTCAACTTCCGGCCCTCCAAAAGGATCTCGCAAAGCAATCCTATTTCCAGGAGAAAGACCTTGAGTAACGATTATATGAGTGGTGTTTCTATCTCCCAAGACAACCTCTTGCTTTTTAGGAGATCGACTTCCCATCATATAAACAATCGTCTTGCCCTCTCTTTCAAAAACTGATTCGATCGGCACAGAGACAACATCAGGAATTTTTTTGATGATAATATCCACCATACAAGTCATACCAGGCCTCATCCGAGAGTCCATCTCATCCAAAGAGACAATTGTTTCAAAAGTCTTTATTTTGGCATCCCAATCTTTTTTGGTGGCCATGGAAGCAACTCTCTCCACTTTTCCACTGAGTTTCTTGTCTGGAAAGGCATCTATACTGATCAAGGCTTCCTGTTCAGGCTTGACTTTTGATACATCCACTTCATTCAGGTGCATTTTAATCTCCATGGATGAAAGGTCTGGAATTTCGAGAATCGGATATCCAGGCCAAACTTGATCCCCCTCCTGAACCTTACTCATTCCTGTTCCTTTCCATATTTCCTTTAAGACAACCAATCCCTCTTTCGGCGCTCGAAGTGTCATATCATCCAGGCTTTTTTTGGCCATTGTATAGTCTGCCTCGGCCTTGGTTCTTTTTTCGTACAGGACATTCAGATCTGCTTCATTGGACTTACTTTGAGATTCCATTTTCTTAAGAGTTTCTTGGTGCTTCTTTTCTGCTTGTTTATAACGGAGCTTTATTTTCTCTTGCTCAACTTCGGAAAGTAAAATTGTTTTTTTTAACTCCAGTTTCGCCTCTTCATACTGCAGATTAGTATTATCCAATTCCATCTGGTTAGTTCTATTTTGGCTTTCTATATCAGATAACTTCTTTTCTATTTCATTTTGAGCAATTTTTAAATCAGATAAGCTTTTCAGCATCTCTTGTTGCTTTTCTACTTTGTCAAACTGGACCACAATATCTCCTTCTTTGACTTTGCTGCCGTCTTTTATAAGCTTGTTTATTTGAAGTCTTCCCCTGACCCGGGGCGCAGAGACACTCACTGAATGAATAGCAGATAATTCTCCAGCTTCGATTAATTTGATAATAAATTCCCCATAATCGACCTCAGTCGAAGCCACAGCTGACTTTGAACCTCTTTGAACTAGAATAAAAACCAAGGCGAAAATGAGAATAAAAACTGATATTCCAAGGATTATTTTCTTTCTCATGATTAAGCTCCATATTCTAATACACTATCGCAGCGGAAAGAGTTTCATTTTCAGGTTCAAATAAAATATTTTTGTAATTCATTAATTCTCCCTTTTTGCTTTATTTTCGTTCTATGCCTTACTTTATAATTTTTAGCATAATAAGAAATTAAGGTCAAACTGTTCAGCTTGTTTTGTAAACAACCTCGAGCTTAGCTTGCAGGCCTAGCGTCCACCACCACGCTGTTTTTCATGTGATATGTTCATTTAAAGATGTCAGCTGGTAAAAATTTCCAAAAAAAGGCAAGGAATTTGTTGCAACCTGAAAAGAAATTTTCTATGATTTTTGATTCATCTCTTCTCCCTTTAAAATTGCATGCAATGATTTTTCATTTGCTTTGATAATACTTGAGTGCCAAGGAGGTAAAAATGAAAAAAAGCATCATTTTTTTCTGTCTTTTTTGGTTCATCTTCGGAAGTCTTCGGCCGGCATTTTCTGAAGAATCTGGAAGAGGATTCAGCATCAGTCTCAATGTTGGAGCATCTCCAGTTGTCTGGTTCTATAATTCATATCGCTTTGGCGGTGAGATAGGGTATCAATTTACAAAACATTTTGGTGTTATGACGGAATTTGCCTATGGATTCACGAAATATTCTTCTCAGTCGGAGGGAATGTATTATTCCTCCTCAAGCGAAACAAGCTTTACTATTTTCCCTATTAATTTATCACTTCTTTATTTTTTGCCAGTGAACAGAGGATTTGTGGCTTTTGTTGGATTAGGCGGAGGTCATTATTCCTTATCCATCAAGGAAGAATCGGAAGTTCCGGGGTATTCAAACCAAGAAAAGAAATCCGAAACTAATAAGCTAAAGGCTTTTGCTCCTCATTTCTGTCTTGGCTTTGAGGGTGGTATCTCTAAAAGATTGGCTGTTTTTGGTGAGGTGAAACATTTTATCGGCAAAGCTAAATTGAAAAAAACAGACCAGTATGGATACTCGAGTGAACAAGATATCTTTTTTGGAGGACCTCACCTTAAAATTGGAATAAGGCTTTACTTCAAGGATTGAGAATACAGTGCTGCCAAAATCCATTTTTCCATTTATTTAAAATAGAATTAAGGATAAGGAAACGATGAACAAAAGAAATCCTAAGGATAACATGAAAAGATTAAGGTCAATAGTATCGACATTTATAATTATGGTAATACTTTCCTCTGTCTTTTCTGCTGAGAAAACGAATATATATAGCATAAGGAGGGATCATTTAAGGGAAAAGATCCAGGGAAGGGCAGTTTTATTCTCAGGAGAAGATGGCCAAGCAGTTGATAAGGACTTCTTCTATCTTACCGGAATAAAAGAACCAAATTTTATCCTTCTCATCACTTCTGGAGTTGAAGGCGATTTTCTTTTTGTCTCAGGAGTAGATGATGAAGAGACAATAAAAATGATGGCTGGAATCTCTGGTATCCTCAACATATTTCCACTGGAACAGTTTGACTATATCTTTACCTACGCTCTTAGCTGGGAATGGAATATTTATTTCCCAAGTTCCATTTATAAATACGACTACGGCTATTCTCTTGTCCTGCGTATCAGCTTAAAATTTCCTCACCTTATGATTAGAGATCTCTCTCCTCTTCTTGCTGAAATGAGGATGATAAAATCAGAAGATGAGCTCGAGATCATGAAAACAGCAATCGAGATAACTGCCGCTGGCCTTTTTGAAGCGGTTCGATTAGCTGAGCCCGGCATGTATGAATACGAAATCCAGAAAATCATAGAGGATACATTTTACTCCTTAGGAGCTGAACGCACAGGCTTCCCTTCAATTATTGGATCAGGACCGAATTCGGTTATCATCCATTATGATAAGAATGTGAGGAAAACAGAACCAGGCGACTTGATAGTAATGGATGTAGGTGCTGAATATTTAGAGTACACAGGCGATCTTACCCGGACAATACCGGTTTCAGGGAAATTTACTCCCAGGCAACAGGAGATATATGAAATAGTGCTTGAGGCGCAGCGAAAGGCAATAAACGCCTGTAGACCAGGAGCTACGCTGAGAGATATAGATCTGGCAGCCAGGAACTACATCGAGGAAAAGGGCTATGGGAGATACTTTATCCACACTACAAGTCATTCCCTTGGGCTATCTGTTCATGACAGCTGGATCGCCAATGCTAAGCTGGCGCCGGGAATGGTGATTACTGTCGAACCGGGCATCTACATCAGCGAAGAAAACCTTGGAGTGAGGATCGAGGATGATGTCTTAATAACTGAAGGAGATTGTATTGTTCTTTCATCTTTTCTGCCCAAGAATATTGAGGAGATTGAGCGATTGATGGCAGAAAAGTGGCTGCCTTATATAGTATCCACCTTTTAGAGAATCATAAACAAGCGTTAAGCTGCCTTCCCCTTTAAGACAGTATCTGACCATTCGAGACAATGCCTCCAAAAGGACTCCGAATAGATGGATCAAACCTTTTTAAGACATCTGTACATATTAGAGGACATAAAAGTGAATTAAAAGATGCGTCCAAACCAGTTGTACCTGGCATAAAGATTGCATAATTTATCTAGTGATATAAGTGTATATTAAGAACAAGGAGCCAAAGATGCAAAAATTATTATTCAAGAGGAAAAATCAATCTTTAGTTTTTAAAAGTATTCTGAAAGTATTATGTATTATGATTATCATGTTTTTTGGAATGCTGATCCATCCAGCAAATGCTCAGCAGCGTTTTCAGGGAGGAATAAACGGGCAGGGATTTTTTCCCCAGGGCGAATTTAAAGATAATATCAGCAATGCAGGAGGGGGCTTTGGTCTTGAGTTTATATATTCTTCACAAAAAATGCCTTTTGGCATCGGAGTATCTTTCGGATACCTGATTTACGGCTCAGAAAAGTTTAGCGAAACTATCCAGACTAAGAATGCTGTTTTTGATGCGGATTTAGAAACAATAAACAGCATCGTTTTAGCTCATATATTGTTTCGTTTTCAGCCAAAACAAGGCAGAGTAAGACCCTATCTGGACGGTTTAATCGGGCTTAATCATATCACCACCGATACCAAAATTAAGGATGAAGATTTCGGGGATAATGATGTCAGCACGAACAACATTAATGACACGGTTCTTAGCTATGGGGGTGGTTTCGGGCTTATGATACAGGTTTACGAGAGGCCATGGAAGAAAGTAAACCAAACGCATATAGAGAAAAAATGGGCAGTATTACTTGACTTCCGGGTACGCTATATCAGGGGCAACAAAGGACAGTACCTTAAAAAAGGGTCCATTTTCAGAGTAGATGATGATCTCTTTTACGATGTAAATAATTCCCGGACTGATTTTATAACTGCTCAACTTGGAATTACATTTAATTTTTAAGAAATTAGATTTATCGCCCTCGAGCTCGTCTTCTCTGCCGAACAGCCTATCGGCGCGATTATCCAGCAGGTCAGCATGTGGGAAATCGCCTCTTCTACGCAAAAGGAGAAGTCCGGCCAATAGAAGCTGCGATTGGTTCCGGCAGTCTAATCAATTAGGCGACATTTTCACTTTGGAGCAAGAAGCTTATAAAATAATTGTGATGAACTTGACATTTCTTCAATTCGCTCCTATATTTTGAGCTTCGAGTGAGGGAGGCTTTTCTAAATGGAAAAAGTTGCAATTTTGAAAGATGGAAAAAAGGTTATAATTAGGGAACTCCATATAAATGACCTGGACAAACTTATGAAATTCTACTCTGCCCTTCCATCTAAGGACCGAAAATATTTAAGGATTGATGTCACAAACAGAAAAATCGTTGAACAGAGGATCAAGCTAATCAAGTCGGACAATGTCTTTCGTCTTGTTGCCCTTTTCGAGGGTGAAATCATCGCTGATGGCTCTCTTGAGCTTTCTGCTGAAGAATGGCGAAAGCATCAGGGAGAACTCCGGGTCATCGTGGCCAGACCACTCCAGCACAAAGGTTTAGGAATGATTATAGTTAGAGAACTGTATTTTCTGGCGGTTGAAAAAAAAGTGGAGCTGGTAGTTGTAAAGATGATGAGACCTCAGATTGCCGCTCAGCGGATTTTTCGAAAACTCGGATTTCGGGAGGAACTCCTTATCCCCGATTACGTCGAAGATCGGTCCGGGGAAAAACAGGACCTCATCATCATGACCTGCAATATCAAGGATTTATGGAACGAGCTTGAACACTTCTACAGTGATTCGGACTGGCAGCGATGCCGGTGACAACACCGAAGCGGCGCCTCCATCCTTTTTCCTGGATTGATTCACTATTTTGTCTTTGCTAACGTTTCGTTTAAAATTTAAGTAGCATCTCCGTGAGTTGTTTAAAATATGGTTAGGAATAAAATAAAAAGGAGGTCTGAAATGCGAAAAATTCTGACTTTGTTATTGGCTCTTTCTTTAACAGGTTTTCTGACTTCTCCAATTTTAGCGCAGAGGGCGAAGGAACAAAAGGTTAAGTACGTCAAGAAATACTATGACCCAGTACTTGAGGAAATGAGAGAAAAGGCCAAGCAAGAAAAAAAAGAGCGGGAAAAAATAACTGCCGAGATCCGCAATCGGCAAAAAGAAAGTAAGGAAAAAGAGCGAGAAGAAAAAGAAATCCTTCGGTTCGATTTTGATGGTGTGAAAAAACCAGCCTCTCTGGATGTCTTTAAGTCTGCTTTCTATTTCCCTCCAGTAGCCCAGTATCGAACCGGAACCTGCTGGAGCTTTTCTACCACTTCATTTCTTGAGTCGGAAGCAGCGAGACTGACAGGACAAAAGATCAAGCTTTCAGAAATACATACAGTGTATTTCGAGTATCTGGAAAAGGTCCTCCGTTACGTTCGTGAACGCGGCGATTCCGAACTCGGCGAGGGTTCTGAGTCCAACGCGGTTACTCGCATCTGGGAAAAATACGGTGTCGTTCCATTTGAGGCTTATAAGGGGCTTCTGGGGGGTGACGATCGCCACGACCATTCCCGCATGTTTGCTGAAATAAGAAACTATCTGGACTTTGTGGATGAACAAAATTACTGGGACGAGGAGAAAATTATCTCAACGGTCAAAATTATCCTGAACAAATACATTGGTACTCCGCCTACTTCTTTTGAATATCAAGGAAAAACCATCCAGCCATTGCAGTTCTTAAACGATGTTCTCAAACTGAATCCTGATGATTATGTTAATGTTATGTCTACTCTTTCAGTTCCATTCTACACAAAAGGTGAGTTCAAAGTACCCGACAATTGGTGGCACAGTGTTGATTATTACAACGTTCCGTTGGAGGAGTGGTATGGCATCATCAAAAAAGCAGTAAAGAATGGTTTTACGGTAGCAATTGGTGGCGATGTGAGCGAGCCAGGGTACAACGGTTTCGAAGACGCAGCCATTGTTCCGGAATTCGATATTCCGCAGGAATATATCAACCAGGACTCAAGAGAATTTCGTTTTTATAATGAAACTAGTACTGATGATCATGGTGTTCACTTAGTAGGCTATGCCGATGTAGGCGGCCGCGATTGGTACTTAATCAAGGATTCGGCTCGAAGTTCCCGCCACGGCCAATTTGAAGGTTTTTATTTTTATCGCGATGACTTTATCAAGCTCAAGATGCTCACGTTTATGGTCCATAAGGATGCTGTAGGGGATATTTTGAAAAAGTTCGAATAGATATGAATATTACATTTAACGACATAATTTATTAGAAATCATCCTGCTAGAATAAATATCCCATATTTAGAAATAGGATTTTCGTCTATTAGGGACTACTGTTCTTTTCTTCTTGGAGATTAAAAATAATATAGTAAAAAAAATCTTGAGAAATGAAAAAAGCCAGCTTTTGCATTTGTTTCTCCGCAGTGCTTTCTTTGTTTGTTTTGTATCCTTGTTTTGGAGAAGAATACTTTGTTTTGGGTAAAGAACAGGGAGATGGAGAATTGATTTTTCCGAGGCAAGTAGAGGAAGGTCCTGATGGGAATATATATGTTTACGATCAGAGTGATGCTTATATAAAGGTGTATTCTCCTGAAGGGAAATATTTGAGAAGGATAGGCGGTAGTGGTCAAGGCCCAGGGGAAATTCAGAGAGCCAGCGGTGTCTCTTTAGGATTTACTCCTAGTGGGAAGTTGTTTTTTACTGAATTTATAGGTGGACACAGATGGATAACTTTTATGGAATTATCAGGAGAATTTTACAAAGTATTAAAGTTAGAGATAAATGAGGTATTTGGGATAATAGATTCATTTTTCTTAAAGGATGGAGGATTTCTTGTTGAAGTTTCTTACATGTCTTTTCCCGAAAAGAAAAAAGATTTTTTCTTGTATCGTACCCCTCATGCTCTAATTATGTTCAATTCAAAAGGACAAATCATTTCTGAAATCATTAAGACAAATCATATAACAAGGATTTCGTATATTTCTGATGGTGCAGATTTAGAACTTCCATTTATTCCAGTTTTTGAATGGATTCCTTTCGAGAAAAATACGGTTATTTTTACAGATGGTCTGAGCAAGAATTTAAGGGTATATGACCATAAAGGGACATTGATTCGCGAAATCAGAACACTGCTCCCTTCACCTGAAAAAGTAACGAGTGAAGACCTTAAAAGATGGAGAGAAGAAAGAAAAGAGATGATAAGAGATAAGGCATGGTACGAAAGATTTGGAACAGTAATCGAAAAATACAAGAAATCGATTTATGAGAAAATACCCATCTTAAGCGGAATTTCTCTAACGCCGGAAGGGAATATTTTAGTTTCTGGGCACTGGAACTCAGAAAATAATATGATAGATAGCTGGCTGCTGGGAAAAAACGGAAAAGAGATGGCAAAAATAGCTTTAGAAGCGCTTGTATTAAATGTTTCTAAACATTTTATTTTTTTGAGTATCGAGAATGAGGATGGAATTATTCATGTATATTGTGTGAAACGGAGAGGATCAGAAGAAGAAGATTTACTGAAATTAAGAGGTCTTGAATTTTTAGGACATCATCAAAGTTATGCAGAGCAGAGGCAGCATCCTTAAGATATCATGGTCTAAAATTTAGAGAAAAGGGAAAACCTACTTGCCTGGCAGGTGCTTTTTCGGAAACTTGGCTACAACAGTGTAATTCGGGTCAACCACATTGGCTACTCGAGCAGAACCCACCTGTGATAGCAACTGGAGGGCTTCCCACCGATCAAAGCCGTAATCTGATTCGAGCCACTTAACCATTTCCACATGAGCGATCCGGAAGGCGTCCATGAGCGGCCGGATCGAGCCCACCACCATGATAAACTCATCATTCTCAAAGCGCGGCCATTCAATCTTTTTGTCTTTGATCAGATCGATCTGAAGGGTGATATCAGCCGAGGTCTCTATGCCGCTTCCTGTAATTTCTCCGTCACCCTGCAGTGCATGGACGTCTCCATAATAAAAATACGCGCCCTCATGGAAGATAGGAAGATAGACGATCACTCCTTCCCGGGCATCCGATGTGTCCATGTTGCCACCGAAGTTATAAGGGACGCTTCCTGGTATGGCTTGATCTTCAGGAGGAGCTGTAGCCAGCCGGCCCAACATAGGCGCAAGTTTCACCTGGATCTGTTTCATCCGACTGTCTGGGAGATTCAGGATTGCGGTCATCTTTTGGGCATCGATTTTCCAGATGAACTTTTTTTCCGGGACTGGATCATGAAGCATGGGCGTTGTAGTTGTAGCGGTTAGAGAACCGTAGAATGTCGAGGTGCCGGATCTACCAGTGCCAATGTTGGGACGGATCTTGATGATCTTGACTACGAGCGTGTCATTAGGAGATGCTCCCTCTACATAAATAGGCCCGACCTCTCCCGGCCAGGGGCCGTCTTTTTCCGTAAAATAATCAGAGTATAGCGTGTTTGTCTCAAGCATGTCGCCTGGTTTTATCCGCAAGACGGGTTCCCGCACAGCATAGGTTTTACAACCCTTGGTTGCTTTAAAATAATGAATCTCCGCAGATACCGAGTTGAAGAAAAAGACCGACAATACACACACAAAAAAAGCTCTTAAGCTCATAAGTATCCCTCCAAAAATAAAGATAATTTTCCAAGTTTAACACTTTGCATGGATTGCCACAACTTTGACACATATCCTTTTTCCTTTTTGTTACACCAAGTTTGATTTGACACTTTTTTTCAAAATTGACAGCTGTTTCAAAAACTGTTATTCTTTCGGCAATCTAGCTGAGAGGGTATGGTTCTTAAAAATGTGGGTCGTATGTATGAACTCATGGAAGATAGAGGCACGCATTTCATTACTATGGAATATGTCGCTGGTGAAGATTTAAAGAGAGGGTGAGTATGAAAATTAAATGTTTAGCTTTAGGATTAATCTGTTTATTTCTTTCTTTTTGTGCTTCTTCGTTACAAGTTAAAAGTCAGAAGCCTTACAGAGAATTACGTGTTTATGAGAATGTCACATTTGATCATACTTGGAGAAGTTGTAAAGACGCCTTAGAATCGAGAGGTTATAAGATCGAAGATGCTAATAAAAATGAAGGTTATATACATGCCAGGTGGGAATATAAAAAAGCAATTCATCTTATTGAAGATCGCCCTTCTTATGCTCCACTTGAAAGTGTTAAATTGAGCTTCTTTATTTCAATGATTAATGGAAAAGTTTCACTACTTTGTAAAGTCTATGGAAGAGATAAATACTATGCTGTAAATAAAGAAGAAGCAAAAAAGATTTTTAATGCAGTGGATAAGTACTTGATTAAAAAATAATTAATATATATTCTGCTTTTTCCTAGGAAAAATTACTGAGGAGAGAAGCAGAAACACCTTAATCAGGAGAGATGTGCAAAAGCCAAATTCTGAAAAAATATAATAAAATAAAGAATTAAATTGTAATGAAACTTAAGTTAAGGCCTCGAATATTTCGGCCCTCAACCATATCCTTTACAAAAGAAGCACTGCGCATGCGGGATTTTTCATTTTTCGACTGGCTACACGGTTATGTATATGGGCGGTGGCCTTACTTATATATAGGCATTGGGACAGGAGAACTTCCCAGGAACCGAGTGCTGAAGGCATTGGTCCGTAAAGTAAAAAAACTTTATACGTTCAGGAAAGCTGTTAATAATTCAAACGAGCTGAGAAAGATGCCTTCAGGGAAGAGCCTTGACAGTTACACCTATGCCGACAACTATCATGGCAAAGTAGTAACGCTGGAAGCAGCAAAAAAACTGGTTACTGTAAAAGAAGAGGTTGGATTGACTATCCCGGAACAGGTAATCCCTTATACACATGCAAGAGACATCATCCTTAAAAACCCAGACCATATTATCGCTCTTGAATGCCCCTGCCGTGCATCACGACCTAATCCCTGCCAGCCGTTGGATGTTTGTCTCATTGTTGGCGAACCATTTGCCAGCTTTGTCGCTGAGCACCACTCACGTCTTTCTCGTTGGGTCACTTCGGGTGAAGCAATGGAGATACTTCAGGCTGAACATGAACAGGGTCATGTGCACCATGCTTTCTTTAAAGACGCGATGCTGGGACGTTTCTACGCTATATGCAATTGCTGTGAATGCTGCTGTGGAGCCATGCAAGCCCAGCGCAATGGTGTCCCGATGCTAATCTCTTCTGGATACATAAGCCAAGTGGATACGATGCTATGCAAGGGCTGTGGCGATTGCGCGGGCTCATGCCAGTTTAAAGCCATTTATATGAATCATAACAAAGCTGTCGTGAATACAGATATTTGTATGGGTTGTGGTGTTTGTATCTCCCGTTGCAAGCAAGAGGCACACTACTTGAGTCGTGACCCAACTAAGCCTGAACCCCTTGAGATTCAAGAACTCATAGGAAGTTGATGAATAAGAAGAGGAAAGCAATAGAGCATTATGAGGAATTTTCGATTAATAACATAATAAAATAAGAGAAACGCTGGCTGTCGGGGAAATTAGCAAAGAGGGTTTTCTTAAGTGGCTATTGGAGGGTTAATCCTGCCCAGCCAGCACAGCAGGACTAATTATATATTACAAAAACTATATATTTTGTCAATATTAAAATAAATTATTTTTTCATGATCACACTAGAGGTTAAAAATGTGATTGTTTTTTCTTTTTTTCTTCTAATTTGGATAATCAACAGAGAAATGAGCACTAGCTAATTATCGAATTTCGGGATTGACATCGAATGAATTTGAGCCTATTTTACTTAAAGGGGATTATATGTTTCTTAAGTTAGCATTTTAAAAGGCCGACAAATATCGGGATTTCAATTGATAAAAAATCTCTCCTTAGTGTAACCAAAAAGAAAAGGGTAGTGCCTGGACGGCGATTGAGAGATTAAAGGGGTTTACCCTCTAAAATTACCCAAATGAAGGTTAGTGGGATATGTTATATTTAGATAGTTTGTGATAGAGGGTTGTTCGAGATATATCTAAAATTTCTGCTACTTTTCTTTTATTATTTTTATTTTTTCTCATGAGATAAGATATGTATTCTTTTTCTAAATTTTGAAGAGTTGATAAATTCATTTCTTTGATAAAAAGTGTTTCAGTCTTAGAAGATGTATAATCCTGGAGATTTTTTGGTAAGTCAATCAGATCGATAAATTCTCTCTTGCATAACATGAGCGCACTCTCTACAACATTTTCTAATTCTCTGACATTTCCAGGCCATTCGTAGCTAAGAAATAATTTTTGAACTTGGCGGGACATTCCCTTTATGTCTTTCCTGAATTTTTTATTAAACTTGTTAAGGAAGTAGCGTACAAGCAAGGGAATATCTTCTGTCCTCTTTTTTAGAGTAGGGAGATGTATTTCGACTTTATTTAACCTGTGGAATAAGTCTTCCCGAAAAGCTCCCTTTTTGACTTCCTCTCTTAAATTTCTATTGGTCGACGCTATTACTTTAGTATCAATGTTTTTGTTCTTGTTCGAACCCAAGGGCCTGATTTGATGTGTTTCTAAGACTCTCAGAAGCTTAGCTTGGATTGTAAGTGGTATTTCTCCTATCTCATCAAGGAAGATCATCCCTTCATGTGCTTCTTCGAATAATCCTTTTTTATCTCTATCTGCTCCCGTGAAGGCGCCCCTAACGTAGCCAAAAAGCTCTGATTCGAACAAGTTATCTGGAATCGAGGAGCTATCGCAAATAACGAATCTTTTATTCCTGACAGGGCTTAAGTTGTGTATGGCTTTGGCGATCATTTCTTTACCAGTGCCTGTTTCCCCAGTTATCAAGGCGGTTGAAAAGTATTTTGCGATATTTTCAATGAGGGAGAATACTTCAAGCATATACGGACTTTTTCCAATCATTCCTTGAAATATGTATCTTTTTTCTAGCTTTTTTTCCAAGAGATAGGTTTCTCTTCTGAGTGATTTTTTCTCGTTTATCTTGTTTACGCTCTGTTCAAGAGTATTCATTTGAACTGGTTTGGCGAGATAGTCTGCAGCTCCCATGTTAATCCAGTCCATAACCTTATCAGAGGTTACGGGTTCGCCAATAATTATCACATCGAGCATAGGATCAAAAGCTTTTAATAATTTAAAGAGTTCAAAATCCTCTTCTTCTGTACCCTTTGAATCCAGTATCACTGTTTTTATGTAATTGCCCTTGATAAAGGAGAGAATATCTTCTTGAGTTCCCAAGAAAAATATATGGTAGGTGAACTTTAGAAAAGAATTTGATAAAAAATCGTATAAAGATAAATCATCACTGATAATCAATAAATTTGTTTTATCTTCCATATTGATTATTTCTGTATATTATTTATCCATTCTTACTGCCAAGTTAATTTTTATCTCTTTACCCTTTTTTTTCAGCCATATCTTAGCAGTTTCTGTATTGTTTTACAAACTAAAATGAATGTAAAACATATGCAAAAAGGTACTTTACCTCATGTTTTCTTTTTAATATCATTTGTATCAAGCTTATGGATAAAAATTAAATTTATTTTTGAATTTTTATCCTTATTAAGAGAAAATAAGAATAAGAAAGGTGATTACAACACAATAAGAATCGGAGGAATAACTTGAAAGACAGGAATGAATTTACCTTAAAGCGACGTGATTTTATTAAAGGCACAGTTGCGGGGCTTGCCTGTTTTCCTGTATTTGGGATTGGTCCTTTAATGGAGAAAGAAGGAGAGAAAAAAACTGTGATTGCTCTCTTTAAAACTCAGGATAGGAAAGAGGGAGTTCGGGAAGTTTTAAAGTTGTTAAATTTTCCCCCGGTAAAAGATAAAAAGATTATGCTGAAACCAAATTTTAACTCTGCTGATCCATGTCCTGCTTCTACTCATAATGATACCTTAAGTCAATTAATTCGTGAAATAAAGGAGAGAGGAGCTGCTGAGATTACTATTGGGGAAAGAAGCGGCCCGCCGCCAACCAAAAGGGTCTTAGAAGAAAAGGGTATATTTCAATTAGCTCAAGAGCAGGATTTCAAAATTATCAATTACGAAGAAATAGAAGAAAATGATTTTGTCCATTTGAATCCCTCGGGAAATCATTGGAAAGATGGATTCTACATAGCCCGCCCCGCTGTAGAGGCAGAATACTTTGTTTCTACCTGCTGTCTGAAAACCCATCAATACGGTGGAGTTTTTACTATGTCGTTGAAATTAGCTGTAGGATTAACTCCGAAAAGTCTGATGCGAGAACTTCATAGTTCGCCTGACATGAGGAAGATGATTGCTGAGATAAATATTGGCTATAAGCCTAAATTAATTGTGCTCGATGGAATAGAGGCTTTTGTTGATGGCGGTCCCTCGAGGGGAGAGAAAAAGGAAGCGAATGTATTTCTTGCTGGAACAGATCGCGTTGCTATTGATGCAGCAGGCATAGCTGTTTTAAAAGAGCTGGGTTCGAATGAGGCTATCATGGGAAGAAAGATTTTTGACCAAGAACAAATCAAAAGAGCAGTCGAGTTAGGTTTGGGAATAAGCAGCTCTGATCAGATTGAGTTTGTTACTCCTGATGAACCCAGTAAAGATTATGCTGAAAAATTGGCATCTATTTTAGCTCAAGGCTGATTCAACTTATACTTTACATTGAGCAATGATTTTATTATTATCCTAGCGATTTATTTCAAAGTTTCAAAACATATATTGACAAGAATTACAAGGATCTAATGAGCTTTTACGAGCTGATAATCTCAAGAAGATCTATTAGGCAATTTAAAGCTCAATCAGTTTCAAAAAATACTCTAAAAAAATTAGTAAATGCTGCTCGATTAGCTCCGTCAGGTGCTAATCTTCAGCCTTTAGAATTTGTCGTTGTAGATAAGGTTATTACCGGAAAAGCAATTTTTAAATGTTTGAAATGGGCAGCTTATATTACTCCAGAAGGCAACCCAAAACCAGGACATGAACCTGCAGCTTATGTCATTGTACTCGTTAACACACGAATAAGAGATAAGGATTATGAACATGATTCAGGGGCAGCTATCGAAAATATGATTTTAGCAGCATGGGAAGAGGGCATAGGAAGTTGCTGGCTTACTTCTGTCAAGAGAAAGATAATTAGAGAAATACTGAATGTTCCTCCAGAATATAAAGTTGATTCAGTTGTAGCTTTGGGTTATCCTGATGAAGAACCTGCGGTGGAAGAAATCAAAGATTCAATAAAATACTGGAAGGACAGAGCTGGAAGACTTCACGTTCCCAAGAGAAAACTTGAAAATATCATTCATTTTAACAAATTTTAGCCATTATAAAAATCGATAGGAGGGAATATGCGCTTTCTGGGTTTAATTTTATTAATTGGTGGTTTTCTTATCAGGATATTAACCACATTGTCTTTCCTTGGCTGGGTATTAATAGTATTAGGAATTGTGATTATTATTGTTTCTTACGCGACAAAAAGGAAATAAAAGACTTAATTCCTACTGTCCAGCTATCATTAGCTCCTGGATTTTAATCGTGGGCCCAGTGAAAGAACTTCGGAAATCTATGTCATTTCCAATAATCTCAATATGATTTAAAATCTCCCCTAAATTGCCTGAGATAGTTATTTCAGAGACGGGATAAACTATTTCTCCTCTTTCCACCCACAATCCAAAAGCACCTCTTGATATATCGCCAGTAATTGGATTTAGTCCATGGCCTAGTGTCCTAATTAGAATTAATCCTCTATCCATGGACGAGATAATTTTTTCAGGATTATGTCCTCCAGGATTAAGGTAAAAGTTATTTGGACTTACGCCAGTTCCAGCAGAGTTTCCAGTGGACTTGATTTTTAATTTGCGGGAAGCATAGGTGTTGCAAAGATAATTTTTAAGTATTCCTCTTTCAACAACTGGCGTTTTTTGGCAAGGTACTCCTTCTGAATCAAAAGGTCTTGTTCCCAGTTTGCCAGGAAGGAGTCCGTTGTCAAAAACAGTGATGTTTTCATTTCCTATCCTTTGTCCCAGCTTGTCGACTAGAAAGGATGATTTTTGGTAGATGGACACTCCTGATACGCACGCAAACAGAAAACCCAGAAGCCATGAGGTCATAATGGGTTCGAAAACAACAGGAGCTCTTTGAGTTGGTATCTTTTTCGGATTTAACTGTCGAACCGTTCTTTCAACTGCTTTTTTAGCAATATCTTCTGTTGATTCTAATTTTTTGAAATGTCTCGCAGAACAGAACCAGTAGTCTTCAACACGGCTGTCAGTTTCTCCAGCCTGAAGGCCAAGACTCAAAGAACAGAGTGTCTGGTCATATTCATCGAGAAAACCGTTTGAATTAGCAAGAATAAATTTAATTTTGTTTGTTTCAAAGCTTGCTCCGTGAGAGTTTGTGATTCTTTTATCTTCAAGAGCTATTTTTTCTGTTTCCAATGCAAGGTTAATCTTTTTCTCTGGGCTTAACTCAGGAATTGTAGGATCATAAAGGTTAAGAGATTGGGTATCGATTTTATCAGGAGAAAAAGGAGGAAGCCCGGAAAATTTATCGGGATTAGCTAACAAGGCTCTCTTGATTGCGTTTTTGATAAGATGATGGAGTATTTCTCTCGACAAGTCGGATGAAGCAGCAAAAGCAGTTTTTTTATCCTTGATAACTCTTAATCCTACATATCTGGAGCCTGCCTCTGTAAGATTTTCGATTTCGCCAAGCCTCACGTCTACGCTAAATTCATAGCCATCAATGATAGATATTTCTACTTCATCGGCTCCACTCGCTTTTCCAAAATTCACAAGGTATTCTGCAAATCCCATTAGTTCTGTGCTTTTTTCTGCTTTATTCACCTTTGTCCTCCAACTGTCATCATCGCAATTTTAAGTGTGGGACATCCGTCAGTTACTGGCGCCTCCTGCCCTTCTTTGCCACATGTTCCAGTTTGTAATCCAAATTGAAGGTCGGAACCGACCATTTTAATTTTTTCGAGGATATCAATATTACTTCCGATCACGGTTGCCTGCTTAACTGGAACAGTAAGTTTACCCTCCTCAATAAGAAAGCCAGAGCTTACCGAGAAGGTGAATTTGCCTGAATCTTCAACCTGACCTCCTTGGTATTTATTGGCATAAAATCCCTTTTTAACTGAGGATATAATTTCATCAGGGGTATACTCTCCCTTATCGATATAAGTGTTGGACATTCGAGGAATAGGAATGCATGTGTAATCCTGCCTTCTACCGTGTCCTGTTAAGGGCATTTTCATTAAATTAGCTGAGAGCCTATCTTGAAGGAAGCCCTTCACGACTCCTTTTTCGATGAGAAGAGTTTTATGAGGAATCGTACCTTCATCATCAATGTTATATGAACCTCGAAAATGAGGAATTGTAGGATCGTCAAAGATTGTGATTTGTTCGTTTCCTACGCGTCTTTCTATTTTATCCCAGAAAATAGATGTCTTTTTCCGATTGTAGTCTGCCTCAAGAAGGTGACCGACTGCTTCATGAATTAAAACTCCGCTGTGGCCAGGAGCAAGTACTACCGGCATTTCTCCAGCTGGAGCCTCGATTGCTTCTAAAAGGTTTAATGCTTCTTTGGCGGCATTTATGCCTAATTGATGAGAGGGCATCTCTTTTTTGAAATATTCTATGCCCACTCTTCCTCCTCCTCCTGAGAAACCGAATTCTCTTTTTTTGCCTTTTTCAGCAATTGCAGAACATAAAAGTCTTACCATGGGTCTGACATCAGAAATCATTAGTCCTTCTGAATTTACCACGGTTATATACTTGGCGGAGTCTTGAAAAGAGACCTTCACTTTTTTTATTCTGGGATCAAATTTCTGAGCGGATTCATAAACATTCTTTACCAGGAAAATCTTTTTTTCTAGAGATTCTTTAGAGGGAAGTTTTAACACGGGATATAAATTATGAGCAGGCCGTAATATGGTTAAACTTTTAGCATAATTAAGCGGAGCTTGGGAAGATATTGAGGCTGCTGTCAATGCTGCCTTTTTGACTTTCTCGAATGACAGGTCATTAGTGTAGCCATAACCTGTTTTTTCACCTGATAGCACTCTTATACCTAAGCCGAAGCTTACAGATTCTGATGTCTCTTTGATGATATCTTCTTCCATGTTAACAAGGTTATAGATTTTGTATTCAAGGAATACTTCCGAAAAATCACCGCCTTTAGAAAGAGCTATAGTGAGAATTTTCTGGAGATCAGATTTGTTGAGGTGAATATGGTCTTCAAAGTCAAAAGTTGGCATCATTTTTTTTGGCCCTCTTCTTTTTTAAGAGAGAAAAAGCAAGGATTAAAATGCTGATAATCCCGAGAAAGTATTCAAAGAGATTCGCTAAAAGATGAACACCCATCCCTGAGATAATAGCTAAACTTTTGTCAAAATTCATCAGGTTGAAAGTAAGTGCCCAGGCCGACTCCCAAGTGCCAAATCCAGCAATACCTTGAATCGGCAAAGCTGATGATAGCTCAGCTCCTGTTATACCCAGAATAGTCTTCCAGAAACTCACATTTTTAAGGGTAAAACCGTGGCTTTTGAGCAGAGAAAATAGGAGGAAGTACAAAGAGACATACTTTGCCGAACGAATAAAGAGAGAGAGAAGAAAAATTGGCCAATAAATCTTTTTATTCCTGATTTGAGAAAGACAATCAATGGTGAGATTAATTTTTTTGACCGATATTTTCGCCCATCTTCGCTTTTCAAGACGGACGACTTGAAGCACCTGGTGATAAATTTTTAAAAGGAATGAAAAAAATGGAATAATTTTCCAGAGAATAATTAATATGATGAGAAAGAATACCAGGGCGATCAATAGAAGAGTGAAACTTGAGATAGATGTAGATCCAAGGCCTACAACAAAGATAGCCAAAACAAGAAAAGGGCTTAAAGTCAGGAAATCAAAAATAAGAGCTACGACAAAAGAAGATGTTGCCATCTCGAAGCTGAAATCAAGTCTTTTATTAAGAAGATAGATATACGAGAGGGATCCTATACGTGCGGGAAGGAGATCAACAAAGAGATTTCTGATTAATGTAACCAAAAAGATATCTCCCCAGCTAACAGGTTGAGATTCGAGAAGTAATTTATAACGCCATGCGCGTAATGCTGCTCCGACAAGAGAAATTACAGCAAAAGCTAAAAGAGCTGGGAGGTATATCCGGGTAAACGTTTGGAGCAGATCCTCAATTTTTATTCTTGATAAGAGATACCAAATTAGAAAAACAGAGACAGCAAGAGAAAGAAGAATGTAATAAATCTTTTTCTGCGGCATTTTTTTTATCTTATTTTTTCTTTATAGCTATTGTCAAATACTGGGGTCAGGCTTTCATAACTTTTATAATTTTAATTTTCATCTGTTTTTCCTTAAAGTTTTAAAGGTAAAGGAAGGTGTTTTATTCTTTGCCGCTGAAAATAGTTTGGTGAAATCTAACTACACTATAAAAGCAGAAAAGTATCTTATCTAGTTATCAAAGTTATGAAAGCCTGACCCCAATGTTGACTGAATTAAGAGAAAAGACTTATAATTTTTCCAGATGAAAGCAAGAGAAATAGATGAAATTATTGAAAATGCCCTGAGAGAAGATATGCCTCGAGGGGATGTTACATCAGAAAGCATTATTCCTTCCCAGTCTATCTCAGAAGCCATCATTCTGGCCAAAGAATCAGGAGTACTTGCAGGGATAGATATTGCTAAGCGTGTATTTGAGAAAATTGACCCCTCCGTTAGTTTTGAAAAAAAATTTGAAGACAGTCAGGTATTTAGGAGAAAAGATATCCTGGCCAGTCTTAGAGGAAGTTCAATCTCAATTCTTAAAGGAGAGCGTACAGCTCTAAATTTTCTCCAGAGAATGTCAGGTATTGCAACTAAGACGAGTAAGTTTGTCCAGGCCACAAAAGGAACAAATACCAAAATTTTAGATACGAGAAAGACTACTCCAGGGCTGAGAATTCTTGAAAAATATGCAGTCAAGATGGGAGGAGGAGTTAATCATCGCTTTAGTCTTTCTGATATGATTCTTATAAAGGATAACCATTTAAAATTAGTGGGCAGTGTATTCAAGGCAATTAAACAAGCTAAGGAAAGGAGTAGGAAGGATATAAAAATAGAGGTGGAGACAAAAAATTTAGAGGAAGTTAAAGAAGCAGTTAAAGGCAAAGCTGATATGATCATGCTCGATAATATGTCTTTGCAGGAAATGAAAGAAGTTGTAAAATTTGTGAGTGGAAAAATACCACTTGAAGTTTCCGGCAAAGTTAGTTTAAAAAAAGTTAAAAATATTGCCCTTTTAGGAATAAATTATATTTCAGTGGGGAGTTTGACTCATTCTTTTAAATCCCTGGATATGAGCTTAGAGTTTTTGAGCTAGAGAGCCATGGAAGGTTTAAAGACAGATGTTTTGGTAATAGGTTGTGGGATAGCTGGAGCAAGTGCTGCTTTGGAGGCTGCCAAGAGCGGATTGAGAATTATTGTTATTACAAAAGAGCCCGCTCTTGAAGAGACAAACACCTACTACGCGCAAGGAGGAATTGTCTCCTTGGGTCATGATGACAATCCCGAGCTTTTAAAAGAAGATATCATGGAAACAGGGGATGGAATTAATAATCCTCAAGCAGTTGAGGTTTTGGCCAGAGAAGGTAAAGAACTTGTTGAAAAAGTCTTAATAAATGAATTAAAAATTCCGTTTAGCAGGAGTTCCCCGGACGCCTTAGACTATG
This sequence comes from Candidatus Aminicenantaceae bacterium, assembly GCA_041862375.1. Lineage (GTDB taxonomy): Bacteria > Acidobacteriota > Aminicenantia > Aminicenantales > Aminicenantaceae > WVZL01. The sequence goes on from JBGVTE010000130.1 coordinate 26,587, forward strand.
CTCAAGAGGCAGGCCATTCTCGAAGACGTATCCTTCATATAAAGGATATGACAGGCCGGGCTATCGAAGAAAAATTCATTGAGGTTCTAAAAAAGTACACAAATGTAACACTCTTATCGGATCATACCGCTGTCGACCTGCTTACTGTACCTCATCACTCAAAAAATCCCAGGTCTTTTTATAAAGATTCCCAATGCATTGGAGCTTATGTTTTAGATAATAAGTCGAAAAAAGTAAAAACAATTTTTGCTCCATATACAATCCTTGCAACAGGAGGTTGTGGCGCAGTCTATCTGTATACTTCAAACCCTAAAGGAGCTATTGGAGATGGATATGCAATGGCTTACAGGGCAGGTGCTGGATTAGTTAATATTGAGTATATCCAGTTTCATCCTACATCTCTTTTTCACCGAGATGCAGAAGGATTTCTGATTTCCGAAACTGTAAGAGGAGAAGGAGCCAGACTGAAAACGAAAGAGGGCAAGACTTTCATGGAGAATTATAACAAATTAAAAGAGCTTGCTCCTCGTGATGAGGTAACAAGAGCTATCTATGAGGAAATGACCAACTCCAACTCGAGTTATGTCTACTTGGATCTGGCTTCATATGCAAACTTTGATATAAAAAAAAGATTTCCCACCATATACCGCACCTGCCTTGAATACGGAATCAATATAACTAAGGAACCTATTCCCGTTGTTCCAGCTGCGCACTATTGTTGTGGAGGTGTCTTGGTAGACAGTCATGGAAAGAGCACTCTGAAAGGGCTGTATGCAGTAGGTGAAGTATCCTGTACAGGTGCTCATGGAGCAAACCGCTTAGCTTCGACATCTCTTTTAGAGGGATTGGTGTGGGGAACGAGGGCAGCCAGGTACATCGCATCTCATTTCGATCCTCAAACACCGTACAAGACTTCTGAGATTCACGAGTGGTATTACCCAAAAGTAGAAGAAGAAATCGACCCTGCATTGATCAACCAGGATTGGTTTCTTATAAAATCGACTATGTGGAATTATACCGGAATAATCAGGACAAGAAAGAGGCTGGAAAGAGCGATTGCTGATCTGGATTATCTCCGTCACCGGATTGAAAAATTTTATAAAGAAGCAAAAATGGATCCTAAAGTAGTTGGGTTGAAGCATGGAATTCAAGTTGCTCAGTTAATCACTAGGGCAGCCATAAGTAATACTGTCAGCCGGGGAGCCCACTATATTAAAAACTAACTAGGTTTATCACCTTCCTCTGGTATGTCTTATTTATTTCCCCGATAAGTGTGCAATATCAAGGCTGTAAATCCCGCTTTTTATAAATCAAATCTTAGATATCATACTATTTATTCTCTTCGTCACTCTTAAAAACTCAGAAATGCAGGCCTGATACATCTAAGACTATTTTTGTGATATTTTTCTGCAATAGAAACCAGGCTAAAGAAAGAACTGAGACAAACTGGAAAGGCAATTAATGAGTGGAGAAATAAAATCAGTTATTTTATAATATGAAGCTAAATGTAGACGCTGGAGAATGTGATGGCCGAGAATCTAGAAATAAAAGATACTCTGAATCTTCCTCAAACTCCTTTTTCCATGAAGGCTAAACTTCCTCAAAAAGAACCGGAAATTTTAAAGAAATGGAGTCAGATTGGTCTTTACCAGAAAATTCTGGAAAAAAGAAAAGATGGTCCTGTTTTTATTCTTCATGACGGTCCACCTTATGCTAATGGAAGAATTCATTTGGGAACAGCCCTGAACAAGATTTTGAAAGATTTTGTGGTCAAATCCAAAACCATGCAGGGCTATAAATCTCCTTATTTACCCGGTTGGGATTGTCATGGGCTTCCGATAGAAATCAGAGTTGATCAATTATTAGGAGAAAAGAAAAAAAAGATGTCTATTATAGATTTCAGAGAAGAATGCAAAAATTATGCTCTTAAGTACATAGATATCCAGAGGAAAGACTTCATCCGACTTGGCGTTTTTGGCCAGTGGGAAAAGCCTTACTTGACTATGAATTCTGAGTATGAGGCAGAAGTTATCCGTCACCTTGCATCTTTTTTTGCAACTGGAAATGTATACAAAGGCAAAAAGCCTGTCCACTGGTGTCCACATTGCAGGACTGCTTTGGCTGAGGCTGAAATTGAATATAAGGACCGTAAATCCCCATCAATTTATGTGAAGTTTCCAATGATTTCCGACCTTTCTCGAAAGTTTCCTGAGCTAAAAGGAAAAGAGGTTTCGGTACTGATTTGGACTACTACACCATGGACATTACCGGCTAACCTCGCTATCGCTTTTCATCCTGAGTATGAATACGCAGCCTTCGAAACTCGAGGAGTAGTCTTTATTGCTGCCAGAAGGCTTATTCCGGTTCTAGCCGAGGTGCTCAACCTCCCTGAGCCGAAAGTTCTGGTGACTTTATCTGGAAAAGATATTGAAGGTTTAAAAGCTCAGCACCCCTTTATCAATAGAGAATCTATTTTTGTCCTTGCCGATTATGTCACTCTTGATCAGGGAACTGGATGTGTTCATACTGCACCTGGTCATGGGCATGATGATTATTTAACGGGCATGGCATATGACCTTGAAATTTATACTCCAGTAGATAATGAGGGTGCATTTGTTTCCCATGTAGAAAAATACGGCAGAATGAACGTCTTTGATGCGAATCAAGTGATAATTGAAGATATGAAAAAGGACGGATCTCTTCTCAAAGATGAAGAGATTACCCATTCTTATCCTCACTGCTGGCGGTGTAAGAATCCTGTTATTTTCCGGGCGACAGCTCAGTGGTTTATTTCAATGGATAAAGAAGATTTAAGAAAAAAAGCTTTATCAGAGATAGGAAATGTTGAATGGATTCCTTCATGGGGGGAAGAGAGAATTTCTCGCATGGTAGAAGCTCGACCTGATTGGTGTATCTCACGGCAGCGCTCTTGGGGAGTACCTATCCCTGCTTTTTATTGCCATGAATGCGACCATATATTGGCTGGAGAGGAGATTGCTCTTAGAGTGGCTGATGTTTTCGCCAAAGAAGGATCAAATTCATGGTACCTAAAAGAAGCTAAGGAATTGCTTCCGTCCGAGACAAAGTGTCCTCAGTGCAATTCAAAAAAATTCAACAAAGAATATAATATCCTCGATGTGTGGTTTGAATCAGGGGCAAGTCACAATGTATTGGGAAGACGAGAAGAATTACAATGGCCTGCGGATATGTATTTAGAGGGACACGACCAGTATCGAGGATGGTTTAACAGCTCTCTCTTTGTTGGTGTTGCCTCCAAGAAAGCCTCTCCCTATAAAACAGTTATAATCCATGGTTTTGTTCTAGACGAAGAGGGAAGGGGTATGTCTAAGTCCCTGGGCAATTACATCGAGCCTGAAGAGATAATAAATGAGAATGGAGCCGAGGTTTTAAGACTCTGGGTTGCTATGCATAACTATAAAGAAGATGCGCGATTCGGCAAAGAAACCCTTCAGAGGATTGTAGAAGCCTATCGAAAAATAAGAAATACCTGGAGATTCATGATTGGCAACATTCATGATTTTTCTCCTGATGAAGATGAAGTAAAACTCGACGATTTGTTTCTCTTCGACAGATGGATACTGGATAAATCCAGGCAGGTAGGGCAAAAGGTATTAAAGTCATATGAATACTATGAGTTTCATGTTGTCTTCCATACGATATATAACTTTTTCACGGTAGAATTGAGCTCTTTTTATCTAGATGTTATTAAAGACAGGCTCTATTGCTCGGCTAAAAATTCCCGCTTGAGAAAATCCGCTCAAACGGCTCTATTTTATATCCTCAAGAATACGTTGCTTTTGATGGCACCTCTTTTGCCTTTTACAACTGAAGAAGCTTGGGAAATCTTCCCCTCTTTCAGCGGAAAGGAAGAATCCATTCATCTGGAAAAGTTCCCAGAGTTCAAAGAGAAATGGCTGGAGGGTGAGCTTCTTCAAGAATGGGAGGGATTAATTCTTATTAGAGAAAAAGTCCTTAAACAACTTGAACAAGCCAGGGAAAACAAGCTAATCGGAAATTCCTTGGAAGCTCAAGTGGTTCTTAAAGCACCTTCATCAGAAATGAATTTACTTAAAAAGTACAAAAAAGAGCTTGCACCTCTGTTTATTGTTTCCTCTGTTACACTTGAAGCTCAAAATATAGGTGAATTAAAGATCGAGATATTAAAAGCATCGGGAGAAAAATGTCAGAGGTGCTGGAACTTTTCAACTTATGTAGGAGAGAGCAAAGAGTTTCTCTACCTCTGCAAGCGATGTGAACAGGTTGTTAAAGAACTCGCGCCATGAGAAGAAGATTTATCTACTATTTATTAGTTTTCTCAGTCCTCATTGCTGATCAACTGACAAAGTATATAATCTCCCGCACACTAGAGCTTTATAAGAGCGTGGTTGTTATTCCTGGATTTTTTAGCATAACTCATGCAAGAAACCGAGGCGCAATCTTTGGTTTTTTTTCCCAGAGTGGAAGCCAGCTCATGCAAGTCATACTCACGGGTGCTTCTTTAATAGCCTTGGCCCTTGTTATTTATTATTTTTTCAAAACCTCTCCTGAAGATAAAATTATGAAGATCTCCCTTTCACTGATTCTTGGAGGAGCAATAGGGAATTTGATAGATAGAGTACTAAAGGGGTATGTAGTTGATTTTGCAGACTTCTACATTAAAAATTTGCATTGGCCATCTTTTAATTTTGCTGATGCCTCCATCACTATAGGAGCTATTCTACTTGTCTATATCATTTTAAGAGGAAAACAAAAATGTTTCCTATCCTGGTCAAAATAGGTCCATTTACCATTCACACTTACGGATTTATGATGGCAGTGGGTGTGGCTTTCGCCCTGTTGTTTGTCTTTGTCCAAGCAAAAAAGCAAGGGCTTCATGGAGCAAAAATTGCAGACGCTGCCTTCTGGACTATTATTATATCTCTAGTAGGGGCGAAACTAATCCTTTTTATCGGACACTTCTCTTATTATACTAAGTATCCTAAAGAGTTATTCACTCTAGCCCGTTCAGGAGGAGTATTCCAGGGTGGTCTTGCATTCGGCGTTATCTTCGCACTCTGGTACCTTCGTAAGCACCGGATTCCAACCTGGAAAGTCGGAGATATTGTTGGACCTGCGTTAGCCCTCGGACATGGATTTGGCAGAATAGGGTGCTTCAATGCAGGTTGCTGTTTTGGCCGAGCATGTTCATTTCCTTGGGGTGTTAGTTTCCAGAATGAATACGCTCATAACCTGACTGGCATTCCTTTGAATGCACCTCTTCATCCTGTTCAGCTATATGAAGCTGCACTCAATTTTTTAAATTTCCTAATTTTGTTCGTAATTTTAAAAAGAAAGACTTTTGACGGCCAAGTTTTTTCTCTTTATATAATAAATTATTCCATAATTAGATACTTCGTTGAGTTTTTCAGGGGGGATCATCCTGAAAGGCTTTTTCTTATAAAGGGACCCTCACCTTATCTTAGTTTTTCTACACCTCAGCTTTTCTGTATCTTAGGTTTGATTTGTGGGATTGCTTTATACATATTTTTATTAAAAAGGAAAAGTGCCTAAGAGAGAATTCCTAATCACAACCTCAAATGGAGTAAATCAGAGATTAGATATCTATTTATCTGAGAAAGTGAGGGAGTTGAGTAGATCTCAGATTCAAAAAGCAATTGAAGAAGGGAAGGCAAGGGTCAACAGAATAGAACAAAAATCAAGCTTCAGACTTAAAGATGGAGATAGAATTGAGATAGAGTTTAAACTCGCGGAGTTAGTGCGAGTCGAAAGTGAAGATCTTCCTCTGGATATTATCTATGATGATGAGCACTTTGTCGTTATTGATAAACCCTCGGGAATGGTTGTTCATCCTGGAGCAGGAAATAAGCAAGGAACTCTAGTCAATGCTTTGTTATTCCATTTTCCTGGCTTGAAAGAAATTGGGCCAGAAGAAAGGCCAGGTATTGTACACCGGCTGGACAAAGAAACTTCAGGTGTTCTTGTGGTGGCCAAGACTTTAAAGGCTTACAGCGATTTGAAGAATCAATTCAGGAAGAGGCAGGTCGAAAAAAAATATTTTGGGCTTGTCTGGGGACGAATGCCTGAGAAAGAAGGGAAAATAGAAAGGCCTATTGGGCGCCATCCAAAACATGGAGAAAGGATATCGGTGAAAACGAGAAAGCCTCGTGCCGCAGTTACCCATTATAAAGTCCAGGAGGAGATGGGAGGTTTTAGCCTTCTTGAAATAAGACCTGTGACAGGGCGAACTCATCAAATAAGAGTACACCTTGCAGCCTCAGGTCATCCAATAGTGGGGGATATCCACTACGGAAGTCGGAAGTCAAAGATAAAATATCCGCGTCTTTTTCTTCATGCTTTCAGTCTGGCATTTTTTCATCCTGAGACAAAAAAAAGAATCGAGTTTTCCTCACCTATGCCACAGGAATTAAGAAAATTATTAGCTGGATTTAATTTCTCCTTTAAAAATGGAAGGATAAGAGGAAAAAACACATAGAATTTTACTCTATCTTATAGGAAATAAACAAGATAGCTCAGTCAAGCCCCGCACTAAAATTACTAAATTTTACCTTGAGTGGAAAGGAATATTTATTGTATTATATTCATTGCTTAGTTACTAAAGCATTTGTACCTTACAAGTCTTAAGTCAATAAATTTCTTGTTTAAATGGAGGCTTCAAGATGAAAGATTATGCACCAGACAAAATCAGAAATGTTGCCCTAGTAGGCCACGGCTCTTCAGGAAAGACTTCTTTTGCATCTGCCTTTTTATTTAACTCAGGAGCTACTTCTAGATTATCAAAAGTCGAAAAAGGAAATACAGTTACAGACTACGACCAGGATGAAATTGAGAGACAGATTTCAATTAACTCAGCTGCCTGTTTTATAGAGTGGAAAGGCCACAAAATAAACATTATCGATACTCCCGGTTACAGTAATTTTCTGTGGGATACGAGGGCTTCTTTAAGGGCCGTAGATTCTGGAGCAGTAGTTGTGTGTGGAGCAGCTGGAGTTGAAGTAGGAACCGAAAAGGTATGGGAAATGCTTGAAGAATTTGAACTGCCTCGAGTTGTCATTATCAATAAGCTGGACAGGGAGAATTCCGATTTTAATCGTACTCTTGAATCCATTCATCAATTTTTCGGACGTTTGGCTGTGGCAGTTCAGCTTCCCATAGGAAAAGAGAAGGATTTCACTGGTGTAGTTGATTTAATAGAGAAGAAAGCCTACGTATTTGAAAAAAATGAGAGTGGCAAATTCAAAGAGGAAGAAATCCCTTCTGAGATTAAAAAAGAAGCAGATAGACGTCTTGAAGAGCTGACAGAAATGATTGCTGAAAACGATGAAGAATTAATGGAAAAATATTTTGAGAAAGGAGAACTGTCCTCCCAAGAACTTAAAGAGGGTCTTAAAAAAAGTATCCTGAATCGTCAGCTTTTCCCTGTTTATGCAACTTCTGCTATTTTTAATATTGGCAGCCAATCTATTCTTGACAGCATCATAGATTTTTTGCCTTCTCCCCTTGAAAGGAGTGAAATCGCGGCAAAGATTGATGGTAAAGAGGCAAGTATTAAACCTGCCCTTGAAGAGCCTTTTTCAGCTCTGGTTTTCAAAACCATCTCTGACCCCTATACCGGAAGAATTTCACTGATTAGAGTGTTCTCCGGGAAAGTAAATCCAGATGTTAGTGTTGATAATACTACAAGAGATACAAGTGAAAAGCTTGGAGGTTTATTCTTTCTTCAAGGCAAGGAACAAATCCCTGCTGGTCAAGCAAAATGCGGGGATATAGTTGCCACTGCAAAGTTTAAAGAGACAATAACAGGGGATACTTTGTGTTTAAAGGGAGGCACTATAGAATTTTCTCCAATTAAATTTCCTGAACCATCTATCTCATTTGCAATTGAACCTAAGACCCGGGCTGATGAAGATAGAATTTCACAGGCAACTCACCGTATCAGTGAAGAAGATCCTACTGTCAGGATAGAGAGAGATCCCGAGACAAACGAATTGATAATCTCTGGAAATGGACAGCTCCATGTAGAAATAATTACTGACCGCTTAAAGGAAAGATACAATGTTGATGTCTTACTCAAGCCTCCTAAAATTCCGTATAAAGAAACCATAAAAGGGACATCTGATGTTCAGGGAAAATATAAAAAGCAGACAGGAGGAAGAGGCCAGTATGGCGATGTGAAGATAAAGATGGAACCCCTTATCAGGGGAACGGACTTTGAATTCGAGGATAAAATATTTGGCGGAGCTATCCCTAAAAACTACATTCCTTCAATAGAGAAGGGAATACAGGAAGCACGAAAAAAAGGCGTGCTCGCAGGATATCCTGCAGTAGATTTTAAAGTTGTTCTCTACGATGGCTCATTTCATGAAGTGGATTCTTCCGATATTGCTTTTAAAATTGCTGCCTCAATGGCTTTTAAAAAGGGGATGAAGGCGGCCAGACCGACCATTCTTGAGCCAATCATGAATGTTGAAGTTTATACTCAAGAAGCTTACATGGGAGATATCATGGGAAATCTTAACGGGAGAAGGGGAAAACTTCAAGGAATGGAACAGAAAGGCAGCCTTCGAATCATAAAAGGTAAGGTTCCTATGACAGAGATGCTTGATTTTGAACCGACTCTAACCTCTATTACTGGAGGAAGAGGTTCATTCATCATGGAATTCGATCATTATGAAGAAGTTCCTGCTCATCTTCAGAAGAAAATCATAAACGAGGCAATCAAGGAAGGTCGAGTAAAGCCTGAAGAAGAAGAAAAATAGCAGAATACATCCTTACTTGTTTATTATTTATCGCGGATAAAGAGATGCTTCTAAAAGAGAAAGAAGACATCTGACGAATATATAGAGATATTCTATTTTATAGAAGGAAAGATTGAACTTGGATTAGGGACATAAACCGTGTATTAACAATTCAAGGAATGTGAAACAGGCTTTTTTACGAAAAGCAGCAATATGCCAGAGATAATTGTAAGTATAAGAGAAAAGTAGAAGGGAGCTGACATCCCGAAAGTCTCCCATAGCACTCCTGCTAGGAAAGACGCAGGAAAGGCGCATAAACCTGTTACCATCTGGAATCCACCCAAGCAGCTCGCTCTAAATCCTAGTGGAGCAAGTTCGCAGACGAAGGTCTTCTGGACAGGCTCCAATGCTCCTTTATAAGCACCATAAAGTATGAAGGATATAATCATCATCAAATGACTATACTCATAAATCAAAATCAAACAGACTAACATCCAAAAAACATAGGAAAATATGAGTACTGGTTTTCTTCCGATTTTGTCCGAAAGCTTACCGAAAAAATAGGAAAGAAGGGATGCTGTTGCTGTGAAAATAAGGTAGAAAACCGGCACCAAAGTAACTCTCTCCCCGATTTCTTTGGCATAAATTAGCAGGAAGGAATAGCTGAAGGCTCCTAAAGCATACAATGAGCTCAGAATGAGAAAAAGTTTAAAATTGATATCTAGGTCTTTAAAAGATATTCCTTTGAATATTTTAGTTTCATCAGATTTTTTTTCTTTGATCAAGAAAAATATAAGAATAACACTTACGAGAGAAGGAAGAGCAGCCAGGGCAAATAGAAGCCTGTAACCTAATAAGTTGAAGAAGATTATACAGATCAGAATACCGCATACTGCACCTAGATTATCCATGGCTCTTAAGAGGCCAAAATGCTTTCCTCTGTTTTTTTCTGTTGATATATCAGCAACAAAGGCGTCTCTTGGTGCGCTTCGTATTTTCCCCCCTCTGTCCATGATTCTAAATGGAATCAGGTGCTGCCAAATCAAAGATAGTGAATATCCTACCCTAGATAGAGCACCGAGAAAGTAGCCTGTCCAGATAAATACTTTCCGCTTTCTTATTCTGTCTGAGAAATACCCTGAGGCAGCTTGGGAAATTGAGACGAGAGCTTCTCCTAGACCATCTAAAAAGCCAAGAGTAGCCATGTTTGCTCTTAAAATTGTCGTAACAAAAAGGGGCCAGATAGGATAGATGATGTCTGAGCCTAAATCGTTAAGAAATGAAGCTAAGGCAAAAGTATGTATTATTTTTTTTGATCCGGTTTCTCTTTTATCCATCATCACTCTTCCGAATTGTTCATTATAACTTTACAGCTTTTTAATTTAAACAAAGAAAGTATTGTAGGGCAAAGATTTGAGCGATTTGGATATAGATTATTGTTCATCGATAGTACCGAATAAGACTGCATATTAAGGCACAAATCCAATTGACATGGATGAGAACAGAGAGATATCATAGGTGAAAGTCTGAAAGGAGAGAAAAGTTGAGTGTAAAATGGAAGATAGTTTTCTCGCTCATTTTTATTTTAAACATTACTCTACTCTTCAGTCAAAAGAAAGAGGACCAATCCCTACTTCTACAATTAGGAAATAAACAACACAAAGATAAGACCATAGAAGTATTTTCTGAAAAGATTTATTCAGCTCGAGAGGGGAAATCAATTCCTTTTTTAAAAATGATTAGAGAAATGAGAAATGATTCCTTTATATACGTAGGGGAAAACCACGACAGCCTGCCCATGCATGATATCCAGCTTCAGATTATCCAGGCTCTCCTTAAACAGGATAGAAATTTATCGATTGGTTTAGAAATGCTTCCCGTAACTTGCCAAGAAGTTCTGAACAAATGGAACTTAGGAATTCTTGCTACAGAGGAGTTTATCAAGGAAGCTAGCTGGTATGAAAACTGGGATTTCAATTTCGGTTTTTATAATAAGATATTCGAGTTTGCCAAAATCAATAGAATTCCTCTGTATGCTCTTAATGTGCCTCGTCAAATCATTAGAAAAATAAGAATTAAAGGCTGGGAAGCTCTTTCGGGTGAAGAGAAAAACCTTGTGCCAAAACCAGACCTCTCTCATGAAGAACACAGGAAACTTATTCGGGCAATTTTTGAAAGTACAGAACTCCCTCCCCAAATGAAAGGTAAGGGCTTGGAATCAGCCTTTGAGGGATTATACCGGGCCCAATCTGCTTGGGATGAGGTAATGGCCTTTTATGCTCTTCAAGCAGCAGATAAAGAAGAAAGAAAGATGGTAGTTTTAGCTGGTTCCGGACATCTTCTTTATAATTTGGGAATAAATAGGCGCGCCCATGAGAAAAATAATCTCCCATATAAAACAGTTATATGTGTAACTGTTCCTGAAGATAAGAAAAGAATTCGAATTTCAAGAAGTCTTGCTGACTACATTTGGGGTATTGGAGAAGAAGCAAGACCTGCATTTCCATCAGTTGGATTGAAATTTAAAAAATTCGAAGGACTTGAAAATTTAGTTATTGAAATAAAACCAATAGCAGGAGTAGCACGTAATGCTGATTTTAAAAAGGGTGATGTGCTTCTTTCAGCCGATGGGAAGAGATTTTCGGACATAAATGAATTAAAAATTCATCTTTCCAAATTCTCCTGGGGAGATAGAGTGAGATTTCGTCTATTACGGGAAGCCCGAGAAATAGAGATTGAATTGCAATTCCAAACTACCGAGAACAAGAATTAAAGAAGTTTAATTCTCTCTTAGATATCTGTTCAGAGATGTTAGCGATTTGCAGAAAAAATCCTTCAATTTTATTAAGAAGAGTAAAATAAAAATAATTTTGAAAAGGAGGATTGAATGAAACACAGAACAATCACAATCTTTATGCTTATATCTATTTTGGTCACCTTTATAATTTTTTCAGTTCCTTTCGCTGAAGAAACACAGACTCCTGAGGGAATCGAGAGGTTGAAGAAACAGATAGAAAGTATTATCCGTGGAGTCGAAGGTGAAGTGGGAGTTGCTGTCAAACATTTAGGTTCAGGTGAGGATTTATACATGAATGGTGACACCCATTTTCCCATGGCCAGTGTTTTCAAGATTCCTATTCTTGTTGAAGTCATGGCTCAGATTGAAGAAGATAAATTTGCTCTCGAAGACGTGATCCATGTTCAAAAAACCGATCAGCATCTGGGTAGTGGAATGCTTTCAGACCTGACAGCACCTGGAATAACGTTATCTATAGGAAACTTAGTAAACCTTATGATGATGATAAGCGACAATTCGGCTACAGATATACTTCTGACAAAAGTAAGAGCAGAAAATGTAAACAGACGTTTACGAGGGTATGGAATTGAAGATATCACAGTAAATCGAACCTGTCAAAACTTAATACTAGATATCCTTGGAGTAGATCGAGATAAATACAAAGGACTTACTGGTGAAGAAGTAATAACAGCTTTAAGAGCAGAGCAGGAAGAGAATCCTGAAGCTTTTAAGGATGCTAGAGAAAATTTCAGCAAGGTTTTAAAAGACCAGAGCTCTCCTCGGGCGATGAACAGACTCTTAGAGATGATCTTCAATAAAGAGATTCTCGATGAGGAAAGTTGTGATCTTATATTGTCAATCATGCTCAAATGTCAGACAGGAAAAGGAAGGATTAAAGGGGATCTTCCCAGAGGAACAGAAGTCGCTCACAAAACAGGAACAATTGGAGGCACAGTCAATGACAGCGGAATCATCTACCTTCCGGATAATTTAGGGCATGTAGCAATCACAGTTTTTACAAAAGATATGGCTTTGAAGACGAGTGAAGTGGAGGATATCATCGCTCAAATAGCGAGATTTGTCTATGATTACTTTTATTTCACCATGTTCACTGTAAAGACAGATGAATAAACTAAAAGAGAGGTTAGTCATGAATACGAAAGGAAACTTAAAATACTTTTTTTTAACATTTATCTGCATTATTTATCTTGTTTCATCTTCTCAAGCCACAACGGTTAAAACTCCTGCTGAAGAATCCAATTATATTAAGTACAGCCAGCATGAGGAGATAGCAGGATTTCTGAGCGTTGTTGATCACATGTCTAAAGAAATGACGGTTCAAATTATCGGACGAACTAGGATGACAAGTGATTATCCGTCAAAAGATCTTTTCTTGTGCATCATTAACGAAGAAGGAACTGACTCTCCTCATAAGCTAAACAGGGCAAAACCGACTTTTTTACTTGTAGCATCCCAGCACGGAAATGAGCAATCAGCAAAAGAGGCGGTACTGTTGTTGATAAGGGACCTTGCAATAGGCGAGCTCAGGTACCTGTTGGAAAAAGTCAATTTTTTAGTTATTCCCCAGACAAATCCTTACGGTAACTGGTTTGACCAGCGCCGCAACGAGCAGGATCTGGATTTAAATCGAGACCATGTCAAGCTTGAAGCTCCGGAAGTTGAGACTATCCATCGAGTATTCAGAATGTGGATGCCAGAAGTCACTATGGATGTGCATGAAAAAGGAGATGATTATTACAGAGTATCAATCGGTTGTGTTTCTAACGCCAGTATTCATGCCAGTCTCCAGGAATTTGCTAGAAAAAATATTTTAGTCGAAGTAGAAAATAGCCTTAAGATGCAGGGAATTACATTCCATGAGTACTTGGTCACTCAGCTTATGGGCATCGACTCATCTGCAGGTGTGAGTTATCGTCCCGAAGATATGGGTAAGAGAGAGATGATGAAACGTTACAGCACAACAGACCTCAACGATGGACGTAATAGCTTGGGTATTTATGAAACGCTCTCTTTTATTCAGGAAGGCGCTTCTCGACATGACATAGAGACTCTTAAAGAAAGGACTACCTGGCAGTATTTTGGGATCAGGTATTGTGCTGAAAGTGTTGCTCGCCATGGTGAAGAAGTTATCTCGTTAGTTCACAGGCTTCGAGAAGAACTTCTTGAGAGAGCGAAAGCATATTCTGAAGATGATAAAGTTCATTTAAGGATGATATACGCCAGAGATGAAAACAAGCCAGAACTAGTCATAAAAAAATTCGAGCGAACAGAAACTCCAATCAGGGGAATTCTTAAAATTGATAAAAAGGCCGGCGATGTTATTATTAGAGCTGATTTAGCACCTTATCCTTATCCTTCAAAGTACCTGGTTGTAGAGGAAGTTGTTAAAAATTGGTTTCCTCATGTAGAACCCGCGATTAGCGTTTCTCGCCCCTTAGCATATATCATTCCCGCTAAACATCACGATATCGTGGAAACTATGCTTCAGCATGGTTTTAAATTTGATATATTCACAAAAGACACATATCTTGAATGTGAAGCATACAAAATAACTGATATCCTACCAGCAAAATATGATTACCTTCCTCCTCAAAAAATACAGGTGGATAAAAAGATACTTAAGGCTATCGTAAAGAGAGGCGATTTTTATGTTTCCTGTGCTCAAACAGGAGCCAACTTGATTCCCTGTCTTCTTGAACCGCAGTCTCAGTATGGATTCATTCGCTACTGGAAGTATAGGTTGGTGCCTGAAATGGGAGACGTTTTTCCCTTCCTAAGAGTAGTAAAGGAAAAAGATTTACCCCTTTTACCTTATAAAAACTGGAAAAAATAAATACAATCAATTTTTAAGCATCTCTATTTCAATTAATAGAACAAAACCTGGAGCTGCGTGGAGAATAGGATACATACCCTATTTTTTCTCAGTAATTTCAAGGTAAATCGTCTCGACAAGGCTGATCCTTCTCCTTTCTCCAGGGCGCGCTGGTCGATCCTCGACATTAAATAATTTTTTTATCTCTTCCAGAGATTTTCCATCATCGATGAGAGCCTTTATCTTTGTCTGCTTTTCTTCCAGAGCTCTTATTAAAGCTTCAACTTCACTCCGGCCGGCAATATCGCCATGGCCATGGACAAATGTGTTTATATCGAGCTCGAGAACAGCCTTTAAGGTTTTCACTAATCCAAAGGAACAACCATTTTTATGGCGGTGGATCAAGGGGTCTCTCCCAATGAAGAGAAGGTCTCCCAAGAAAGCAAGTTTTTCCTCTGGAAAATAGACAACAACATCCCCACTGGTGTGAGCTGGCCCAAAGTGGAGCAGTTTGATCACTGTATTCCCAGAATAAAGCTTTAGCTTTTTAGAGAATGTTACGCTGGGAAGATAGACTCGCTGCTTTGGATCTTTGAAGGCTTCATCCATGTCCTTTCTTGTCTGATGATGTGCAATAATTTCTGGGTGCTCTGGAAAGCCGATGAGACCATTTACATGATCTCCGTCGCTGTGGGTAATCACGACGTGTTTTATGGGATTGGGTGTTAATTTTTTTATCTCAGCAATCATTTGCTTGGATGATTCTTCGCTCATTTTAGAATCTATGACAAGGACTTCTTTTTCCCCGATGAAGAATCCGCAGTTAGCACCCCTTCCCCCCTTAACTTCGTAGATATTTTCTTTAACCTGATTTAATTTAACTTGCGCAGCCTCCTGTCTGTATTGACGAGGTTGAGTTTGCTGGCTGATACCTTGGAAGCTGGAAAAACAAAGTAAAAGAACCGAAAAAGAAATAATAAATACAAGCCCCCTTTTCATAGTAAACCTCCTTAAAATTTTTTATATCCTGAATGAAACTTTCAGCTTATTTGCCAGGATGAAATTAACGGCTATCCGGCTCATAGATGTCATAGAAAGAGGATTAGTCCTAATCTCAATCTTTCCCTCTTTTATAGCTTTAATTATAGAAAGAGGTCTTTTTTCAGACTCGACAAGAGAATAGGTGCTTCCAAACTCCCAGAGATAGTGGCAGTCCGAAGTACCTATCAAAGGCATATTATAGCGGTGTGCAGCTTGGACTGCTTTTTTATTGAAATTTATTGAGTGGTTATAGCAATGACAGAATTCTAAGGCATCGAAAAAAGAAATATGCTTGAGAATCATGGTTCCTAGACTTGTACCTCCTGGGAAAAAGGGATGGGGAGCGATAATGAGGTTGTTGTAGTCTTTAATCTTTGCAAGGTCTTCTAGAGTTAAATTCTTAGGAATATTTTGAAAATCTGGATTGATAATGAGGATATGTTTTCTGGAAAATCTTGCTTCAACCCCAGGGAGCAAGAGAATCCCTTTTTTCTCTGCATATCTGACTAAATCTTGGTTATAAGTGATCGTGTAATGATTTGTTATGGCTAGGACATCATAACCTTCTTCACTTGATCTATCAATAAGTCGGGTTGCGTCATAGTTGATTTTCTCGCTAGGATCTTCCATCGTGTGAGTGTGAAGATCAACCTTTAATTTTTGTATCATATCTTGGGATTATCTCTATTATCTGCTTTTAAATCTCTTGCCTTTATTTTTTATGATAACTGTTGATTATGTACTAAGATAATGCTTCTTTCACTTTTCCGCCTATTTCAGCCGGGCTTTTTGCCACGTAAACTCCGGCATTTTCGAGTGCTTCCATTTTTTCTTTAGCTGTGCCCTTTCCTCCCGAAATAATAGCTCCTGCGTGTCCCATTCTTCTACCTGGAGGTGCTGTCTGGCCTGCAATAAAGCTAACAACAGGTTTGGTAAATTCTTTCTCGATATACGATGCCGCTTCTTCTTCTGCAGTTCCTCCAATTTCACCGATAATTACCACTGCCTCAGTATCTATGTCTTCTTTAAAGAGCTTTAACAGATCAATAAATTTTAAACCCACAACAGGATCTCCACCAATGCCCACGGCAGTTGATTGTCCGTAACCCATATTTGTGACTTGGTCAACAGCTTCATAAGTTAATGTTCCTGATCGAGATATAATTCCTATAGTTCCTGGTGTATGAATGTGGCCAGGCATGATGCCGATTTTACACTTTCCAGGTGATATTATCCCTGGAGTATTCGGTCCGATAAGAGAGCACTGTTTTCCCTTTAAGAAAGTTTTCACTTTAATCATATCAAAGGTCGGGATACCTTCGGTTATGCAGACAATAACATCAAGCCCTGCATCTGCCGCTTCCATTATAGCATCAGCAGTAAAAAAAGCTGGAACGAAGATGGCAGACGCATTTGCTCCTTCCTTCTCGACAGCCTCGGCTACAGTATTGTAAACAGGAACTTCAAGATGAGTTATTCCTCCTTTTCCAGGGGTTACGCCTGCTACTACTTTTGTTCCGTATTCAAGCATACGTTTGGTGTGGAATGTTCCTTCGCCTCCAGTAATTCCCTGGATGACAACTCGTGTGCTTTCAGCAATCAATATGCTCATTGTTAACTCCTTTCCTGTTGTTGTACTAAGGAAACAACTTTTTCAGCAGCTTCTTTCATGCTCTCTACAGGGTAGAAAGCCAAACCTGAATCTTGTAGTATCTTTTTTCCTTGCTCCACATTTGTTCCTTCAAGTCTCACTACCATGGGAACATTAAGGCCTATTTCTTGAGAAGCTCTAACAATACCATTGGCTACAAGGTCACAGCGGACAATGCCTCCAAAGATATTGATGAGAGCTGCTTTGACGTCTTTATCTGAGACAAGAATTTTGAAAGCATTAATGACAGCTTCTTCAGAAACTCCTCCTCCTACATCGAGGAAGTTTGCTGGCATGCCTCCTGAATGCATGATGATATCCATTGTAGCCATGGCTAAGCCAGCTCCGTTAACCATACAACCTACATTTCCATCCAGCTTGATGTAGTTTAAATTGTATTTTGAAGCCTCCACTTCTAAGGGGGCTTCCTCATCGAAATCTCTCATTTCGCTTATGTCAGGATGACGGGGGAGGGCGTTATCATCAAAGTTCATTTTTGCATCAAGAGCCAAGACATTCCCTTGTTTTGTAATCAATAAGGGATTTATCTCGGCCAGGGATGCATCAGTAGCTTCAAAAGCTCTGTAGAGGCCTGAAATAAACTTCACTGCTTTCTTCTGAGTTTCTCCTTCTAGTCCCAATTCAAAGGCTAACTTTCTAGCCTGAAATGGTAAGAATCCTGTTGAGGTGTTTACATATTCTTTGAAGATTAGTTCGGGAGTTTCAGCTGCAACCTTTTCTATCTCCACTCCTCCTTCAGGCGAAGCCATAACGACTGGTGCTTCCCTTGCTCTGTCAATGACAATCCCCACATAAAGTTCTTTAGCTATATCAAGGGCTTCTTCGACTAAAATTCTTTTTACTTTCTTTCCTTCAGGTCCAGTCTGGTGAGTAACGAGAGTCATTCCAATCATTTCTTGTGCAGTTTTTTCTGCATCATCGGGATTATCAGCCAGCCTAATTCCTCCTCCTTTTCCTCTCCCCCCAGCATGAATCTGAGCTTTGAGAACCACCCTAGAACCGATTTCCTGGGCAATCTCACGGGCTTTAGAAGGAAGGTCGGCTACTTTACCTCTGGGAATTTGGACACCATACTGAGCCAGAATTTGTTTGGCTTGAAACTCATGTATTTTCATTGAATTATCCTTTTGAATTAATTTTTATACAGAATAAACTTCTTGAATATTCAAAATGTTTATTAAAGATATGAACCTTTACCTATGAATTTTTTATTCAGTCACAATTGGCGAAAATATTATTTTTTACTCTATGTGGTATTGCTCTTTGCCTTCTTGGTAGAGATCTCCTCCATACATGTCATTTATAACAATACAGGGGAAATCTTTGACCTTTACTCTCCTAATAGCTTCTGGCCCCAGTTCAGGATAAGCAATAACTTCCGAGCCTACAATGCTTTTTGAGATCAGAGCTCCTGCTCCACCAACTGCAGCCAGATAAACGCCTTTGTATTTCTTTAAAGCTTCTTTAACATCTTCATTTCTGGAGCCTTTCCCGATAGTGCCCTTGAGTCCGAGAGAATACAGAGTTGGTGCGTAAGAATCCATCCTGTAGCTTGTAGTTGGTCCTGCTGAACCGATTGGCTTTCCTGGACGAGCAGGTGTTGGGCCCACATAATAGATGAACTGACCTTGAATATCTAAAGGAAGTTCTTTTCCTTCATTAACGAGCTCTATTAATTTCTTGTGGGCAGCATCTCTTCCTGTATAAAGGTATCCTGTGATGTAGACTCTATCCCCGGCTTTTAACTGAGCGATGACTTCGTCTGTGACAGGGGTTTCAATCCTATGTTCAGCCATTTTAGATTTTAAGAAGGTTTATAACATTGCGAACAGCTTCTTCTGAGTTTTTAATTGCTTCTTTCTCTTCGTCAGTGAGGTCTATCTCTATGATTTCTTCGACGCCGTTAGCTCCGAGCTTAATAGGTACTCCAAAATAAATGCCATTAATTCCGTATTCTCCTTCAAGGTAAGCTGCGCAGGGTAGTATTTTTTTCTTATTTTTGATGATGGATTCTACCATTTCCGCCACTGCCAAGGAAGGAGCATAGTAGGCACTTCCTGTTTTTAGGTACTTAACAATTTCGCCACCACCTTTTCTAGTTCTTTCGATGATAGCATCAATCCTGTCCTGGGAAAGGAAGTGAGAAATAGGGATTCCAGCAACAGTTGTGTACCGGGCGATGGGTACCATCGTATCTCCATGTCCGCCCAGAACCAGAGCTTGGATGCTTTCTACAGAAACATTCATTTCCATGGCGAGAAAAGCCCTGAAACGAGTTGTATCCAGAATTCCAGCCATTCCAAAGACTCTATTTTTTGGGAAACCGCTAACCTTGTAGGCTGTATATGCCATGGCATCGAGGGGATTAGTGACAACGAGAAGCAGGGTATTGGGAGAATGTTTGACGATTTCTTCAGTAACAGGTTTGATTATCTTTAAGTTTGAGTCGACGAGCTCATCTCTGCTCATTCCGGGCGTTCTTGGTTTACCGGCAGTAATGACAACGATATCCGAGTTGGCAGTATCAGCGTAGGAGTTTGTGCCTCTAACATTGGTATCATATTTTCCTACGGGTCCCCCTTCACGCATATCCAGGCCTTTTCCGATAGGCATGTCCTCAATAACATCCAGAAGTACAACCTCTCCCAATTCTTTTTCAGCGATCTTGAATGCAGTAACTTCTCCAACATGGCCAGCTCCTATAACTGTAATTTTTTTACTCATGATCATACCTCCTGTGAAAATTATTTAATTGAAAAGTAAGGTGTTTCTAAACATCTATTTTTTATTTACCCTTACTATTATTTACGGATTTTTTGCCAGTCTCTTTTTCTACTTGTCTTCTCAGAATCGAAAAAAGTTATTAATCAGGATTGTTTTGTATAGCCTTCCCGCTTTTCCTTTAATCCTGGATCCTTCAGAGTCTCCATGAGGTAATTAGCATAGTCTGCACCTGTTGATCCGGTTGACCGACCGGTAATAACGAGCCTTTTCTCGTATTGACCACAAATATCCAGCGCCATTTCTAAGTTTTTGGCTCTTTCAGGATATCCGATGTGATTGATCAAAAAAGCTGCGGCTCGGATCATGCTGCTTGGGTCTGCATATTGTGCGCGGTCTTCCCTGACCATGCGGGGAGCGGATCCATGAATTGCTTCGAACATGGCATACTGTTTTCCGATATTAGCGCTTCCTGCAGTCCCTACACCGCCTTGGAACTCTGCTGCCTCATCAGTAAGGATATCTCCATAAAGGTTAGGGAGGACCATGACTTTGAACTGAGTACGTCGTTTGGGATCTACAAGCTTTGCCGTCATGATATCAATGTACCAGTCGTCGCATTCAATCTCGGGATATTCTTCGGCAATGCGCTGTCCAATATCTAAAAATTTTCCATCTGAAGTCTTAATTACATTGGCTTTGGTTATGATAGTAACCCGGTTTATATTATTCTTTTTTGCGTAATCAAAGGCCAAGCGTATAATACGTTCAGCACCTTGAGTAGTTATGACTTTAAAATCAAAAGCTAAATCATCGGTTACGTTTATACCCTTGCTTCCCATAATATAGGCGCCTTCAGTGTTTTCTCGGAAAAAAATCCAATCTATTCCTTCTTTGGGAATTTTTACTGGCCTAACATTAGCGAATAAGTCTAAATAGCGCCTCATGGCAACATTAGCGCTCTCGATATTAGGCCAAGGATCTCCTTTTCGAGGTGTAGTTGTTGGGCCCTTGAGAGTAACATGGCATTTTTTAATTTCTTCTAAGACGTCATCTGGGACTGGTTTCATAACTTTTGCTCGATTTTCAATCGTCAGTCCTTCAATATTCCTTAATTCAACCTTTCCCTTATCTATCTCTTCTTTCAACATAAATTCTAGCACCCTTCTAGCCTCTTTGGCTATATAAGGGCCAATTCCATCTCCTCCAATAATACCGATAATGACTGGCTTGACTTGGGAGTAATCAACCCAATCAGCAGCCTTCTTAAGTTCCTCTACACGATGAAGCTGCTCTTCGACAATCTGGCCGAAGTATTCCTTCGCTTTTTCGACAGCATCTTTATCCATGAATATCCCTCCATTGTTAGAATAAATAAAATAAAGGTGAATATTATAAATTTTTTCTAGTAAAAATCAAACCAAACCCTAAGAATTTTTTCAAAAATTTTTGACAAATTCCGGTAAACATTTTATACAGTATATCTAAAAAGCCAAAAACGTGGAGAATATGATATGCTAGAATTATATTTTAAACATGAAACTGAGAGGAAACAGCAAGGAATTCCTCCTCTCCCATTAAATCCAGAACAAACCGAAGAGGTGTGCAAGCTTTTAGAAAATCCTCCTGAAGGCAAAAGAGAACTTCTTCTATACTTATTGAGAAACAGAGTAGCTCCGGGCGTGGACCCTTCCTCAAAAGTAAAAGCAACGTGGCTTACTAAAATTGCTAAAGGAGATTTTTCCTCTCCCGTTATATCCAGAAAAGATGCAGTATTCCTGCTAGGAACTATGCTGGGAGGTTTTAATGTAGAGCCGTTAGTTTCGTTCTTAGAGGATAAAGATCTTGCCTGTAATGCAGCCGAGGCGTTAAAGCAGACAATTCTTGTCTACAATGCTTTTAACAAAATTGTTAGTATGTCAAAGAGCAATTCCTTTGCGAAGGAGGTTCTGGAATCCTGGGCAAACGGAGAATGGTTTCTTTCTAAGCCTGAGTTACCAGAGAAGCTCTCCCTCAAAGTATACAAGGTTGATGGTGAGATAAACACTGATGATTTATCGCCCGCAAGGCACGCTTGGAGCAGGCCAGATATACCCCTTCATGCCCTTTCTATGGGAGAGACAAGGTTCCCTGGAGGGATTGATGGAATGAAAAAAATTAGGAATGAAGGACATCGTGTTATTTTTGTAGGAGATGTTGTGGGTACAGGCTCTTCAAGAAAGTCTGCTACTAACTCATTGATGTGGCATATAGGTGAAGATATTCCTTACGTACCTAATAAGAAAAGAGGGGGAGTTGTTATCGGTGGTTTAATTGCTCCAATTTTCTTTAATACAGTAGAGGATTCAGGTGGGCTGCCTATTATGTGTGATGTGACAAAAATAAAAACAGGAGAAATAATAATCCTCAACACAAAATCTAAAACTATAGTAAGTGAAGAAGGAGAGACGATAACTG
Organism: Candidatus Aminicenantaceae bacterium; assembly: GCA_041862375.1. Lineage (GTDB taxonomy): Bacteria > Acidobacteriota > Aminicenantia > Aminicenantales > Aminicenantaceae > WVZL01. The sequence goes on from JBGVTE010000130.1 coordinate 48,885, forward strand.
CATTCGAGTTTAAGCCAGCGACCATCACAGATGAGTATCGAGTGGGAGGACGTCTCAGTCTAATCATTGGCCGCACATTGACAGCCAAAGCTCGAGAAGCCATCGGTATGCCAGAGGCAGATTTTTTCATTACAGTTGAGAATCCGTCCCCAAATGAGGGGCAGGGATTTTCTCTTGCTCAAAAAATTGTCGGGAAAGCATGTGGTACGGTTGGGGTGCTTCCTGGTGCAGCATGTGAACCGAAGATGACGACTGTAGGCTCCCAGGATACAACCGGTCCAATGACAGCCGATGAACTGAAAGAGCTCGCTTGTATAGAATTCCAGGCAGAGCTATTTATGCAGTCGTTCTGCCATACTGCAGCATACCCAAAGCTTCCTGATGTGAGGATGCATAAATCTCTCGCCTCATTTATTGTAGAGCGGAAGGGAGTTGCTCTTAGTCCGGGGGATGGAGTTATTCATTCATGGATGAACCGGTTATTAATCCCTGACACTCTTGGAACCGCCGGTGATTCCCATACAAGGTTTCCCTTAGGGCTCAGTTTTCCTGCTGGCTCGGGACTTGTAGCTTTTGCCGGAGCTCTCGGGTTTATGCCTCTCGATATGCCAGAATCAGTATTAGTTAAGTTCAAAGGGAAGTTAAATCCAGGTATAACACTCAGAGATGTAGTAAATGCCATTCCCTATTTTGCAATTAAGCAAGAACTGCTGACAGTAGCAAAAAAGGATAAAAAGAATGTATTTAACGGCAGAGTTATCGAAATGGAAGGCATTCACAATCTTACAGTTGAACAGGCTTTCGAGCTTACAAACGCTACTGCTGAACGCTCTGCTGCAGGTGGAACTATTGCCCTCAGTGAGGATAGTGTTGCTAGGTATCTGAGAAGCAACATTGCTTTAATGGAAAAAATGATAGAAGAGGGGTATAAAAATGCAGATACCTTAAAGCGAAGGATTGAGACTTGTAAGGAGTGGCTGAACAGCTCAACTCTTTTAAAGAGAGATGACAATGCTGAATACAAAGCAGTACTTGAAATCAACCTAGAGGATATAAAGGAACCGATTGTTGCCTGTCCCAATGACCCCGACGATGTAAAGATTCTCTCTGAAGTAGCCGGTGACAAGATAGACGAGATATTCATCGGCTCTTGTATGACGAACATTGGACATTTCAGAGCAGCGGGTAAAATTCTTGAAAATTCAGGATACGTAAAAACTCGAATCTGGTTAACTCCGCCGACAAAGATGGACAGGGCTCAGCTGATGAAGGAAGGATATTACGCGATTTATTCGAGCGTTGGAGCCCGAACAGAAATACCAGGCTGCTCACTCTGTATGGGAAATCAAGCAAGAGTTAGACCTGAAACAACTATTATTTCTACCTCTACTCGAAACTTTGACAATCGGATGGGAGATAGTGCCCGTGTCTACCTTGGATCAGCAGAATTAGCGGCAGTAGCAGCTTTGAATGGTAAACTTCCTTCCCCAGAGGAATATTTCTCAATTATTAAAGAGAAGGTGATACCAAAGGCTGATGAAATATACTGTTACTTGCAGTTCGATGAAATGAAAGATTTTTCTCTTGAATACTGAGATATATAATTCCTGAAAATCCACACATGTGTAGTCTATAAGTAGCAAAAAAGCACAGTGATTTTTTAATATTTCATGCATTCATAAAAGTCATGCATATCATTTTTCTTATTAGTGTAATTCACTCCAAAGATTCCCAAAGTTAACTATAAAAGAGAGGAGGGACTATGATTTCTTTAGAGGGAAAAAAGGCTTTGATAACAGGTGGATCAAGAGGGATTGGCAGGGCAACAGCACTGTTATTTGCTAGAGCTGGGAGTGATGTTGCCATAAATTTTAATAGACAATCGGAAGCAGCTGCAAAAGTAAGAGCAGAAATTGAGAAATTCGGAAAAGAATGCCTAGTTTATGAAGCCGATATTTCTAAAAAAATTGATGTCGATAAGACGGTCAAAGCAATCATCGCAAAATGGGGCCAGATTGATATTTTAGTAAACAACGCAGGGATCTGGACGTATGGAGAGATGGGGAACTTGAATGAGGAAGTTTGGACTGAAACTATGAAGGTTAATTTGGATGGTGTCTTCTATGCCTGTAATGCAGTTATTCCCCATATGAAGGAGAAAAGGAGAGGCTGGATTATCAACATTTCTTCTACTGCTGCTATAAGAGGAGAAGCTTATCACTCTCATTATGCAGCTAGTAAAGGCGCTGTAGTCTCATTGAGTAAATCCCTTGCGGTCGAGTTGGCTCCTTTCAATATAAGGGTGAATTGTGTTGCACCTGGCTGGGTAGATACTGACATGTGTGCTGAGGTTTTTAGCGATTCAGTTTTTCGGAAAGATGTTGAAAATTCTATACCTCTGAAAAGAATTCCCCCTCCAGAAGACATTGCAGGAGCGGTTTTATTTCTAAGTTCAGATCTTGCCCGTCATATCACAGGTGAAGTCTTGAACGTGAATGGAGGCTCTGTTCTCTGCTCTTAAACATCATCTCTCATTTCTTGAAACATAAAAAAGCATGCAACAAATGCTACTCAATGCTTTAAATGAAGCTATTCCCAAAGAATTAATATTGATCACTGAAAAATAGATGTTTACAAATGCTTGCTAATTTTATTCATTTTTGATAATTTTTGAATAAGAGCTCGGTGAGGAGGCCTTGATGGAAGAAGAAGTCGGGAAAATCACTCATTATTTTTCAAAGATAAATGTGGGAGTCTTAGAACTTTCTAAAGGCACTATCAAGATTGGAGACACTATTCATATTAAGGGACATACGACAGATTTTTACCAAAAAGTTGAGTCAATGCAGGTTGAACACCAGCCTGTTGATACCGCAAAGCCGGGAGAAGATGTCGGTCTTAAAGTTGAAAGCCCTGTCAGAGAAAGTGATGTAGTTTTTAAAGTAACAGAAGAGTAACTCCACTCCAATAGATTAAAGAACCCAATTTTTTTTGCCAAAATATTTTCATGATATTAATTTAAAAAAAGGAAATGGGCACACTTGAAAAAGAATGAACCTTCGCTGAAAGATATAAACCAGAAAGATAAAGAAAAGTTGTCTAATAACTGGAAGAAAGAAAAGCATGATTGTGAATTGAATTATCATCCAGCAAGAAAAGAATACACAACGATTTCAGGCAGAAAAATAAAGAAACTCTACACCCCATCCGATCTCGATGGTTTTGACTATGTGAAGGATTTAGGTGTTCCTGGGGAATATCCTTTTACGAGAGGAATTCATCCGACCATGTACCGTGGCCGTCTCTGGACAATGAGACAGTTCTCGGGTTTTGGAACAGCTGAAGATACGAACAAAAGATACAAATATCTTCTTTCCCATGGACAAACAGGTTTAAGTGTTGCTTTCCATCTTCCTACCTTGATGGGCATAGACTCTGACTATCCCTTAGCACAGGGCGAGATAGGTAAATGCGGAGTGGCTGTTGATACTCTGGCTGATATGGAAATTCTATTCAAAGGAATTCCTCTTGATAAGATAACTACTTCAATGACGATAAATCCTCCTGCTGCTGTTTTATGGGCTATGTATATAGCTGTAGCTGAAAAACAAGGAGTTTCTCCCAAAGTAATATCTGGTACTATACAGAATGATATTCTCAAAGAATATATCGCCCAAAAAACGTTCATTTTTCCACCTAACCACTCTATGAAATTAATCATTGATACTTTTGAGTACGGAGCTAAGGAAGTCCCGAGATGGAACACAATTTCAATATCTGGCTATCATATAAGAGAAGCAGGTTCTACGGCAGTTCAGGAGTTGGCATTTACTCTGAGGGATGGGGTCGAATACGTAGAGTGGGCCCTTGAGAGAGGGCTTAAAGTCGATGAATTTGCTCCTCGTCTATCATTCTTTTTTAATGCTCATAACGATTTTTTTGAAGAAATTGCCAAATTTAGAGCTGCAAGAAAAATTTGGGCTGAAGTTATGAGAGAAAGGTTTAAAGCACAGAACCCCAGATCCTGGTGGCTTAGGTTTCATACACAAACTTCTGGTGTTTCCCTTATGGCCCAACAGCCTCATAACAACATAATCAGGGTCGCTGTCCAGGCGTTATCGGCCATTTTAGGAGGAACTCAATCGCTTCATACTAATTCTCTTGATGAAACTTATGCCTTGCCGTCTGAAGATGCAGTTACTATTGCTTTGAGAACCCAGCAGATAATAGCACATGAAAGCGGAGTGATAAGTTGTATTGATCCTGTAGGAGGCTCTTATTTTGTAGAAAAATTGACGAAAGAAATGGAAGAAGAAGCAAAACAATACATCAAAAAGATTGACGAGATGGGAGGTATGGTTAAAGCTATTGAGCTAGGGTTTCCACAGAAGGAGATTGCTGACAGTGCTTATTGGTATCAAAAAGCAGTAGAGAGTAAGGAAAAAATTATTGTAGGGGTAAATGCCTTTGAGAGAGAGCATGAATCCATTCCTACGCTACATATAGATGAATCAGTGGAACAACAACAAATAGTTCGGCTAAAGGAAGTAAAGAAAACGAGGAATAAATCCAGAGTAAATGCTGTTCTGAAAGACTTGAAGAGAGCTGCTCAAGATGAGGAAAATGTAATGCCTTTTATTCTAAAATGTGTGAAGAGTTACGCAACACTAGGTGAAATCATCGATTCTTTGAAGGAAATATACGGGGAATACGAAGAGCCAACAACATATTAGAAGAAAAGGAATTCTTTTTATCTCTTATTTTGTTTTAAGTTTGTTGTCGAAATATTGTATTGAAGTCGACGTTTAACGTTTTATTACTCATCAGCGAATGAGAAAGACGATCGAGATTAACGAAATAGAATGGCTTAGATGTTGCTTTGGAGTATTGATTATTCTATGAATGGAGGATTTGATGACAGAGAAAAAGATTAGAGTTCTCATAGCTAAGCCTGGTTTAGATGGTCATGATCGGGGAGCGAAAATTATTTGCCGAGCATTGAGGGATGCAGGAATGGAAGTCATTTATACGGGGCTCAGGCGAACACCAGAGGAAATTGTTAATGCTGCTATTCAGGAGGATGTCGACCTAATCGGCTTGAGTATTCTCTCAGGTGCTCATAATGTTTTATTTCCAAAGATTATGAGTCTTCTTAATGATAAGGAAGCTGCGGATATACTTGTTCTGGCAGGAGGAATTATTCCTGAGGATGATGTTCCTAAGATGAAGGAAGTTGGAATAGCGGAGATATTTTTGCCGGGATCATCTACTACAGATATTGTCAAATGGATAAAGGATAACGTTAAAAAGTAATCTTAAAAACTAGATAATAATCTTGACTTAAAAACTAGATAATAATCTTGACATTATGATTTTAATCTATATAATCTGAAAAAATGGTTAACAAATCATTTTCAGTAATAATAATTCCTCACTCAAAAGAAAAATCTAAAACCATCACTCTAAACGAAAAGACAATCAAGATATTATTAGGAGTTTGTGGAATTCTTTTAGTAGCCTTGATTGTTTTCCTAGTTGAGTTTTTTTCCTTCTTTGGACTCAAATGGAAATACAATAAAATTAACGACGAGAATGTCAGACAGAAACAGACCATTACTGAGTATAAAGTTTCAGTAAACAAACTTCAGGCAAGAATTGATTATTTTGAAAGTTATGTCAAAAAGCTGAATGTGATGGCTGGAATACCAACGCCCGATGCCTTAAAAGAAATCGGGATAGGAAAAAGAGAACACGGCAATAATTCTGAAATCAATTCTCCGAACGTTCCTCAGGATATTACTATTAGCAAGATGGAAGCCATCGCACAGAGAGCAGAAGGGATTGAGAAGAACCTTAATACACTTGTTAATTTCTTTGAAGACCAAACAACACGACTGGCCTTTACTCCTTCTATTGCTCCGACAAGGGGGTACATGTCTTCTCCCTTTGGCTGGAGAGATGATCCATTTACGGGCAAACGGACGTTTCACTATGGAATAGATATAGCTACCCAAAAAGGGAATCCTGTTATTTCTACTGCTGATGGTATTGTTGTTTCTACGAAATATGATAAAATTGGAGGAAATACAATCCGTATAAGCCATAACTTTGGCTACCAGTCCATTTACTGCCATTTGAGCAAATTTCTAGTAAAACCTGGTCAAAAAGTAAAAAGGGGTGATGTGATAGGACTCGTTGGCAGGACAGGAAAGTGCAGAGGCACTCATGTCCACTATGAAGTTATCATCAACAACAAATCAGTAAATCCATACTATTATCTACTGGAAGAATAATAGTCACCTCCTTAATTTCCTTCACGTAAGTCTGTCTCCAATTTCTATTTTTGCACCCAGAGAGAAAGAATATGCATCCATTTCTTTTTTATTTTCCGGTTGAAGCTTCCGGAGAAGGTAGGTACTCCCTTTGCCACAGCAGACTTCAATTCCTTCTTTTTTTATAGATAAAATTTTGCCAGGAGTTAGGCATTGAGTTTGGGATCCTTTTTCTTCCCCCACTGTGATTTTTATTCGCTTCTCTTTAAAGAAAGTAAAAGCAGAGGGCCAGGGATTGGAAGCTCTTACCAGTCTGCCTATAAAAAGAGCATTCTTGGTCCAATCGATTTTTCCATCTTCTTTTTTAATCTTGGGTGCATAGGTTGCTTGGGTGTGATCTTGTTTTATTGGTATGATTTTATCAATCTGGGATATTGTTTTAACGAGCAGTTCAGAGCCTTTTTCAGCCAATCGAGATTCGAGTTCAAAAGTTTTTTCTCCAAGGTAAATATCGACTTCTTCTTGAGCCAAGATATCGCCCTCATCCATTTTTTCGTTGAGTTCAAAGATACTAATGCCTGTTTTTTTTTCACCTTTTAGAAGAGCCCAAAACACTGGGGAAGCTCCTCTATATTTTGGAAGAAGCGAAAAGTGGAGGTTAATCGAGTTATATTTAGGAAGATAGATAATAGAAGCAGGAATGATCTGTCCATAGGCTACGACCACAATAAGGTCAGGTTGAATATTTTTTATTTTCTCCAGTGCAATCGTATCTTGTCTTATCTTATAAGGCTGATAGAAAGGAATATCCAATTCCAGTGCTGCTTTTTTTATGGGTGAGGGTATTAATTTTTTACCTCTTCCATGCGGTTTATCTGGCTGTGTGATGACAAGCTCTACTGAATGGCCTGCTTTAAGTATTTTTATAAGGGAAGGCAGAGCAGAGGCAGGACTTCCAAAGAATACAATTCTCATCTGCTCTTTTCAGGTAGGATGTGCTTTTTTAAATTTTTCCTGATTAAACTTCTTTTAAGAGGGGAGAGGCGGTCGATGAATAACTTTCCGTTGACGTGGTCTATTTCATGGCACAATACTCTTGCCATCAAACCATCAGCTTCTATAATCCTTTCATTGCCTTTTAAATCGATACCTTTAACCACTACTTTAGCGGGCCTCGCAACCTTTTCTTGAATTCCAGGTACAGAAAGGCATCCCTCCTCAGAGATAATCTCTCCCTCTTGAGACAGAAGCTCAGGATTGGCCAGGATGATCAAATCTTTTTCATTCTCTCCTACTGAAATATCAACAGTTATTAACATTTTGTTGGTGTTAACTTGAGGAGCTGCTAGACCAATACCTGGGGCTGAATGCATTGTCTTAACCATGTTCTGAGCAAGTTCTACTACTTTATTGTTGATACTTTTTATTAATTCTGCTTTTTCAGTCAGGATTGAGTTTCCGAATGTAACAATAGGCAAAATTTTAGGCATTTTTTTTAACCATGCCTCATTTTAAAAGAATTCCCTCTTCAATTCAATCTTCTTCCTTTTTTATTACAAAAAGTATTTTTTAAAACCTAAAATACTATGCAAATTGCTTTTTATTTATTGAGAACAGATGAATTAGTCTGGTTCAAGCCTAATTTAAAAATTTCTCTTGTAGTAGATAAAACGATTTTTTTCAAGATTTTGGAGAAACAATGCTAAACGATCATACAGTGGTTCTAATTTATCTCCAAACTCATCCTTTAATCCTTTTGCTAATTCTTTAACGGTGAGGTTGCCATCACAGTGCTTCCAAATGAAGCTCCCCACAGAATCGAGTTTTACTTTAAAGTAAGGATTTCTCATTTTTGGAAGGATGTATTTCTGGAAAAGGGAATGTTTGAATTTAGGCTTGAGAAGAATAATCAGTCCGTTTTCTTCTTTCCAGTCTATGTTTCTAACAGGTGTGAGTTTTAGGAGATTAATGGAATAGCCTTGCACTCCTCGTTTTTTCACAGCCTTTTTTTTCAGTTTGTTTCTGATGGATATTAGCTTTCTTTCTCTTCAACCGGAGCTCCGTATTCTCCTGCTGCAATCATTTTCTTGAAGGGAAGGTAGATTAAGATAAATCCGAGGATAAAGAAAATTATCAGGCCTAACCATGCACTATTCCAGACTTCGGGAAGTTCTAATTTCGTTCCCTTAACAGCTGCGGTAATTATTCCCATAAGAGCTTGACCTGCAATCAATCCGGAGGCAAGAAGTAAACCAATATTTTCTAATATTTCTTTTCCTTTTCGAGTCGGGTTTTTCTTCGCGACCATATTATTAAGAAAATATTTTATTACTCCTCCAAAGAAAATACAGGCTGTTGCGCGGAAGGGAAGATACATGCCGACAGCGATAAGCATTGGAGAGGGGGAGCCGATAAGGATGAGAACAACAGCCAGGAGCATTCCTGCGATAACTAAGGGCCAGGCCATTTCTCCTCCGACTATACCTTTAGCCATAGTGGCCATCAACCCAGCTTGGGGTGCAGGGAGTGTTTCACTTCCTATTCCTATGTTATTGTGCAAAAGCTGAAGGGAAAAAGTCAGTGTTAAAGCAGCAGCAATGACACCAACAATTCCGCCTATCTGCATGCGCCAAGGAGTACCACCGAGGATGTGTCCCACTTTCCAGTCTTGAATCATATCTCCAGCTACTCCTGCTACACAACAAACAACCGCAGCAACTCCTAAAACAGCAGCAATTCCTTTGTCACCAGTCTGCCCCATGATGACCATCATTAAAGCGGCAATGAGGAGTGTCGTCAACGTGAGGCCAGAAATTGGGTTGGAAGAAGAACCAATAATTCCCACAAGGTATCCAGCTACAGCTGCAAAAAGCAACCCCATAATTATCATCACAAGTGCAGCAACGAGCGAGGATCCAATATTCTGGGTAAAAACATTGTAAAGGATAACCATAGGGATAATAAGAGCTATAATGGCGATTAGTATAGAAGGAAAGGGAAGGTCTTTATCGGTTCTGAGTGTTTCTGTAGCACCACCTGCTCTAGCTCTCTTGACATCGGATATTGAACGGCCGATTCCTGTAATGAGGCTTTTCCTCATTCTAAATAGTGTGTAAAAGGCACCGACGAGCATTGCACCGACAGCTATAGGCTTTATCTGAGAGTTGTAAGCTGAGATAGCCATATCGGTCCAATTTCCGTCAAACTTGGTAACAATTTCGCTTAATTCTCCGCTAATAAAGAGCAGTATCGGCATCAGGAAGAGCCATCCAAGAACTCCTCCAGAAAAAGTAAGTGCTGCAAGCTTCGGTCCTATTATGTAGCCAACTCCTGTCATGGCTGCATTTGCTGCGGGTGATTCTACGAACATTCTTCCTTTTATCGTACCGGTTTTCGCTGCTTCAACATTATCGCCATCAAGATAAGTAATACGGGACAATCCCGGAATCTTAAAAACAGTCCTTGCATAAGGTGTGATAATTCTGATGCCATTTTCGCTTGTGAAAAATTCAATGAAGCCTCCTAACCCCATTGCCCAGAACATGTAAGCTGCATTCGAGCCTGCTTTCTGACTAGTCTTGACCATTTCTGCGCAAGCAACGCTCTCTGGGAAAGGGAGTTCAGCATCTTCAACGAGCGTGCGTCTTACAAGAATAATAAGAAAAACTCCCAACACGCCTCCCACGAGCATGAGCAAGGAGGATTTAACAATATCAAAACTCGTCCATACTCCTGTAAAGAGAAAAGCGGGAATAGTGAATATAGCTCCTGCTGCTAAAGCTTCCCCGACTGCTCCTGTTGTTCGGGCGAGGTTTTCTTCTAGGATTGTTCCTTTAAACGGGCGCAGCGCAGCCATGGCTATAACAGCAGCGGGGAAGGTTGCTGCGACAGTCATTCCTACCATGAGTCCTAGGTAAGCATTGGCAGCACCGAGAACAATTGCCATAATAATTCCCAAGAAAATCGCCTTGAAAGAAATCTCTTTCATAGTATGCTCGGGCGGAATGTAGGGTTTGAAGGCGTTATCGCTCATAGCTACCTCCTTTGTAAGCAATAATTAATTTTTTGGAATAATATCTTTCCCGAGGTCTAAAAGTCAAGGGA
>JBGVTE010000131.1:0-13768 GCA_041862375.1 Candidatus Aminicenantaceae bacterium
TGACAAGGAAGGTCAAGGAACACTTCAAGCTTTCTACAGAAGAAATTGCCGGTGATATTGACGAGGAGATCGAGAAAATCACAACCTCCTCACCTGAGGCATTGGAATACTACATCGAAGGGAGAAAATATCACTCAACATTAGATTATATGCGGAGCATTGAATTCATGGAAAAGGCGGTTGCCATCGATCCCGATTTTGCCATGGCCTACAGATCCCTGGCCGTGAGTTACGGCAATATCGGATTCAGGCCTCAACGCAAGAAACACATGGAGAAGGCATTGGAACTTTCGGATAGGCTTCCCGCAAGAGAGCGTTACTTGATTGGGGGAGACTTTTACAGTTCTTCCGAGAAGACCTATGATAAGTCGATTGAAGCCTATAAAAAATTACTGGAGCTGTATCCTGATGATTATACCGGAAATCACAATTTAGCAGGCCTGTATTCGGACATAGGAGAAGAACATAAGGCAATTGAACATTATGAAACAACAAGGAAAAGCGATAATATTTCTTTACTGGGTTATGGGAATCTAGCTGCTGTTTACCGGCAGGTGGGATCTTATGACAAAGCTAAAGAAGTCCTCGAAGAAGCCCTTCAGAAATATCCGGACAGTGCCGTCTCTTATCAGAATTTAGCCCGTCATTATCGAATGGCAGGAAAATACGACCTTGCCCTGGTAGAAATAGAAAAAGCTTTTGCCCTGAAGCCTGCAATAGGAACTCCGGCATTTAGACAAAATTTTTATCAAAGAGCACAGATTCGTTCTTATACGGGCGATCTGGTTAAAGCCGCTGAAGATTATCATAATCTTCAGCAGCAAAAAGGGCCCCAGGCCGTTTATTTGGGCTCGATGGGCATGGTAAATCTCAATCTTTTACAGGGAAAATTTAAGGGAACAAAAGACATTCTCAGGCCAATAATCGGTGTAAGTAAGAAAGTTGGCGCAAATTGGCCCATTTCAGAATGTTATCTGAGATTCGCTTACATTGATCTAAAAACAGGTGATCTTCAAGAAGCTCTGAAAGATTGTGATAACGCCGATGAGTATGCCCTGAAAGCAGAGGATCCTGACATACAGAGGCGAGCATTACACCTCAAGGGTTTGGCCTATGTCCGGATGAATGCTACAGATGAAGCCCTAAAAACAGCAGATGAGCTAAGAGTGTTGATCCGGGATTCTCATAGTCCTAACAACAAACATTTTTTCCACCATCTCGTAGGAATGGTCGAGCTTAAACAGAAGAATTTTACCCGAGCCATTGAATGTTTTAAGGAAGCCTTATCTCTGCAGACCTCTGATCCGCACGATAAGAACGCAGGCTATGTTGAATCTTTGGCCATGGCATATAATGCTTCGGGAAACATTGATAAGGCCCAGGCAGAGTATGAAAGGATCGTATCTTCAAGCTCGGGTCGGTTTGATTTTGGCGACGTTTATGCCCTGAGCTTCTACTCCCTGGGAAAAATCTATGAACAGAAAGCCTGGAAAGGCAAAGCCATTGAACATTACGAGAAATTCCTCGATCTCTGGAAAGAAGCTGATCCTGGTATTGCTGAAGTTGAGGATGCAAGGAAGAGGCTGGCTGGGTTGAAGAGCAGATAAATACCCCACCCATATCCCCCCATGTGCCAATAAACTTGAGATAATCCATCTCCGATATCTGATACTAATTCAAGCATATTAATTTTAAAAATGCTAAAACTGACAGACATAGTTTACACATAGAGCGATCTTCTATAAGCTAAATATTTTTTTATGCTGTTGATTTGTGATGAGCTGTTGATTTTTGACTTCGCTCCTCATTGACAAAATTTCATCCTCTCCTGATAATAATAGCCTGAAGAGCACAGTGCTTTACTCAAATCCACGAGAGCCGGTTGAGAAGACACTTGGCAAATGGAAAGACTTGAAATTTTCAAGTTGAAAAACGAACCTCTTTTAATGATAGTGTAACTATGCTTATTCTTGCCCTGGATACGACTACATTTTCTGGGTCAGCAGCCCTCTTGAAGGGAAAAAAGCTTCTCTCAGAAGTTAACATAGAATCTTTTTCTACTTACTCTGAAAGGATACTTCCTTCCATTCATTTTTTACTTGAAATAAACAAGCTGAATATCAAAGAGATTGAAGCTTTTGCTGTGGCCGTAGGACCTGGATCCTTCACTGGTATAAGGATTGGATTGAGCACAATAAAATCCTTTTCTTATGCTTCCCAAAAACCCGTTGCTCCCATTTCTACACTGAAAGCTCTGGCACTAAAAGTTGTTAACTCTAGAGGCCGTCTTCTCTGTCCAATCCTTGATGCTAAAAAAGGAGAAATTTATACTGCTCTTTTTGAATCAGGGAGAAAAGATTTGAAAGAGATTATTGCGCAAGGGGCTTACTCACCTGATTATTTTCTCTCTCTTCTTCCTTCTCACCGGGTTGTGACTTTTATCGGTAATGGCATTCAAACTTACCGAGAGAAGATTATCCAGTATTTAAAGGATAAAGCAAGGTTCTCTCATCGTTCTCATTTCATTGCCTGCGAAGTGGGCAGGCTGGGGTATGAGCTTTTAAGGAATAATAAAGGTATAAGCTTTAAGGAGCTTAAGCCTCTTTATTTTCGGAGATCCCAAGCAGAGGAGAAAAATTAAAGACTACAGGCTCATCGAGGAATTCTTTTTTCTGAGGAGGATGGAGGAAAAAGACATCCCTTCAGTATGTTTAATAGAAAATCTTTCTTTTCCGAGTCCCTGGCATGAGAGCACTTTCAGAGTAGAAGTTCATAACCGGCCAATTTCTTTTCCCTATGTTATCGTCCATAAAGAAATAAAGAGTGTCATAGGATACATTATTTATTGGCATATTAAAGAAGAAGTTCATATCAACAACATAGCTGTCCATCCTGATTTCAGGCGAAAGGGCATCGCAGAAACTGTTCTAAGAGAAATTTTGACTAGCATTGAAAAGGATGGAGCCACTTTTGTTACTCTTGAGGTCAGGCCTTCAAATTTTGCTGCCCTTGCTCTGTATAAAAAGCTAGGATTTGAAGTTTTCGGAGTTAAAAGGGATTACTACCTGAAGCCTAGAGAGGATGCCCTTATCTTAGGGAAACAAATTGTATAATAGGAGTCCACAGATACACCTATCTGTATCTAACTTTCATTAAACACAGCCCCTTGGCTGGTGCTGTTGCTCCAGCGAGTGACCGCCTTTTTTCGAAAAATATCTTTTCAATTACTTCTGGCTGTAATTTACCTCTTCCTATTTCAAGCAGTGTTCCCATGATAGTTCGAACCATGTACCTTAAGAATCCATTGGCTTCTATGGTGTAGGATATTTCTTTCCCTTTTTTTTCGATTTTTGAAACAAAAACTTTTCTTACTGGATGGAGCAAGCGGTTAGAGGAAAAAGCTGTAAAATCTGCTTCCCTTTCAAAAAAGAGCGCAGCTTTTTTCATCAATTCCACTTTAAGTGGTGAGGGCCAGTGTAGTACATACCTGTGGATGAAAGGAGAGATGTCAGGGGAATTAAATATTCTGTACTTGTATACTTTGGATTTTGCCATTTTTCGGGCATGGAAATTCAGATCAGTTTTTACAATCTTGAAAACATTAATGTCATCCGGGAGGAGAGAATTTGCAGCTCTAAGAAGCTCTTCTTCTTTTAGGGAAATAGCTGCCGTGAAGTTGGCAACTTGACCTTGAGCATGAACTCCAGCATCTGTCCTGCCGGCCCCGATTAAAGTTATTTTTTTTTGAGTAATTTTAGCCAGGGTTTCTTCAATAAGGCCCTGAATTGTCCTTTTTTTGGGTTGGCGCTGCCAGCCGTGAAAATCAGTCCCATCGTAAGAGATAAAAAGCTTGTAATTCTCAATCATTATTACCTAAATTATCGTTAATCTGAATTCATTTATCTCGGCCGTATGACTCGGGATTTAATGCTGTATATTAAGAGCCGTGAATAATCCAGGATAATTGAAATATAGGCGTTGATACAAGCTTGCTGTTTCAATGAGCTTAGTATTACATAATTAATTGATAATGGATTGACATCATGAACTTAAAGCGAGCGTGACTGCTTCTTCAGGGGATTCAGCTTGAGTGACTCCTTCAATTTCCCATGTCCCCAAACCGATAATTTTTTTTCCGTAGATACATCCAAATGCAATTTCACTCAGGGTTCCATACTGGCCGTCAATAGCTATTATGATATCGGAGTTCATAGCGATGAGTGAATTTCTGCTGTATCCCATGCCTGTTGCTATAGGAATATCGATATACGGATTTGCTTGATAGGGATTATTCCCAGGAAGTATACCGACTGTCAGCCCTCCCCCTTCTTTTGCTCCCTGGGAGGCCGCCTCCATAACTCCCCCAAGTCCTCCGCAGATGAGAATTGCTCCTTTTTCAGCCACCATTTTTCCAACTTGATACGATATGTGACGGGACTTCGCATCAGGCTGGTTGCCTCCAATTACTCCGATCCTCTTTTTTTTTCTTATCATAGCTGTTTTCCTCTTATAAAAGATTTCAATCCTACATTAATTAGCACAGAGTGTTCTTATTTTCAAACTTATACATGGAAGGCAAGCATCTTTTTTTCATGATTAGAGCTAAAGTAGTCAAAAGCGAAAAAAAGATGCTTCCACCTGGAGATTTTAAAATATTGAATATAATTTACAAATTGATTACAATGCATTTTCGACAGGATAGAATAAGTGACTGGAAAGAAATAATATAGCAGAAGGTGATACTAATTTTGGAATTTAACGAAATGCAAGTATTGGATTGAATAAAATAAAACCAAAGAAAAAGAAAAATTAAAACATTAAAAAATATAGAAACAATTCAAAGGTGATCAGAAGATCAAGAATGCATATAAGGAGAAAATAAATGCCGGAATTTTTAGATATTAAAAGTGTGGATAAAAATACCCAGAAAAAGATTATTGAAGAGATTGAGGGAAGAATTGAGAAAAAAAAGAAGGAAGGCATTTTATCAGAAAGAGATGTCCGAGAAATAGAAGAAATGAAACTTCATCCTCCTCCTGATATTCAAGATGTCCAGAATGTTTATGAAAATCATCTTTTTAGAGAGCAGGAATAAATATTAGTAATAAATAAGGCAGAAGAACTATTTCCTTAAAAGGAGACCATCATGGATAAAAAAGACATCAAACGAGAGAATTCTATCAAGGTTGATTATGATAACATCGATGTTGCAGATATCATGGACCAGATTAAAAGAAAGGTTGAGAGGAAACAAGAGAAACCTTCTAAAGAAGAATCCTTAGAGGAGTTTCCTTTAGTTCCTCCCTCTAATTTTCAAAAAGACTCAGGGATAGAAGATGCGGAAGGTACAGGAAAGAAAAAAAGAATAAAAATGATTTTGTTAAAGTTCATGAAACCCTTTGCACCTTTCATTAAGCTTCTTGTTTTGCCTGTCCATGAGGAAATTATGGAAACAGCACAGAATCTACACAAGACGAATATGAGATTAGACTCTCTCTCCTATGAATTCCGAAGGACTATGGAGCATTTTAAGGAATATACAAAACTACTACATAGTCTTTATCACAACCTTGTTGTTGAGCTCACTAAGTTGAAGATAGAGGAGGAAAGCTTAAGAAATAAAACCCGGATTATAGAAAAAGATTTTGAATCTTTAGGGAGAAGGGAGAAAGCTCTTGAGAAGTTGATTCTCAAATGAAATTGGCATTCGTTGTCCAAAGATACGGATTAGAAATAAGCGGCGGAGCAGAACTTCACTGCCGCTGGGTTACGGAGCATATGAATAAATCCTGCGAAGTGGAGGTTCTTACTACCCGAGCACTGGATTATGTCACCTGGAAAAATTATTATCTTGAGGGAAGAGATCTAGTCAATGGAATCCCAGTTAGGAGATTTTCTGTTTCCAAAACGAGAAATCCGGAAAGCTTTGGCCGCATCCAGAGCTATATCCTGGAGGAAGAACACAGAGAGGAAGATGAATTCAGGTGGCTGAAAGAGGAAGGCCCGTTTTCCCCTTCTCTTATTAAATATATAAAAAAGCATCAGGATGATTATGATTACTTTATTTTCTTTAGTTACCGGTATTACCATTCTTACTGGGGCGTGGACGCTGTTCCCCACAAGAGCATTTTAGTTCCCACTGCAGAGCATGACCCGATTATTTATTTAAAAATATTCAAAAAATTATTCAGAAGACCTCAGGCGTTTATCTACAATTCCTGGGAAGAGCGGAAGATGATTAATGACCTTTCCCAAAATGAACATATTCCAGGCGATGTTGTCGGCGTGGGCACTGAAATTCCTGCTTGTTATACAGGAGAAATTTTTTGTAAAAAACATAACATAACAGGGGATTACATAATTTATATAGGGAGGATTGATGAGAATAAAGGCTGCCGACAGCTTTTTAATTATTTTCTCAGATTCAAGAGAGAAACTGACTCTGAAATTAAGCTCGTTCTAGTGGGAAGCACCATCCTGAAAATTCCTTCACATCCTGATATATTGCATCTGGGATTTTTGCCTGAGGATGATAAATTCAATGGTCTTGATGGCTCTTTACTTCTAGTCATGCCTTCTTTTTATGAAAGCCTATCCATGGTAACTCTCGAGGCTTGGGCCCTTGGAAAACCCGTCCTGGCCAATGGGCAGTGTGAAGTATTAAAAGGACAGTGTTTAAGGAGTAATGGGGGGCTTTTTTATGAGAATTACCAGGAATTCAAAGAAGCTTTGAGTACTCTTATCTCTTTGCCAGAACTTCGCCTGGCCATAGGGAGAAATGGACAAAAATACTTCACCAAGAACTACGCATGGCAAGTGATTGAAAACAAATATTTGTCCATTATCAAAAGGCTTGAAGAGAGAAAATAATGGAGGTTCACCAATTCGCAACATCCTTGGCTTATGGTGACGCTATATCTGACGAAATTCTTGAAATCCAGAAGATACTGAGGGATAAAGGTCATAATTCTGAAATTTTCATTCGCTTTTATGATCCTCGAATGGCAAAATACATAACAGACTACAGGGAATACAAGAGATTCAGTTCTCCACTCAATGTAGTTATTTTTCATTTTTCAATTTCTTCTCCTGTATCAAAAATGTTTTTCAGGATTCCAGATAAGAAGATTATGATCTATCACAACATTACACCTCATGAGTATTTTCTGGATTCCCACCGGATATTAACTAGAGAATGCTATAAAGGGCGGTTAGAGATAAAGCTTTTTGTGAACAAGGTCGACCTTGCATTGGGAGATTCAGAGTTTAACCGCCAGGAGCTGGAGAAAGTTGGTTATCCAAAGACAGGAATTCTTCCCCTCCTTCTTGATTTTAAAAAATTTAACATAGAGGGAGACCCTATTACCGATAATGTTTATTCAAACAGGAAGGCGACAATCCTTTTTGTAGGCCGCATCATTCCTAACAAGAAGTACGAGGATATCATAAAAGCCTTTTATTTCTATCAAAAATATTTCAACAAAAATTCTCAGCTCATTTTAGTTGGCGATTACAGAGGATTGGAAAGGTACTATACGGGGCTTCAGGATCTTGTCAAGAGATTTGAATTATCTGATGTGTGTTTTACTGGGCATGTAGAGTTCCCAGAACTTGTCTCTTTTTACAAGCTCTCTGATCTTTATTTGAGCTTAAGCGAGCACGAGGGCTTTGGGGTTCCTCTTTTAGAAGCTTTCTACATGAGAGTTCCAGTGGTCGCCTATCCAGCAGGAGCTGTAGAAGAGACCATGAATGGTGGAGGAGTTCTTATTCGAAGAAAGGACTTTTTAAGAATAGCAGCTCTAATGGATACAATAATAAGTGACAGGAGTATCAAGAGTAAAATCGTCAATTCCCAGCTCAAAGCGTTAGATAAATATCAGAAAGAAAATATAAGCCGGATTTTGCTCGGCCATATTGAAAGGGTATATCAAGGATGAGAGTTGACCAGCTTGTTCCAGCATTTCATAGAGGAGATGCTATCGGTGATTCAGCTTTCCATCTAAAGTATTTCTTAAACTCCCAGGGTTTTTCATCAGAAATTTACTGTCTTTCCAGCGATCAGGAACTGGAGGGAGAATCAAAGCCCTTCAAATCTTTTCCAGAAGTTACTCCACAAGATATAACTATTCTTCACTTCGCCCTGCCTTCTCTTTTAACAAAAGCCTTGATAAAACTTCAGAGCAAGAAGTTACTTATTTATCACAACATCACTCCAGCCGAATTTTTTACTGTATTCAGCCAGGAGATGGAAAATATTTCGCGCCTTGGTCGTCAAGAGCTTGCCTCTCTGGTGCCTCACATTTCCTTGGCTTTGGCTGATTCAGAGTATAACCGCCAAGAACTTGAAAACCTTGGCTTTAATAATACGGCTGTTTTTCCTCTCTTTATTGATTTTTCCAAGTACGAGAGGAAGATGAACAAGTTTGTGCATGACTTGTTCAGGGATGAAAGGACCAATGTTCTCTTTGTGGGACGAATTGTACCTAATAAGAAAGTAGAAGATCTCATAAAAGTCATTTTCTATTATAAAAAATACATCTCTCCTTTAGTGCGGTTGATTGTTATTGGAAAAACTCAATCACTTCCCTTTTATTACCACAGCTTAGTGCGCTTGGCAGATGAATTCTACCTTAAGTCGGAAGAAATTTGTTTTACAGGGCATATCCCTGATGAAGAAATGTACGCCATCTACCGTGCATCAAATGTATTTCTTTCACTGAGCGAACACGAAGGATTTGGACTTCCTTTCATTGAAAGTATGATTTTTGATCTTCCCATTATTGCCTATGACTGTACAGCTGTGCCCTATACCCTTGATGGAGCCGGAGCATTAATCAAGCATAAAAGGGTAAATTATGTAGGAGAGTTAGTAAATATCGTAGCTCACGATAGGAAGCTGAGAGAAAGACTCATTGCTGGTCAACGCCAGAGTCTGAGGAAATTCAAAGAAAAAGAAAACGAGAGATTTCTTCTGGATAAGTTAAAGAGCTTGTGAATCGGGATCACTAAGATGAGAATTGCTTTTGTTGTTCAGAGATATGGAAAAGAGGTTATGGGGGGTTCAGAGCTTTCCTGCCGGCAGATAGCCGAAAAACTGGTTGACAGGGGATATGACTGTACTGTTTTTACCACCACAGCCAAGGATTACATAACCTGGAAGAATGAATATCCTCAGGGCGAGACTATTCTAAATGGAGTTGTGATCAAGAGATTTAGGGTGAAGAAAAAAAGAGACATTAAATCTTTCAACAGATTTTCTGATTGGATTTTCTCTCATAGGCATACTCATGAAGATGAGATTGAGTGGCTTGAGCAGCAGGGTCCATACTGTCCAGCTCTCATCAAAGCTCTTGGGAAAGAAGTGGACAATCATGATATTTTTATCTTTTTTACCTATCTCTACTACAATACTTATTGGGGATTACGAAGGATTAAAGGAAAGATAGTCCTTGTGCCCACAGCTCATGATGAGCCTGCTCTTCGTCTCGATTTTATGAAAGAGGTATTTTCCACTCCTGATGCTTTCATGTTTAACACTGAATCAGAAAAGGAGATGCTCAAACAGCGCTTTTCTTTCGAGAATAAATACCATGATATTGTCGGAGTTGGCGTTGAGATTCCAGAAGAATTGGAGCGTTTAAGATTCAGCCAGAAATATGGAATAATCCCGCCTTATATTCTTTATGCAGGGCGGATTGAGGAAGGAAAGGGATGTCGAGAGCTGGTCAACTACTTTCTCAGGTTCAGCCAAAAAAACCTGAAGCTCAGCTTGGTCTTCATCGGAAAGCTTTTAATGAAATTACCAGTTCATCCGAGTATAAAATATCTAGGATTTCTTTCTCCTGAGGAAAAAAATGAAGCTATGTCCTCAGCTCTGGTCACAATCCATTCTTCTCATTACGAGAGCCTGTGCATGGCAGCTTTGGAATCCATGGCTGTTCGAACACCTCTTTTGGTCCAAGAAAAAGCAGAGCCTCTAAAGCAGCATTGTATTAAGGGGAAAAGCGGATTGTGTTATTCAAATTATGAGGAATTTGAAATGGCCCTGGAGCTTTTTCTCAATGACTCTAGATTGAGGGAAATTATGGGTGATAATGGCTTAGAATATGTTGTGAGAAATTACTCTTGGCCGAAAGTTATCGGAAAATATACAAAACTATTTGAGTATTTAACTGCTTCTCATCCTCGAGGAGATAAAGACAAGAAGAGATTGACTTAACCTCCGTACTGATTTAATCTGGAAAAGGCATAATTAAATTAGACATGGAACAAACAGAATAAATGGCCTTTATTAACTACACAACGAATAATTTAGCCATTAAAATCATTTACTATGGGCCAGGCCTGAGCGGGAAAACGACTAATCTCCGCCAAATATATTATAAGTTAGATCCTTCATCAAGAGGAGAATTTATCTGTTTGGAAACAGATACAGAGAGAACTCTTTTCTTTGATCTCCTTCCCATCAAAGCAGGATTAATAAATGGCTTCAAAATTCATTTTCATCTCTTCACTGTCCCTGGGCAGGTCTTCTACGAAGCTTCCCGAAGAAGTGTGCTCAAAGGAGTAGATGGAATAGTTTTTGTCGCAGATTCCCAAGCAGCTCTTCTGGATGCAAATATAGAGAGCTTTGATGGTCTTCGGGAGAATTTAGTCCATCTTAATATAGATATAAAAGATATACCTTTAGTTTTTCAGTACAATAAACGTGATTTGAGCAACCTAATTCCTGTTGAGACTTTTAATAATCTCCTCAACCCGCAGAAATATCCTTTCATCGAAGCAGCAGCAATAAACGGAGTTGGAGTTTTCGAGACTTTGAAGGAAATTTCTAAATTGACTGTACCACGTGTCCAGGAAAAACTACTGGAACTTACTAGAAAGAGAGAAGATAAAGAAAAAAAGGAAAAAGTGAAAGAAGAGAGCATGAAAGGGAAGGTTGATTTTGATTCTACTGCTGAAACTTCAACCTTTCATCTCAAGAAAATAAAAATTGGGAGCCAGAGCGATATTGAAAGAGAAATAGAGAATTTAGCTAGAGAATTTACAAAAAAAACTAAAGATTAACTTATAACTCCCTTCCAAGTTTTAGACTAAACTGTCTCTGATATAACTTACCGACCTTATTTTCTCTGATATAATCACGTCATTCCTTTCGTCTATATAGCTGAGCAGAAAATGTTGGCGAAAGTCTCAAGTGCCTCTTTAATGGGAGTAAATGCTTATGTTGTTGATGTTGAAGTCGATATTTCTCCAGGCTTACCATCTTATATAACTGTTGGCTTGCCTGACACTTCTGTCCGAGAGAGTAAGGAAAGGGTCAGAGCAGCTATAAAAAATTGTGGCTACGAATTTCTGTCTCAAAAAATCACGATAAACTTAGCTCCTGCTGATATAAGAAAGGAAGGATCGGCTTTTGATCTTCCCATATCTCTTGGTCTCTTGGCCCATTCTGGGCTTTTTCCTCCAGAAGGACTAAAGCAATATCTATTTATGGGTGAATTAGCCTTGGATGGGGGGCTAAAACCAGTAAAAGGTGTGCTTTCATCTGCAGTATTGGCGAAAAAGAAAGGCTTTAAGGGGATAATTATTCCTAAAGAAAATGAAAAAGAGGGAGCTCTCGTGCAAGAACTCAACATTTATGGAATGGAGAATTTGGTTAAAGTGGTAGAATTTCTCCGCAATCCTGAGATCACGGCGCCTTGTGAATTTTCGTTGGAGGAACTTCTTCCTAAACCAAGATATACTAGGGATTTTCAGGATGTAAAAGGACAGCAGCATGTAAAACGAGCTCTAGAAGTCGCTGTTGCTGGCTCTCATAATGTTCTGTTAATCGGACCTCCTGGAGCAGGAAAGACTATGTTGGCGAGGAGATTACCGACAATATTGCCTTGGATGTCCTTTGAAGAGATTATTGAAGTGACTCAAATCTACAGTGCTTCAGGACTCTTGAAGGAGAAAGGCGCTATAGTGGAAAGGCCTTTTCGTGCTCCCCATCATACTGTCTCTGATGCAGGGATGATTGGTGGGGGTGTGATTCCCAGACCTGGAGAGGTGAGCTTAGCCCATAATGGTGTGCTGTTTCTAGATGAGCTGCCAGAATTCCGAAAGCGAGTGCTTGAGGATTTACGTCAACCGCTGGAGGATAGAAATGTAACTGTTTCCAGGTCATCCATGAGCGTTACCTTTCCTTCCTCCTTCATGTTTGTAGCAGCTATGAATCCCTGCGAGGATGTTTATCATGGCTTTACATCTTCCAACCTTGATGGTACTGATAGCCAGAGGGCGAGATACTACTCGAGGATATCCGGACCACTGCTTGACCGAATCGATATACACATTGAGGTGCCAGAAGTGAAATTTAAGGATATTATTTCTAAAGATGAAGGCAAGAGTTCAGTCCAAATAAGGGAAAGGATCATCAAAGCAAGAGAAAGACAGCTTTTGAGATTCAGAGGGAAAAAGATTTATTCTAATGCACAGTTAGAGGAACGTGAGATTAAGGAATATTGTCAGGTTGACGATGAATCTAGAGAGCTTTTAGAGATGGCAGTTGATCGTCTGGGTTTCAGCGCCCGAGCTTATAATCGTGTGTTAAAAGTTTCGAGGACAATTGCTGATTTGGAAGGAAAAGAGAATATCAGCCCTGTTCATATTTCCGAGGCAATCCAGTACCGCATGATGGATAAGTATTTTTAAAAAAAAGATCTAATTATAGCCAATCAAGCTGAGATAATCTCCTCTCTCTTACACAAAACAAATTCAGCGTTTATCCTAGTTGACTATTCTTTAGTTGACTGATATTCTTTTATCACTCCAAATAGAAGGAACCAATGGGAATTAAGTGTCCCAAGTGTCAGACTGAAAATCCTGACGACACTCTTTATTGCGGTAAGTGTGCTACTCCCCTGAAGGAAGATATCCCTGTTTCCCACACTAAAACCATCGAAACACCAAAGGAAGAACTATCAAGAGGAAGCACTATTGCCTCTAGGTATGAAGTCATTGAGGAGCTAGGCAAGGGGGGAATGGGTAGAGTTTACAGAGTAGAAGATACAAAGTTAAAACAAGAGATTGCTCTTAAGCTTATAAAGCCTGAAATTGCCTCAGATAAGAAGACCATTGAAAGATTTAGAAACGAGTTGAAGACAGCACGTATGATTGCCCATAAGAATGTGTGTCGCATGTTTGATCTGGGTGAGGCTGAAGGGGCACATTTCATAACAATGGAGTATGTTCCTGGAGAAGATTTAAAGAGCTTGATTAGACGAGTTAAGCAGTTAACAGTGGGAACATCCATTTCAGTAGCCAAACAGGTATGCGAGGGATTAACTGAAGCTCATAGACTGGGAGTAGTCCACCGTGATCTAAAGCCCAGCAACATCATGATCGATAAAGAAGGCAATGCCCGCATAATGGATTTTGGGATTGCCCGATCGTTAAAAGCAAAAGGGATAACAGGTGCGGGAGTGATCATAGGGACACCTGAGTATATGTCGCCTGAGCAGGTGGAAGGGAAGGAAGTTGATCAGCGGTCAGACTTATATTCGTTGGGGGTCATTCTTTACGAGATGGTGACAGGGAAGCTGCCGTTTGAAGGTGATACGCCTTTAAGCATAGCCATGAAGCACAAAGGGGAGATTCCGAAAAATCCCAAAGAGTTGAATCCTCAGATACCAGAGGATTTGAATGTCTTAATCCTCAAATGCCTGGAGAAAGAAAAGGAGAGTAGATTTCAGTTAGCAGAAGAACTATCTGCTGAATTTGA
>JBGVTE010000132.1:0-15513 GCA_041862375.1 Candidatus Aminicenantaceae bacterium
TAGAGATGGTGATGCCTGGAGACAATGTGAATTTAGATATTGAGTTGATAGCGGATGTGGCGATGGAGAAGGGGTTGAGGTTTGCGATACGAGAAGGGGGACGGACTGTAGGAGCAGGGACAGTTACTGATGTTTTGGAGTAGACAGGAGCAGCCATCAGGCATAGGAGATAAAAAAAGATAAAAAAGATTGACATACAAGGAGTAGAGAAGAGTGAGAGATATAATAACGCTTGAATGTTCCGAATGCAGAAGAAGAAATTATACGACAACAAGAAACAAGAAGAAAAAGACGACAAAACTTGAACTCAAAAAGTACTGTCCCTTTGATAGGAAACATACTCTTCACAAAGAAGTAAAATAGAGCTCAAAATATACATTAAAAAGGAAAGCGAAGAGAATCACAGGAGTTGATAAATAAACCAGATAAACGAATTAAACGATATGAGGAGGATACATAAACAGAAGTAGGTGAGTAGCTCAACTGGCTAGAGCATCGGTCTCCAAAACCGAAGGTTGCG
Source organism: Candidatus Aminicenantaceae bacterium (assembly GCA_041862375.1). Taxonomy (GTDB): domain Bacteria; phylum Acidobacteriota; class Aminicenantia; order Aminicenantales; family Aminicenantaceae; genus WVZL01. Next base: position 521 of record JBGVTE010000132.1, read on the forward strand.
GGTTCGAGTCCTGCCTCACCTGCCAGAAATTATTTTTCATAAAGAATTTCGTATAAAAACATAATTCTGAAAAATATTCAAAATTACTAGATTCTGTTTGAAATTCCAAGAGAAATTATCTGGAACCAAAAGGTAAACGAATGAGCCAAAAAAAGAGATGGTACAAGCGTATTATTCCTTTTTTAAAAGATGTTCGGGCCGAGTTGAAGAAGGTTACATGGTGTTCCCGGAATGAACTCTATACCACAACGATTATTGTTATTATAGCTACGTTTTTTTTCGGGTTTTATCTCTATTTTGCAGATTTGATATTTTCTTGGGTAATTGCTCAGATAAAGTCTTTATTTTAAGGAATTAGATTAAAAATGGCAAAAAATTGGTATGTTGTACATACGTATTCAGGATTTGAGAAATTTGTTGCTGAATCTATTCAACAGAAAGCTTCCGAGCTGAAAATTGAAGATCAGATTGGACAGATAATTATCCCTACAGAGGATGTTGTTGAAATTAAAGGAGGAAAAAAGGTTGTCTCTACAAAAAGGTCTTATCCTGGCTATATTTTGGTCGAGATGGAAATGACAGATGAAAATTGGCATATCATTCGAGAAACTCCCAAGGTAACAGGTTTTGTAGGCTCGGGTAGACGTCCTTCACCATTGAATAAGAAAGAAGTCAGCCAAATTGTCGAACATATGGAAACTACTTCAGAAAAGCCAAAGCCAAAACATTCTTTTGAAAAAGGTGAAGCGGTGCGAATCATCGATGGGCCTTTCTTTAATTTCAACGGGATTGTTGAAGAGGTCAATCACGAGAGAAATACTTTGAAAGTTTTAGTCACAATCTTTGGTCGCTCCACTCCAGTAGAATTGGAATTCTTACAGGTGGAGAAGATCTAGGAGAGAAAGATGGCAAAGGAAATTGTTGCGAGGATCAAGTTACAAATAGTAGCCAAGCAGGCTAGCCCTGCACCTCCGGTAGGCCCAGCCTTGGGTCAGCATAATGTAAATATAATGGATTTCGTTCGTACCTTTAATGACAAGACAGGTAAGATGGAAGAAGGGACAGTGGTCCCTGTCATCATAACCGTTTATAAAGATAGAAGTTTTGATTTTGTCATCAAGACACCTCCTGCTTCTTATTTATTAAAAAAAGCGGCAGGAATCGCGAAAGGATCAGGAGAGCCTAATAAGGAAAAAGTAGGGAAAGTTACAAAAAAACAGATTGAGGATATTGCGAAGATTAAGATGCTAGATTTAAATGCTTATAATTTAGACGCTGCCAAAAAAATTATCGAGGGAACAGCGAAAAACATGGGATTGGAGATTGACAGTGGCTAAGAGAGGAAAAAACTATAGAAAGGCAAAAGAATTAATAGAAAAAGATGCAAAGGAATATTCTTTAGAAGATGCAGTTAGTCTTTTAAAGAAACTTTGTTTTGTAAAATTTGATGAATCTGTGGATATTGCCCTCCGTTTAGGAGTAAATCCAAAGCATTCAGATCAGATGGTAAGAGGAACTGTAGTTCTTCCCCACGGTACAGGAAAGAAAAAAAAGATATGTGTCATTGCTGCAGGTGAGAAAATTAAAGAAGCAGAAGAGGCTGGAGCTGATTATGTTGGAGGGGAGGAATTAATAGAAAAGATATCTTCTGGCTGGATCGATTTTGATGTGGTTATAGCTACTCCCGATGTAATGAGAAATGTTAGTAAACTTGGCCGTATTCTTGGAACGAGGGGTCTGATGCCTAACCCTAAATCAGGAACTGTAACGTTTGAAGTAAAAAATGCAATTGAAGAAACCAAAGCTGGTCGAGTAGAATTTAGGATAGATAAGACAGCCAATATCCATTCTTCTGTAGGAAAGCTTTCGTTCCCTGAGGATAAGCTCGTGGAGAATATTAAGACTTTTCTTCAGGTAGTTGTTCAGACAAGGCCTCCTGCGGCAAAGGGTAAATACATCAGGAGCATCCATCTATCCTCAACTATGGGGCCTTCCCTAAAGATATCCGAGGGAGTTTTAGAGAAATAGAGGAGATAAGGAAGTGAAACGAGAAGGAAAAGAACAGGTAGTTAAAAGTTTAGGGGAAATATTCAACAGGATAAACACTTTCTATCTAGTTGATTTCAAAGGCATGAACGTCTCTCAATCTGTAGAGTTGAGAAAACTTATGCAGGAAAATTCCTTCTCCTTTCAAGTTATTAAGAATCGTCTTGCTTTGAGAGCTTTGAAGGAAGAATTCCCTGAGAGTTTAAGAGAGTGTTTTCAGGGTCCAACTGCAATTGCCTTCACTTCTCAAGATGCCCTAGGTTTGGCCCGGACAATCAAAGATTTTTCTTCGAAGAATAATGTGTTGAGTGTAAAAGGTGGGATACTGGAGGGACAGTTTCTTGCCTCTGAGAAATTCGATCAAATAGCAAGATTGACTTCTAAAAAAGAACTTTTAGGCAAGATAGGATATTTAATAGCTTATCCATTAATTGAACTTATAAGGACTTGGCAAGCCCCTTTATTAGGTTTAGGCAGGATGTTGAGTCAATTTAAAACAAAAAAATAGGACTGGAGGAAAAAATGGCGAAAGCACAAACAAAAGATACTAAGGAAACTGCAAAAGTAAAAAAGGAGGGCACAAAACTTACTAAAGAAGAATTTTTCAATCACTTGGATAATTTAACTGTTCTGGAGCTAGCAGATTATGTCAAAGAATTTGAAGAAAGGTATGGTATATCTGCTGCTGCAATGGCAGCGCCTATGATTGCCCCTGGGGCTGTTGCTCCGCAAGGAGAGGCGAAAGCTGAGGAAGAGAAAACAGAGTTTACTGTAGTCCTTAAGACGGTCGGTGATAAAAAAATTAATGTCATTAAAACAGTAAGAGAAGTGACCAGCCTTGGATTAAAAGAGGCAAAAGACTTAGTAGATAGTGCTCCAAAGCCTGTCAAAGAAGGAGTTTCGAAGGAAGAAGCTGAAGAGATAAAGGCAAAATTTGATGCAGTTGGTGCATCAGTAGAGTTACAATAAGGTAAAAATTTTGATGTTTATAAAGTCATTCATAGAAATGACTGATAAACTCTTGAGGGAAGAGTGATATCATGCTTAGAGAAAAGAAAAATATCTACCGAGAAAGAGTAGATTATTCAAAAATCAAAACCGTCTTTCCAATGCCAGACCTTCTTGAGATCCAAAGAAAATTCTATGCTGAATTTCTACAGATGGAGTTACTGCCTGAAGAACGAAAGGAAATTGGGCTGCAGGGAGCCTTTAAAGATATTTATCCCATAAAAGATTTTAAAGAGACGACAGAATTAGATTTTATAAGTTACTCTATCGGCAATTGGGAGTGTAAATGCGGACGCTTGAAAGGTGTTGAAAATTCACGGGCTCATTGTAATGGTTGCGGAACTCTTTTACCACCTGATGTAGAGCTCACAGAAAAGGAGATATGTCCTTTCTGTGGAGCTATGAAGAAAATTGAAATTCCTATCTGTGACCATTGTGGAGATAAAGTTGGATTGAAGATGAAATACAGTCCCGTAGAATGCCTCCAAAAAGGCTACACATACGCTATTCCTCTGAAGATAAAAGTTCGACTCATATCCTGGGAAAAAGACCCTGTCTCCAAAGCAAAAAGATTAAAGCACATTAAAGAGCAGGAAGTATATTTTGGTGAAATTCCTCTCATGACTGATAAGGGAACTTTTATCTTCAACGGCATTGAAAGAGCTGTCGTAAGTCAGTTGCAGCGTTCTGCAGGAGTATTTTTCAGACAGGGAGAGGGAAAGGGATTTTATATCGCTAAGATTATTCCGTACAGAGGAGCCTGGGTTGAGTTTGAATATGACAGCAAGAATAATCTATTCGTCAGATTAGACAGAAAAAAGAAATTTCTGGCGACAGTATTTCTCAGAGCACTGGGCTTTGGTTCAGATGAAGAAATATTCAGGCTTTTTTACGATGTGTATAAAATCTTTCCAGAAAATGGAAAGTTCTATTGGGAGCTTTCAGAGAAGCTTATTGGGAAATCAGTAGGTGAAAACATTATTGATCCAAAATCAAAGAAAATTATTCTCCAGGCAAAAAAGAAGATCACGAGAGATGCATACAACAAGCTTGTGGAGTTGAAGGTTGATAAGATTCCTGTAGCAAAGAGAGAATTAAAGGAAGCCTTTTCACTGTCCTCAATAGAGGATAGTGTTAAAGCAAATGAAGAGATAAGTGAAGCTCAGCTCCAGCAGGTTTCTGGTCAAAAGGAGCCCTTTGAAGTGTTTTTCCCAGAAAAGGAAAACATTGGCAACATAATCAGTAACACTCTGAAGAAGGATTTACGCAAAGATTCGAATCAAGCGTTAGCTGAAATTTACAGGAAATTGAGACCAGGAGAACCTTATACCCTGGAAAGCGCACATAATCTTTTCCATAATCTTTTCTTCAACCCACAGAAGTACAACTTTTCTCGTATCGGTCGGCTTAAAATGAATATAAAATTGGACTTGGATATTTCTTTAGAAGAAAAGATTCTATCATCTCAGGATTATGTTGATGTGATTAAGTATTTACTTCGACTACGACGAGGAGAGGGCTTAGTTGACGACATTGATCATTTAGGAAACAGACGGGTTCGGTCAGTAGGAGAACTCATCGAAAATGCTTTTCGGATCGGATTAACAAGGATGGAAAGAACTGTCAGAGAGAAGATGATTGTGTCTACAGATTTAGCTTCAGCTATGCCTCAAGATCTTATCAATTCAAAGCCTGTTCTAGCTGCTTTGAAAGAATTTTTCGGGAGTTCTCAGTTATCTCAATTCATGGACCAGATAAACAGTCTTGCCGAAATTACTCACAAGAGAAGGTTGAGCGCTTTAGGGCCAGGAGGCTTAAGCAGAGAAAGAGCTGGTTTTGAAGTCAGAGATATTCAAGCTTCTCACTATGGAAGGATTTGTCCTATTGAAACTCCAGAAGGCCCTAATATTGGATTAATTTCTTCATTGAGCTGTTACGCTCGAGTTAATGAATTTGGCTTTGTTGAGACCCCCTACCGAAAAGTAAAAAATAGCAGGATTATCGACTATGTTAAGATTCTTCATCCTGGAAGCAGCTCTTATAAAATAGGAGATATTATTACTAAAGATGAGATTGAGAAGGAAAATAGGAAACTAGGGAAAGCAAAAGGCAAACAGCTTCCTGTTGTAGAACCATATTGCTTTTACCTTACAGCCTGGCAAGAGGAGAAGTACAATATTGCTCAAGCAAACGCAAGGATAGATGAAGAAGGATATTTTCTTGATGAAGTAATAACCGCCAGACAAGGAGGGAATTTCAAGAGTATTCCTCGAGATCAGATTGGTTACATCGATGTTTCGCCTAAGCAACTTGTTTCTCTTTCTGCTGCTTTGATTCCATTCTTAGAACACGACGATGCTAATCGTGCTCTCATGGGCTCGAATATGCAAAGGCAGGCGGTTCCACTTCTCAAGCCTGAAGCACCTCTTATCGGCACAGGAATAGAATACCTCTTGGCCAAAGGCTCTAAAGATGTCATTGAGTGTAAACGTTCAGGCGTTGTTGAGTTTGTCGATGCAGAAAGAATCCTGATCCGTGTTGATGAAAAGGAAGATGCTAAAGAACATGACGTGGGTACAGATCTTTATCTTTTAACCAAGTTTTTAAGGACGAATCAAAATACGTGTATCAATCACAGGCCAATTGTCAGAAAGGGAGATAATGTCGAGAAAAGTCAAATCTTAGCGGATAGTTCTTGTACAGATAAAGGGGAATTATCCCTTGGTCGAAATGTATTATGTGCCTTCATGCCGTGGAGAGGCTATAACTTTGAGGATGCAATAATAGTAAGTGAAAAATTGATTAAAGAAGATATATTTTCTTCAATTCATATTGTTGAAGAGACTATCGAAGCTCGTGATACGAAGCTGGGACCTGAAGAGATTACAAGAGATATTCCAAATGTTCCTGAAAACCTTCTTGGCAATCTAGACGAGAATGGAATAGTCAGGATTGGAGCCCAGGTAAGTTCTGGCGATATTTTAGTTGGGAAAGTGGCTCCTAAGGGAGAAACTCAGCTCTCTCCAGAAGAAAAGCTCCTTAAGGCTATTTTTGGCGAAAAGGCCTTGGATGTCAAAGATGCCTCTCTGTATTGTTCTCCCGGAATAGAAGGAACAGTGATCGATGTGCGGATTTTCTCTCGTAGAGGAAGCGAGAAAGGAACTCGAGCTAAGACTATTGAAAAAGAAGAAATAACCAAGATGAAGAGAAATCTGGACGACGAAGTAAGCATACTTGAGGGTGAAAAATGGAGGAGGATAAAAAATATCCTGATCGGAGCAACTTTAGACAAAGAATATAAGGTTGGAAACAGAGTAATTCCAAAAGGGACGAAATTAAGTGAAACAATTCTAAATGAGTTAAATCCTGAAGAGTTACTTAAATTGAAATGTAAGCAGAATGCTGAAAGAGACAATAAAATGAGAGATGTTGAAAAGAAAGTAAGACGTCAGATTGACGCCCTTAAAGCAATTTTCAAAGAAAAGGTTGAGGTTCTCAGAAAGGGGGATGAGCTTGCGCCAGGAGTTATCCAAGCTATAAAAGTATTCATAGCTATGAGGAGGAAGCTTTCAGTGGGAGATAAAGTTTCAGGCAGACATGGAAATAAAGGAATAATCGCAAAAATTGTTCCTGAAGAAGATATGCCTTTTCTTCCTGATGGTACTCCCGTGGACATTGTTTTGAATCCCTTGGGGGTGCCCTCAAGAATGAATGTTGGCCAAATTCTCGAGACGCATTTAGGATGGGCAGCTAAAAAGCTCGGCCTTTGGATCTCTTCCCCAGTATTTAACGGGATGACAGAAAAGGAAATAAAAGAACTCATGGATAAAGCAGAACTACCGCCTTCAGGAAAAGTCCCCTTATTTGATGGTATTTCAGGAGAGCTCTTCGATCAGGAAGTTACAGTAGGATATATTTATATAATGAAACTTTATCATCTTGTTGATGATAAAATTCATTCACGCTCAACAGGTCCTTATTCTCTTATAACCCAGCAACCGCTGGGTGGGAAAGCCCAGTTTGGAGGGCAACGTTTTGGAGAAATGGAAGTATGGGCTCTGGAAGCTTATGGAGCTGCTTATACTCTTCAAGAGCTTCTGACAGCAAAATCAGATGACGTGGAAGGGAGAGCAAAAATATATGAGTCTATAGTAAAGGGAGATTTGGATTTCACTCCCGGTATTCCAGAATCAGTGAATGTTCTCATTCGTGAGCTTCAAAGTCTGTGTTTGAATGTAGAATTAGAAAAGGCAGAAAAGGAAGAAATTCTGCCTTGGGGTATTGATGTCCCCAAAATTCATAAAGGAGAATAGCGATGGATGAAAGGCAATCCATTGGAGGAAAACCAAGAGTCGATTTCGACCGGGTTAGAATCAGTATCGCCTCTCCAGAAAAAATAAAGAGCTGGTCTTGGGGAGAGGTTACTAAGCCGGAAACTATTAATTATCGAACGTTCAAACCAGAGAAAGATGGCCTCTTTTGTTCAAAAATATTCGGTCCCATAAACGATTATGAATGTCTCTGCGGAAAATATAAGAGGATGAAATACCGCGGCATTATTTGTGAACGCTGTGGAGTTGAAGTAACTAAGTCAAAAGTTCGTCGCGAACGCATGGGCAATATTCAATTAGCTTCTCCTGTTGCTCATATCTGGTTTTTTAAAGGCACACCGAGTCGGATAGGACTAGTGCTTGATCTTTCAATCAAAGACCTTGAGAAAGTACTTTATTTTGAATCTTACATTGTTGTTAATCCTGGAGATACGCCTCTTCGGGAAAATCAACTTCTTAATGAAGAAGAATACAAAGATGCACAAGAAAAACATGGAGATAAATTTTTAGCTTCTATCGGTGCAGAAGCTATTAAAATATTACTGGAGAGAATTGAGATCAATAAAGAAGCTGACCGGCTGAGAAAGCTGATGAAGAAGGAAACTTCCCAGCAGAGGAAGCTCCGCTATGCCAAAAGATTAAGGGTTTTTACAGCTTTAAAGAAATCGGGTAACCGCGCCGATTGGATGATACTCGATGTTATTCCTGTTATTCCTCCCGATCTAAGACCTTTGGTCAGGTTAGACGGAGGGCGTTTCGCTACATCTGACTTGAATGACTTATACCGAAGAGTAATAAATCGGAACAATCGATTGAAAAAGCTCATAGAACTCAAAGCTCCTGAGCTTATTATCCGCAATGAAAAGAGGATGCTTCAAGAAGCAGTAGACGCCCTCTTTGATAATGGAAAAAGAGGGAGGATTCATCTGGGAGCAAACCGCAGGCCTTTGAAATCTTTATCCGAAGCTTTAAGAGGAAAACAGGGGCGCTTTCGTCAGAACCTGTTAGGAAAACGTGTTGATTATTCAGGAAGGTCGGTTATTGTTGTGGGACCAGAACTCAAGCTACAACAATGTGGACTTCCCAAGAAAATGGCTTTGGAGCTATTTAAGCCTTTTATTTTCCATAAATTGGAAAAAGAAGGCCTTGTGCCCAGTGTCAAAGTTGCGCGCGAATGGCATGAACAGGAGAAGCCAGAAGTTTGGGATTATCTGGAGGAGGTTGTTAAAGAGCATCCAATTTTGTTAAATCGAGCGCCTACACTCCATCGTTTAGGAATTCAAGCTTTTGAACCAGTGTTAATCGAAGGTAAAGCTATTCAGATCCATCCTTTGGTCTGTGCGGCCTTCAATGCTGATTTTGATGGAGATCAAATGGCGGTTCACATTCCTCTCTCAGTAGAGGCCCAAGTTGAGGCTCAAACTTTGATGCTTTCTACACATAATATACTTTCTCCTGCTCATGGAAGACCGCTTGCTATCCCCAGTCAGGATATGGTTTTGGGTTGTTACTACCTAACTTTGGAGAAAAAGGGAGAAAGAGGAGAAGGAAGGATTTTTTCATCCTTCGATGAAGTTTTATTAGCCTTGGAAAGTAAGAAAGTCGCCCTTCATACACAAATAAAGGTAAGGTTTAACGGACCATTCATGAATTTATCTACGTTTTATGATGATCAAGCAATCATGTCCTGTCCCATAACTAATATCGATAATAAACTCGTTGAGACAACGCCAGGTCGTATTATGTTCAATAATATCCTTCCTGATGTAGTTCCTTTCATCAACGGCTTGCTCAGGAAAAAAGGCTTAGAGAATTTAGTATATTATACGTATTTAAAAGTTGGCCTTTCTTCTACCATAGAAATGCTTGATAATATGAAGGAAGTGGGTTTCAATCATTCCACTCAAGCTGGATTTTCCCTTGGAATTGATGATTTTATCATCCCTAAAGAGAAAGCGAGTTTAGTAGAAAAGGCCGAGAAAGAAGTCAGAAAGATTGAAAGCCTATATCGAGATGGGACAATTTCATCGGGAGAGCGGTTTAACAGAGTTGTGGAAATATGGGGTTCCGTTACTGACAAAGTCTCCAATGCTATGTTTGATGAGATGAAAAGAGTAAGTTTTGAGGAAAAACAGCTCAATCCCTTGTTTGTCATGGCTGATTCTGGATCAAGAGGCAATAAACAGCAGATCCGCCAGTTAGCTGGCATGAGAGGTTTAATGAGTAAACCCTCAGGTGAAATCATTGAAACTCCTATTATCTCTAATTTACGAGAAGGGCTTAATGTCATTCAATATTTTATCTCCACTCATGGAGCACGTAAGGGTTTAGCTGACACAGCTTTGAAAACAGCTAACTCAGGCTACCTCACCCGAAAACTCGTGGATGTTTCTCAAGAAGTTATTGTTGACGAATATGATTGTGGTGCTCTGAAAGGAAGCAATATAACCGCTATTGTTGAAAACGGAGAAATCATCGAGGACTTTGAAGACAGAATAATAGGTCGTATTTCTTTAGAAAGGGTGCTCCATCCTGACACAAATGAGGTAATAGTAGATATGAATGAAGAAATAACTGAGGAAATTGCCCAGCAACTCCAGGATGTGGGTATTGAAAGGGTGAAAATACGTTCTGTCTTGACCTGTGAATCAAGAAGAGGAGTCTGCCAGCTTTGTTATGGGCGTGATATGGCAAGTGGTTCTATCGTAGAACTTGGGGAGGCAGCGGGTATAATAGCTGCACAATCCATTGGAGAGCCGGGTACTCAGCTGACAATGAGGACTTTCCATATAGGTGGAATTGCCCTGAGAGGAGCTGAGATATCCAAACTTGAAGCCAAAAATGATGGAATCGTCAAGTTTAATAATCTAAAGTATGTTATTAATAAAGAAAGCTCTTTAATTGTAGTTAACCGAAACGCTAACATCGCAATTCTTGACCATCGTGGAAGAGAAGTAGAACACTATCAAGTACCGTATGGAGCTAAAATTCTGGTTAAGGATGGAGAACAAATAAAAGCGCGTCAGGCATTTATTGAGTGGGATCCTTTTAGTACTTTCATTCTGACGGAAGAGTCTGGAATAGTACATTTTCATGATGTAGTTCTTGGAGTCACCATGGAAGAAGTCCAAGATGAATTTACTGGATTAATCACTCAAGTTATAGCTGAGCCGAGAGATGAGAAAAAGCAGCCTCAAATCATAATAAAAGATAAGAATAATAAGGTTCTCAAGAAGTATTTCCTTCCTTCTGGAGCAAATTTAGAGGTCAAAGATAAAGATAAAGTATATGCTGGTGATATTATGGCCAAGATACCTAGAGAAGTTGCGCGAACTAAAGATATTACGGGAGGTTTGCCTCGAGCTGAAGAACTTTTTGAGGCTAGAAGGCCCAAGGTGCCTGCTGTCATTTCGGAAATTGATGGAGTAGCTGAGTATGGAGGCCTCGTGAGAGGCTACAGAAAGATTATCATCCAGAGTGAGAAAGGTGGAGAGAAAGAATACTTAATCCCCAAAGGAGCTCATATAAGCGTAGGTGAGGGAGAAAAAATAAAAGCTGGTACGTCCTTAATGGATGGTTCTATTAATCCTCATGACATCCTGAAAGTCTTGGGTGAGAAAGAACTAGCTGAATATCTTTTGCGAGAAATTCAGGCAGTTTACAGACTCCAAGGTGTATCAATAAATGACAAGCATATTGAAATCGTTATTCGTCAGATGCTTCGATGGGTAAAAGTAGAAGAAGTGGGCGATACAGAGTTCTTAGTAGATGAACAGGTTGATAAGTTTGTTTTTCAGAGTGAAAATGAAAAAGTCATTAAAAAAGGAAAAAAGCCTGCCAAAGCAAGGCCTCTCCTTCTAGGAATTACTAAAAGTGCCTTAAGTACAGAGAGTTTCATTGCTGCGGCTTCATTCCAGGAGACAACCCGGGTTTTAACAGAGGCAAGCTTGTATGGAAAAGTAGATCATTTAAGGAGGCTGAAGGAGAATATAATCATGGGGCGTCTTATTCCTGCTGGAACCGGCTACAAATTCTACCGCGATGTGGAGCTGAAAGAAGGGAAAGAAGAGAAAAAAGAAGAAGAGATTGAGGCTCAAATAAGAAACTAGTTTTTGTGCTAAGTCACTCAAAATTCTTGACATAGCACTTAGTTTTTGTTATCATCCACACATTCGTTCCGCTAAAATTTTATACGTGGAGCGGATAAATTTTTAATTTTTTTTATAAAGGAGAGAATTATTGCCGACTGTCAATCAGTTAGTAAGAAAAGGCAGATTAGCTAAAAAATATAAGAGCAAATCTCCTGCGCTGGAAAGATCTCCTCAAAAACGAGGAGTCTGTACAAGAGTGTTTACAACAACACCAAAAAAGCCTAATTCAGCCATGCGAAAAGTGGCTAGGATTAGATTGACTAATAACATAGAAGTAACTGGATATATTCCTGGAATAGGACATAATTTGCAGGAACACTCGATTGTTCTCATAAGAGGAGGTCGAGTTAAAGACTTGCCAGGGGTTCGCTACCATGTTATTCGAGGGACTCTAGACTGTGAAGGAGTGGAAAACAGAATGAGGGGTAGGTCTAAATACGGATCTAAAAAACCTAAGGAGAAAAGAATCTCTGCATAGAGGAGATGTGGATGCCCAGAAGAGGAACAGTAAAAAAGCGGAAATTGCAGTCCGATTCATTTTACAATAGTACTCTGATTTCAAAATTTATAAATGTTGTTTTGAAGAAAGGAAAGAAGAGCGTAGCTGAGAAGGTAGTTTATACCTCAATGGAGCAAGTTAAGAAGAAAACAAAGGAAGATCCTCTTAAAGTATTTGAAAAAGCTGTAGAGAATGTAAGACCAGTCCTCGAAACTAAGTCGAGGAGAGTAGGAGGAGCAACATACCAGGTTCCAGTTGAAGTGCCGTTTAACCGTTCGACCTCCTTGGCAGTGAGATGGCTCGTTAGGTATGCCCTGGATAGAAGCGGCAAAAGTATGGAAGAAAAACTTGCTGCAGAAATCATTGATGCTGTAAACAATCGAGGTGGCGCAGTCAAGAAAAAAGACGATACCCATAAAATGGCTGAATCCAACAGAGCTTTTGCTCATTATAGATGGTAGACTTCTTCGAGAGACTGAAGAATTTAACAAGAAATATGATGGAGAGAAGGATTGATGCGAAGATTCCCCATCGAAAAAATCAGAAATATAGGGATTATGGCGCATATCGATGCGGGGAAGACTACCACAACAGAGCGAATACTTTTCTATACGGGCATTACTCACAAGATGGGAGAAGTGGATGAAGGTACAGCTGTTATGGATTGGATGGCTCAGGAGCAGGAACGTGGAATAACAATTACTTCAGCTGCCACCACCTGTTATTGGAATAACCATCGAATCAATATCATCGATACCCCTGGGCATGTAGATTTTACGGCTGAGGTTGAACGCTCTCTTAGGGTGCTTGACGGAGCCCTAATCATTCTCTGTGGAGTAGGGGGAGTAGAGCCTCAATCTGAAACAGTATGGCGTCAAGCGGATAGATATCAAGTACCGAGAATTGCCTACATTAACAAGATGGATAGAGTGGGAGTTGATCCTGATAGAGCTGTCGAACAGATGAAAAAGCGCCTCAATGCTAATCCTTTACCTGTACAGATTCCTTTAGGAGAAGAAGAAAATTTTAGAGGAATTATAGATCTTGTAGAAATGAAAGAGGTTGACTGGGGAGATGATATGTTAGGAACAAAGTTCGATGTGAGAAATATTTCAGAAGAATATCTAAGTGAAGTCAATGAGAAAAGATCTGAAATGCTGGAGAAGCTCAGTGATATAGATGACTCATTGATGGAAAAGTACTTGGATGGAGAACAAATATCATCTATGGAAATAAAGAAGGCTATAAGAGCTGGAACAGTTTCCCTCCATTTGGTACCTGTTCTCTATGGTGCATCTTTCAGGAACAAGGGTGTCCATCCTTTATTAGATGCCGTAGTCGATTACCTTCCTTCTCCTCTTGATATTCCTCCGATAGTGGGGCAACATCCTCGAACTTTTGATGTAGAGACGAGGAGAGTTTCTGAAGATGAGCCATTTTCTGCCCTCGTCTTTAAGATAATGAACGACCCATATGTAGGTAATCTTGCCTTTTTCCGTGTTTATTCAGGAAAGTCTAGAATCGGTTCCCAAGTTTATAATTCAACAAAGGGAGAAGAAGAGCGTATTAACCGCCTTTTAGAAATGCATTCCAACAAAAGAAAGGAAATAAAGGAGGTTTATGCTGGAGATATAGCTGCCTTAGGTGTAATGAAAACAGTATCTACGGGGGATACTCTATGCCAGAGGAGCCATCCTATTATCCTTGAATCCATTAAATTTCCTGAACCAGTCATTTCAGCTACTATTGAGCCCAGATCAAAATCAGAGCATGCCAAATTGGCTGATTCATTAGAAAAGCTTACTAAAGAAGACCCTACTTTCAAGGTAATGCAGGATCCTATGACAGGACAGACTCTTATCCATGGTATGGGAGAGCTCCACTTGGAGATACTGCTGGACCGGATGAGTAGGGAATTTGGAGTAAATGCGAGATTGGGTAAGCCTCAAGTTGCTTATAAAGAGACAATTGCCAGGGAAGCTGAAGGAGAGGGAAAATACATTCGTCAGACAGGAGGAAAGGGTCAGTACGGCCATTGCAAAGTTGCAGTTGAACCTTTAGAGAGAGGAAAGGGATTTGAATTTGTGAAGAGTATTAAAGGTGATGTAATTCCCAAAGAATTTATTCCCTCTATTCAAAGAGGAATAAGTGAAGCCATGGAGGCTGGAGTTTTAGGTGGTTTTCCTGTTGCTGATATAAAAGTCACTCTCTATGGTGGCTCCTATCATGAAGTGGATTCCTCTTCGATTGCCTATAAAATTGCAGGCTCTATAGCTTTTAAAGACGCTGCTTCTAAAGCCAATCCAGTTCTCCTAGAGCCCATCATGAATCTAGAAGTCGTAGCTTCTGAGGAATACATAGGAGATATTGTTGCAGATCTCAATTCCAGAAGAGGTAAAATAGAAAGGATGGAGACAAGGGGAGGGTCAAGAGTCGTAAGAGCTCTTGTGCCTCTATCCAAGATGTTTGGATATGCAACTATACTTCGAACAATAACTCAAGGGAGAGGTCTCTTTTCCATGGAGTTTTTTCAGTATGATGTGATCCCTTTGCCAATAATGAAAGAAATATTAGCTAAGATTGAAGGGAGGATTCCTCTTCATAGATAAATTAAAAAATTGCGAGACATGCGGGAAAGGCTAGAAAAGCTAATGAATGAGAGTAAAGGATAAGCAATGGAAAATGAGAAATTAAAGAGACGGGATAGGTTAAAAATGATATTAATAATCTCGTTCCATCTTAGCGAATCTAGTTTTTCTCGAAAAATCAAATAAAATGAACTACAATAAACAAATAAATCGAGACTTGCAGGTTTTGCAAGTCTAAAAGACAGGAGGTAAAGCAATGGCGAGGCAGAAGTTTGAGCGGACGAAGCCGCATTTAAACATCGGGACGATAGGGCACGTAGATCATGGGAAGACGACGTTGACATCAGCGATAACGAAGGTATTGAACAAG
>JBGVTE010000133.1:0-38423 GCA_041862375.1 Candidatus Aminicenantaceae bacterium
CCATAGTCGAGATAAACAGAGCAGCGTAGATCACATACTTTTTTCTGTAGAAAAATTTTTCGAGGACAAAAAAATGAAAATATACTGGGAAAAGCCCAAGCATGATAATTCTCAGGCCGGTCATGGCTTTCATCGAGAGTGTCACGCCTTCTTTTTCAGGAGTTATGAAGATGAGAAAAAAGAAAAAAGCCCAGAAGCAGATGTGGTAGGCGACTCGCGCGGTTAAGATTTTTTTTAGGAAACTTCTCCCGGAAAGAAATCTCATGTCCTTAATTAAAGTCCAAATCCGGCTTCTTTTCAAGGGCAAGTCGTACAGAAAATCAGGGAATTCATCAATTATTCCGTCCAGTTCGTCAATTCTTTCTTCCATACTCCTTGAAATGCACTATATTTTAGATTGGAAATAGTGAATTTTTTCAAAAATCATTTTAAAGGAGGAAATTTCATGAACCTTAAAACAATCTTTATTTTTGTCATTCTTATTCTGTTCTTCTTTGTTGTGACGCTCTTGGGAAGTGACATTCATGATGCCATCCAAAAGGGAGATGTCGCCAGAGTCAAAACACTCATTTCGAATAACAAAGAACTAATCAACATGAAGTCAGAAAAAGGGCAAACACCTCTCCATTTGGCCGTTCAGACCGGGAGCCAGGAGATTGTCGCGTTCCTCATATCCCAAGGCGCGGATATCAATGCCAAAGATAGCGAGGGAAACACTCCCTTGCTTACCGCTCTCGCCTTCAAAAAGACTGACACTGCCAAATTTTTGCTTTCAAAAGGAGCGGATGTCAAAATAAAGAACGCACAGGATGAACCTGCCATTATTGTTGCATTAAGGCATGGGCTGAATGAATTGGTCGCACAAATTCTCGACAAAGGTCAGGATGTCAATGAGCGCTTCAGGGGGAACTTTACCACCCTCCTGATGGCAACAATTACAGGCGATAAAGAAGTCGTCAAGCTTTTGCTTGACAGGGGAGCGGATGTCAATGTGGTCGCACAAGAAGGAGATATGACTATAACACCGATGTATGCAGCGATTTTTCTAGGACATAAGGACGTGGTTGACCTCCTCCTCTCCAGAGAAGTCGATAAAGAGTTCAGGGAGAAACCAACTGGCCGGACACTCCTTCACATCGCCACGCTCAAAGGAGTCAGGGACATAGTGGGCCTTCTGATAAACGCTGGATATGATGTTAACGCCACAGATAACGGAGGGAAAACGCCTCTTCATTATGCCGCCCAACACGGCCACAAAAAAATTACCGAACTTCTCATCCAGAATGGCGCTCGGGCGAAAAATTTAAAAGAAAATTTCGGCAGGTCCCCTCTTTTAAAAAAGAAACTCAAAGCCAGGGAAGCCGCAGTCTGGTACTTAGGACAAAGCGGCTGGGCAATCAAAACAAAGAGCAAACTTCTTATCTTCGACTATCATGTCCTTGGGCCCAATGCAGATGAACCATGGCTCGTCAACGGGCACATTAATCCTGAGGAAATAAAGGACCAAGATGTTTATGTGTTCGCGACCCACGAACACGAAGATCACTTTAATCCGGTCATATTTGATTGGAAGAAATCCATTGATGGCATCAAGTATATCCTGGGTTTTGCGCCTGAAAAAGCTTCAGAGGCTGTAGTCCTCCTTCCCAGGGAAATGAAGACAATCGATGATATTGAGGTCTCAACGATTGCTTCCACCGACGCGGGTGTGGGTTTCCTTGTCAAGGTGGACGGCCTTACCATCTTCCATGCAGGGGATCATGCCTGCAAACAAAAAGACCTCAATGGGCCTTATGCTGCTGAAATTGATTATCTGGCAGATAAAAGCACCGGTGTTGACTTAGCCTTTTTGCCTATAACTGGATGTGGATTCAGAGATCCCGAAGCTGTAAAGAGCGGGATTGACTATACGCTTGAAAAATTGAAACCAGAAGTCATGTTTCCCATGCATGTGCTCGGATTCGAATACCAGTATGAAGAGTTTGCGCGCAATGCAGAAAAGAAAACCACCAATACAAAATTTGCCTGTGCTGAAAACAGGGGAGATTATTTCTTGTATACAAAGGGGAAGATAGAAAAGTAGAGTTATCCATTTTGTTTTGAACTTTCTTTGCGAAAGAAAAGTTTGAAGCAGTGAATCTGACTTTTTATCGATGTCATCTGATCCCATAATCCCCATATTAAACGTGAAAATCACAAACGATGAGATCAAAACGAAAACCTAAGGAGTTATTCTATGAAAAAAGAGGTGCTTTTATCAGGACTGTTAGGTGGAATCGTAATATTTGTGTGGCAAATAATTTCCACTGGACCGCTGCCAGTGAGCGGCGACCTTCCTAAACCGATTCCAAACGACAAGGAAATCCACTCAATGCTCAAGGAAAGAATCACAGAACCTGGAATTTATTTCTTACCTGACCACTCTGACAAGAATCAGGATTTATATCCGGATTATGAGAATGAACCGCTTTTCTCGATAATTTATGGAGGGCGAACTCCTAATACATTCATGGGACAATTGCTTTTCGAATTATTCTGTATTTTCGCAGCGCCGATTATCGCGGCCTGGATGCTGTCTGTTTCATCAGAAAGAATATTAGCGAAATATTCCCGGAGAGTCTTGTTCGTAACGGTTTTAGGGTTGTTTCTAGCTGTATTCGGCGATGTGTTCAGTGAAAAACCCATGGATAAAGTACTTTTATCATCGATAAACAGCCTGATTACATGGGCTCTGGCAGGACTGGTGATCGCCTGGCTTATAAAACCAAAAAAAGAATAGGAGGCAAATCTTTACATTTGATATTTCAAAATATGGAACTCTCTTTCCAACTTCATTGACAATATGATCGCGTTGGCCGTGGGATATGAATACATAGACACTTTGATCTCTGATCTCATTGGGATTGACAAATCCATTGGATAATGAGGACTGCTCCGGCTTCCGCATCTCTACCAAGTAATCAAAAATCATCAATGCACTGGATGTTTTTAAGGCCCATCCTGAGTGAAAGAGGTACCATACCGCAGCTTCCATCAGGGCGTCGGTCCCCGTTTTTTCCATCTCACAAATCTTTTCTAGAATTTAGATGTGTCCTTTTTTGACGATATCCGCAATGTATCCTTTTTTAACGATATTCTTTTCCGTGTAGTCCTCTATCTTAGCCCTGTTAAATAATGGAGTGAAACATTCAAAAATTCCTTAACATCTTTCAATGAGGTCTGTAAAATTGAAATGTGAAGTTTATAGGGAAACACATCTTACAGGAAATTATTATGGCATCCTTTATTGGCAATTTTCCCTTGCTGCAAAACAGAAGGAGATAGAAAAAGTATGGGACAACAATCGAAAGGATTCTCATTAGACAAACTCTCGAATTACTATGATCTGATTACTCCAGCAGAAAAAAGTAAATTCAGAATAAAGCAGATCGGATTAATGGATATTCGTGAGGGAGAGAAAGTTTTAGAAGTGGGTTGTGGAACAGGGTCATTGGCAATTCTGTCAAAAATTGCTGTGGGAGAAAGTGGTGAAGTAGAAGGAATAGATATTGCTCCCAAAATGATTCACAGGGCCCAAAAAAAAGCAAACAAAGCAGGGCTTGAGGTCAATTTTAAAATTACTTCGGTTGTAGAATTGCCTTATTCTGATAATTATTTCGACCTAGTCATCAGTAGTTTGATGTTTCACCATTTGCCCGTAGAATCCAAAAAGAAGGGACTGGAAGAGATCTATCGGGTTCTCAAGGCGGAAGGAAGATTATTTTTATGTGATTTTTGTTCGCCCTACATTCTGACGTTTCCCTTAATGTGTTTATTGCTCATCTGGATATCTTCGACAAGATACCAACTACTCGGCAAACTTCCTGATTTGATAAGAAGGTGCAATTTCAAAAAAATAGAGTTGAAAAAGAAGGGCGCATTTCTTGAGTATTATCTGATAAGGAAAAACTAATCGGGGAGTAAATTTCACATCCAACAGATAAGGTTGTTAGGAAGAGAACAGCGGATTTCTTAGAATGAGGTATGGTTATTGAGCAGAGCCACTCAATATTAGTCGCAAAAAATTTAAAAAACATTTATATTTGAATAAAGGAAAATTATGTATTTTACTCTCACTTAGTTTATTCAAACAAATGGAATTAAAAGATTCAAATTCTGTTTTTATGGCTGTAACTCATATGGGAGCCGGAAGCTTTTTGATTAAAATTTTTAAAAAAAAATGGAAAAGTTTAATTGAAGCTCATGATAAACATACAGGGGAAGAGGGAGAAAATCTTAAAAAGATTTTAGAAAGTGAAAATATGCACTCATCCCTGTGACCGTGGAGAACGTTGCTCCCATGAACTACGAGCAAAGGCAATGGGGCAAAGGCCGACAACTTAACGTGAGTGCAGCTGTTAAAGAATACAAAAAACAAAAAGGAAGATTATCCCTACTTTGATGTCAAATACATCTACTGCGGATTCCGCCTTTTAAGGTCTTCAATGATTTTCTTAACTTTTTCTTGATTAGGATTTATCTCTAGAGATTTCAGCAAGATCCTCAAAGCCTGCTCTTTATCTCCTAATCTTATATAACATTCACCAATTGAATTGAGTATTTCAACGACATTCCCCTTATGAGAAAGGGCTTTCTGGTAATAAGAAATCGCCTCATCAAGCTCACCTGTTTCCTGAGATACTTTTCCAAGATAGTAATAGAGCGTAAAATTCTCTCTTTTTGCTTCTATAAAAGGTAAAAGAATTTCCTTAGCTTTTTGAAATTCTTTTAAGATTAAAAGCGCCTTTGCATAGCTTAAAGCGTAATCCAGAGAATCAGGATCTCTCTCGTAGGCTTTCGCTAATTCATCGTGAGCTTCCCTTACCTCTCCTTTGTTTAGAAATTGATTACCCAAGAGAAAAGGGTATAAAGGATCATTTAAAGGCGGATTTGCTTGAGAAACAATCCAGGAACCCGGTAATGGTTTCGAAGAGACAGAAAGCTCCTCTTTTTCAGAGAGTAACTCTCGCCCCACACTGTCGAGAAGGGAAACTTTTACCATGTACCTTCCAGGGAGGAATTTCTCCATGGAGAATTCTTGGAGAAAATCGCGTCCGTTTTCATACTCATTGACCTTCTTCCGTGTTGTCTGGAATAACTGTTCTCCTTTGAAAAACACAAATTCTAATATCCCCTCTTCTTTCAATTCCTGGCTTAAACCATAAATCTGAAAGAAGAGAAACAAGGTGTCTTCTTTAAAGAAAATATTTCTGAGGGATGGATAAATCTGAAGATTGCCTATTTGAAAGGCTCTGTTTGCTTGACTGTATAATGAATCCCTGTTTACCTTCCTGGCTAAAATAAGTGAGCTCATCTGCAGATATTTCGCCTCAGGCACATAAATATTCTTTTCAAAGGAGGTGAATTCTTTAGTAACCGTGTTTTCCAATAATAGGTGGAATATATAATTCCCTGAAATTAAAGGAAATGAATCACAGAGATGAAAAGGTCTCTGCCCTATTATTTCTAACTCCTCCTTTCTTAATTCAATCGGAACATTTCTCTCCTGTTGGAAAATGGTCTTTCCCTCTTTATTTGTTACACGGATCGTAGTTTTGAAATTGGTAAAATATTTATCCTTGTATAAATCAACAGAAAGGATTTCTGGTATAATGGAGTAATTCACGAAGAAAAAACCCGATGGATCCTGAATCACGCTCACCTTTGACTGATTCCCAATGTAATAGACTGAATAGCTGACTTCAACTACCGCCTTATGCTCTAAAAACTCGTAGGCATAGTCATCCCTCACCTTCTTGTGTGGATAGGTATCAACTTGGTGTATTAAAGTCGCGGAAGGAAGTCTATGATCCGGGCCACTTCTTCCTGGGAAATTAGAAAAAGAGGCCTCAGCCAATTCAAGACCAACATTCTCTTTTAATATTCTGTAGGCATATAAATCCTCCGGGCCTACTTTTTGAGCAATCAATTTCATTTCTTCTTCTTCTCTTACGTCTTTTCTAAACTCAGGTTCCCTTGAATAAAAAGGAACTAAACTCTTCGGCCCATCTGCCATGGGATCATAGAGCCTATATTCCCCTGCTCCATACTTTTGAAAGAACAAAAGCCGGAAGGTAGGGGGTTGTCCAAGCTTTGGATTACCATGATAATACCAAATTTCTATAGGGTGTGTATCTCCTGTTAGATATTTCTGTATGTGCACAGGCTCACCCAGCATGATATAAATTCTACCCATATCCGTTCTCCAGCCCTTTGTATGTTTACTTTTTCCGAACTTTTTATTTGCATACTCAATTCTTCTGTAATGCTCTTCCTTTAATTCATTCCTTGGTGTACCAGGTATAGGGTCTCTTTGCCGCCAGAATTCCTCTATAAACTTATCTCTCTGCTTATCATTCTCCAGTTTATAAAACACTTCCTTCTCCTTGGGAGTAATGATATAGACGACCTCTTCTTTAATCCATTTCTCGTATTTATCCGGCAATTTAGATTTCTGCTTAGAATCAAGTGTAAAAGGAAAAATAAACAAGACTAGTAGAGTTAAAATAGTATTGAATAGCTTTCTACTCACTTTTCAAAATTCCTCAATAAAGTCTATTTTCATTATGATGCCTGAGTGACATTTTCAAAACTTCAGCCTTAGTCCAAATCTTAGGGAAAATCCACTAAAATCAACTTTGGCCTCTCTTATTGTCTCAGAATCTTCTGGTTTTTCTTCAAATATAGCTAAACATGAATAATCTGTTCCCTCTGAATAATAGAGTGTGCCTTCTTTCTTCAGGCTCTCAAAGCCCTGGCTCCCCGAAATTGAAAAATACGTTGAGTGATTTTAGGGCCCCTAGCGAAAAATAGTCCTCAAAGTGATAGGAAAAATGGGGAGCATATCCTTGCCCCTAATATATTTTAATACATTTTAATAGAAAAGATTATTTTCTGTGAAGACTTTATTTTTCTAATTCAAGAAATCTTATTGGTCGAATTCTTTTTTTTGAACCTATATCATCAGATACTTTAAAATCTTTTATATATTTTCTTGACTTTAATTCTTTAAACTTATTTTTTCACTTTCAAAGTTCTCCTATTCAATTTTAATTAAACCGGTTTACACACAATTTGCCATCTTTAATCACAACCAAAACATTATTCAATACTTTTAAATCTTTCAACGGATCGCCGTCAACAATAATTATATCAGCCAGTTTCCCCTTTTCCAGTGTTCCTAGATCCTTCCCGCGGCCTGAAACGTAAGCGGCATGACGAGTACTCGCTTCTATTACCTCCATGGTCGTTAATCCTGCTTCATGCATCATCTCCATCTCCGTTACAGGTATCTCAAATTCTTTTTTGCTGTTATAGTTGTAATCTGTGCCCAAAGCTATTGTGCCTCCCAATTTATGAAACCGGTTTACTACTTCCAGCATAGCCTCGGCAAAAATTCTTTGCGGCGTATCCTTGTCGAATTTGAAATATTTTCCATAGGGCCGTTCCAGCGTAGGGACCATGATAATATTTTTCTCTGCCATCCTGGGGAGCTTTGTTTCATATTCCGGCACATGAATCACATTAAAAATCGCTTCCCGGGGGTTGCTCTCTCCCGCTGCTTTTATTATATCCTTCTGTTCTGCAGAATATGGAATGTGTTCAACAACATCAACTCCCCCCTCAATTGCCAGATCAAGAACTGACAGTCGGGTTATATGGGCCCGTACTAGTTTTCCCCGTGAATGAGCCTCTTTTACAACTGCTTTTATTTCTTCAAGATTCAACATCGGACATGGCTCTTTCTTATATGTAGGATGTAAAAATATTTTTATAACATTCGCTCCGCGTTCAATAAGATATTCGATCCCTTTTTTTACACCTGCGGATGTTTCGACTTCAAAATTAAGGTCTTCCTTCAGAACGGCATCCGGTAAACCTCCGGGACTGGTTACAATAGGCCCCGCCGTCAAACCCCGCGCTACGGGCTCCTGTCCGAAATTTTCAAGTTTGAATTCGTTCATTTTATCAATCGGTGAACCGAGATCACAAATCGACGTCACGCCTGCTTCCAAAAGCTTCCGGCGAATTTCAGGTGCATAGGCAGTGTGTACATGCGAATCAATAATTCCCGGAAGAACTGTCATTCCCATTACATCAATTACCTTTGCACCAGACGGTATTTTGACATCCACCAAACTTCCGACTGCCATTATTTTATTTCCTTGAATAACTACAACACCTTTCTGAACAGGATCCGTTCCTGTTCCGTCAATAATTGTTCCGTTCTTGATAACCAGGTAACCGTTCGATTGTGCATTCAAAAAACCCGTGTGAATTAAAAACAAAAAGAATATGAACGATAAAAATAACCTTTTCATCATATATAACCTCCATATTTTTATTTAACCGCTCATTTATACAAAGAAAAAATAAATTTAGATATAAGATAAAGGTCTTATTTTTTAAAAATCATACTTTTGTCTTAGTTCTAATATTCAAAGTCTTATCCGAACATTTTGAATCACTTGAATAAATATTCCCCATATCAAATTTGTTACAGTGAAAAAATTCTTTTTATGATTTTGACCTCCATTTTACTGATATCAATCCATTGTACGAAAACTAAATGTAAAAGTTTAATAGAGAATATCCTTAAAACTAATTGATTTCATTTTTTATTTCTGTAAGGAATTTCTTCTTCTCAGGGTTGAAACGCCACACTCTTTCATAATATTGAAGTTGTTTCATTTTCAATAATACTGAGAGTTTCTTTATTAACCTTTTCAAATAGTTTTAAACATTCTATCTCTCATAATAATCCAAGGCTTTTAAAATATTCTATTAATTTTGCTTTTATATTGTCTTCTTAAAATCTTATCCGAATAATCTAAATTATACTTTGTATAATATTAAAACTCTAGTGATAGAGACTTCTAACGACATAAAGAGAATAATTGGTAAAATTATTCCAAAAAATGATGATACAGTACTTAAATTGAAAGGATAGACACTCATACGTGAAGCTATATCATGCACTTTTCTAATCGATTCTAACTGTTCAATCATAGATTTGTTAATTGCCTTTGATTTAAAAAGATTTTGTAAAACTTTCTTTGAATTTAGTTCATCATAAAGGTGTGAATAAATTGTGAATATTTGAGCGGAAATTATCGGAACTTCGAGGAACTCATAGGAACTTAAAAATAATATAAATTATTGATAATAAAAGATATTACATGATCTATTAGGAAAGCGGTTAAAACCTATTTTCGGATTAGGAGTCCGCTGCTCTAAGTAAAAATAATAGATTTCAAAAAGGGTAACGAATCAACCGAAACCTTCAAATCATCAAGTTTTATGGCTATTTTCACCCTGTTTTGCAGGAGGTTACCTATTTCAATGTCTCTTGGTCCCAGAAGCTTTTAAACCTTGGCTTTTCAAATTGAATCTGCACCTGGTGATTTTCCCTTCATCATCCTTTAAAAACTCCCATTCAAACATGCCTAGTTGAGAAGAATCAACTTTAAATTCAAGCTCTCTCCCTTCAACTGGTATAAATTCAATTTTATTATCAATCGTATCACCCTCGGGAATTCCCCAGAGTAATCCATCTTCAATGTATATTTTCAAGACCCATAATCCATATCCTTCAACCTTGAATTCCCAGACTCCAACAAATTCCGCGTATCTCTTTTCAGCCTCTTCCTGGCTCATCCTTCTTTTCATTCTCTGTTTAAGCCTATCCAGCTTTTCCAAAGCTCCCTTTTCCAGGCTTTCCAAAAATTCTTTGTCCGCTTTGGTATCTTTCGCAGCCATCTCCACGGTCTTTGCATAAAATTGCACGGCCAGTCTATCATCTCCGTTTTTCATGTAGGCTTCGGCCAGACTGTCGTATACATTCGCTGACTCCGGAAAAGCTTCGACATTTATTTTAAAAATTTCAATGGCTTCGGTTATTCTCCCCGAGTTCATCAGGGTATATCCAATTCTATTTATACCTCTTTCATCCACAATCTCAGGGGATTTTTTCTTTAATTCGTGGAATAAACGAACAGCTTCCTCAATGCCCTTAGATTGAATTGTCCTAACAAGCTTCTTTTGAGGTGAATTATAATGTTCATAATCCAGATAGACAAGGCCAGGGTCTTTGCCGCCACCAATTGCATGATTTACTATCTCATGACCAATGCTCAAGCCGTTATTACTGTTGGTTAAATATACAACACCTATTTTCTGCTTTTTATAGGCAACTGCATAATTCCTGAAAATGCCATAATCACCCCACTGCCAGAAGGCATCACCGTTCTCTGTGCGGCCTAGTCCGAAACCAAGGCCCCATGAAACATCCTTATCTACTTCAATCTGAGGAGTGAGCATTTGATTAATGGTTTCCTTTTTCAGCCCGACATTATTCATCATGGCTATTACAAAACGGGCATAGTCAGCGGCTGTTGTATAGAGGCTGGCCGCAGCATGAGCTTGAGTTCTCTTTCTGAATTCACCAGATGTATCATTGAATGTATTATGACCTACTGCAGATTGGGTTTCATATATTTCTTGCCAGACCATAGAGCTGTCTTTCATTCCCAAGGGTTCAATCACCATTTTTTCCATAATCTCATGAAGCGGTTCTCCCTTAATATACTCTACAATTCGTTGAAGATATTCATAACCGTCAGCCGAATATTTGTATTTTGTTCCAGGTTCAAAAAATATGGGAAGAGGGTTTCGCGGCTCACCGTGAGGCAAGCCAGAGGAATGGCTCAACACCATGCGGGCTGTTATTCTCTCGAACCAATCGCCGCGGAATCCCTCCACATCCATTGGATGCCGTATGTATTTCTCTTCGATATACTCTTTGGGAGCGTACTTTATTATTGGAGTATCCAGGTCTAACTCACCGCTCTCAACCATTTTCATGACGAAGTAGGCAAAAAATGGCTTGGTGAGAGAGGCCGCCTCAAAAATGGTGTTTTCTGTCACCGGCTTATTGGTTTTTGTATTTTTAATTCCAAATCCATGGGACCAGATGATTTCCCCATCTCTAATAACCGCGATGGAGAGCCCGGGAATGCTGGCTTTCTCCATCAATCCTGGAACTACTTCTTCAAGCTCGGCAATTAATGTCTGTTTTTCAACATCAGTTTTCAAAGGCACATTTTCCTGGGCCAGACTCAAACCGATGGCTGCCAGCAGACTCATTACAATGATCAGGAATGCCTTTCTCATTTTATATTCCTCCTTTGATCCTTTTATTTTTCCTTTTTCAGTAAAGAATTCTAAATAATATAAACTCATTCTGTAAAGACGTTTTGAGCCAAAAAAAGTTCCTTGAGAGAAT
Source organism: Candidatus Aminicenantaceae bacterium (assembly GCA_041862375.1). Taxonomy (GTDB): domain Bacteria; phylum Acidobacteriota; class Aminicenantia; order Aminicenantales; family Aminicenantaceae; genus WVZL01. Next base: position 11,324 of record JBGVTE010000133.1, read on the forward strand.
TCATGCGAGCAATTGAGCTTAATCCGAGCTATGCGACAGCTCACCAGTAGAATAATATTTGTCATCCCATGGCGAAAGGCGGTAAGAGCAAAACCACCGAGCATCATGAGAAATTCCTTGACCTCTGGAAAGACGTTGATCCTGGCCCTCCTATAAATTTATCTTGAATCTGGATATTTTTTTTTATATGATAAAGAAAAATATTTAATGAGGAGATGGGTATCATGAAATTATGTTTCTGCCGCTTTTTGTTTGCTGCTGCCATCATCGTGCTTGCTGTAGTCTGGTGGCCTGCAATCTGGGTAAAATGGGTTATTGTCGTCGCCGCTGCACTTCTGGTCATCTTGAGCCTCTTCTATCAGAAGTGCTTCTGTAGAAGCATACAGAAGAAAGAATAGAAATAACTTTTACCGTTCACAACCAATCTAAGAAAAAAGTAATTACAGAGGGAAAGTCTAACTGCCTCGTTCTCTGCTTGGAATAAAAAGACTTCCAAGTATATATTTACGATGGCTCGTTATAGTAATGCTCAAGAAATAGTCATTTTAACTCATAAATGTTACACAATTAACTATTTCAAGACATTTTATAGACAGAGGAGTTATTAAAATGAAAAAAAATAATTTATCATTCATTCCCGTTTTTTTGCCCGTTTTTTTGATTGGAGTGACCCTTGTGCTCAGCGGCTTCGCTGATGAGGGCATTTCGGAAAATACAGTACAAGGCTCCGAATCGAAAATTATACAGTTGCCGAATCCGCGTTATGAGAGCAAGACTTCCGTTGAGAAGGCATTGAGCACGAGAAGATCGATCAGAAACTATGCGGAAGAGCCGCTGTCAACTTCAGATATTTCACAGATTCTCTGGGCTGCTCAAGGCATTACTAAAAAAAGGGAGAGACTTCCTACTAAGTGGAATACGAAATACGAATGGCAGGGTGGATTACGAACAGCTCCTTCGGCAGGTGCTCTCTATCCTATGGAAATCTATTTGATAGCGGGTAATGTAAAGGGACTATCCAAGGCAGTCTATAAATATATCCCTAAAAATCATTCGCTAAAGAAAGTAATTGATGGTGATAAGAGAACAGAGATATACGATGTTGCTCTCAAACAGGGATCTATTAAAGAGGGAGCCGCCCTAATCGTTATGGCTGGCGTCTATGAACGATCGTCTTTTAAATATGGCGAGAGAGCCCAAAGATATGTTCATATCGAAGTAGGACTTATAGGGGAAAATATCTATTTGCAAGGGATTACCTTAGGAATTGGTACAGTTATGATTGGGGCCTTTAAAGACGAGGAATTGAAAAAAGTACTTGGTTTACCCCAAGATGAACATCCGCTAGCAATTATGCCTTTAGGCAAAATACCTACGAAGTGACTTCTACTATAAAATTTATCTGAAGCTATTTTTCAATTTTGCATAATTACACAATTCATTATTTCATTTTCATGAGTTCGTTGAGCTTATCGACAGCATTCGTGTTATTCGGATTCATTTCCAACGATTTAGCATAGTACTTTATCGCCAGTTCTTTATCCCCGTTCACCATATACCCTTCTGCAAGGCTATCGTAGCCATTTGCATACTTTGGATATACCTCTATGTTGAGTTTAAAAATCTCAATAGCCTCCTTGACCATCTTCCTCCTGAAGAGGAGATGATATCCCAGCCTATTCAATTCTCTGGGCTGAAAGTTATACTCTTTTTTCCTGTTCTTTTTCAGCTCACGGTATTGGATTACAGCTTCCTCTACTCCTTTCTCGAGCAGTATATCGTAAACTGCCTGTGAAATTGATTTTTTTGGTGAAGTATACGGTTTGCCGAAGAGAATCCGTATTATCCCCTCGCTCATGGCATTCAAACTGGCTGCGGGAGTGTTATTGAATATGGCAACAAAGTGCTTATCATCCACCAATCTCTCGATTAAGGTATTGAATCCATTTATTCCTCCTCCATGGGCAATGCTCTTCACTTTCTCTTTCGATTTAGGAAAAGACCTCGCGCTCACCACCCATCCATACGCATAATGAGCTCCATCTCCTGTAGCCACGTGAGGTTTGAACATCACGTCTTTCATCTTTTTAGAGAGCAGCTTATCAGTGTAGAGGGCCTGGTCCCACTTGTAGAGGTCTTCAACCGTGGAGTAGAGAGCACCCGCTGCATAAGGTAGAGACATATTCAAGTAAGCTGCATTTTCGTACCCATCAAGGTTGATCGAGTATCCTGCTGCACGATTCTTTATTACAGGAACAGGGAGGTCGTATCCAGTGTCCTTCATCCCTAAAGGCTCGAGTATCTTTATCTGTAAAACGTCGGCATACGGCTTTCCGGTCACAGCTTCAATAACAGCTCCCAGAATGAAATAGCCTGAGTTGTTGTACCTGTACTTGGAACCCGGTTCAAATTCCAGGTCATCGCTGCAGTACTTCTCGACGAACTCATCCGCAGGATATGGGTCACGGTGAATCTCCTCGAGCTGGGACATATTCCTCGTGTAGCTGGGAATGCCTGAAGTATGAGTTAACAGGTGATGAATTGTCACTTTCTCTCCTATATCCTTACGGTAATAGGGAAGGTAATCGCTCAATTTACCTTGTAAATCGATCTTTCCTTTTTCCACTAACTGCATAATCAACATAGAAGTAAACTGCTTGGTGATGGAGCCAATCCTGAATTTCGTATCCGGTTTGTTAGGAATATTCCACTCCAGGTTGGCGAAGCCATAGCCTTTCTTAAAGATAACCTTCCCCTTTTCCGCGACGAGGACTGTCCCATTGAACTCCCCGGTTTCTTGCCAGAGCTTCATGAATTCATCGATCTTGACAGCTTTATCCTGGGCGATACCTTGAGCCTGAACAGAAAACAGAATAAGCAGAATTGACAAGGAGGTTGTGAAAAATGAAGAATTACGTTCTCGTTTCATCCTTAGCCTCCTTTTTATTATTTTACATATTTTACTTATAAAACTACCAGAGCAATTGCCATCAGTAATACCGCATGTAATACACCTCCCACACCCTGAGGTGATATCACTATAAACATCAACGTGCATTTGAGGATTGCGAATTGCTGCGCTGAATATAAACAAAAAGAGATACAAGAATGGTTATGAGTAGAACAGAAATGCGCTGCGCTATCCGCCCTCCTTTGAATGCATAAACATTATTTTACCAATACAATTAGTAAATAATCTATTTATTATAACAAACTGCCCCCAAAATTAAGACCACCCATAGTGCTGAAATTTTCGTGACATAATAGGCACCATCAGCAAGGATAAGAGCCCTTCATAAGGAGGTTTTGGATGATGTCTAATAAGCACGGCAGGCGGTACACAGCAAATTTCAAGTGATACTGGAACTTTTGAAGGGTTCAAGAACTATTGGTCAGATAGCTAGCGCTTATGAATAGAGTCTTAAAAGTGCTGAGATTATCCAAGGATACCTGGTACTACGCTCAACGAAGACGAAAGTACGAAGATAAATATCATTTTTTAAGGAAACCGTCTCTGAGGATGGAGCCAAGAGCAATGTGTATTTAGAATCCTTTATTGGGAGGTTCAAATCAGAGAATCGTTTACTGTTTTCTACAGAGTCCTTTTCCATTATTTTGAGACGTTCCTCCTGGATTATGAGACCCGCTTTGAGCGGGAGAGCTGTTGTAGTTGCTTTTTGCTGATTCGAGAGCCGAGTCTATCTTAAAGCTAAAGTCTGATAGTTCCCGGTGATTTGTTACTCCTTTTGAGCCGTTGACCTTGTCGTTTTGGGTGTGATACTCTCATTTTAGAATGTCAGTGGGTGGGAATTATGGAAAATGATGAAGGATTTGGAGCAAAGACAAAAACGAATTTCCTATATTTTAAAGAAAAAAAATAAATTAGCGCCTCTTTTTTTTGAATAATTCAGGAGAGTTATTTGCGGAGGGATGCTTTGGTAAAGATATACTCTGGAATGTCGGCATCAAATTCTATGGATTTCAGGATGAATTCGGTTCCCTGACCGCGCCTCAGCGCATCCTTAAAAATAATATGGCGGGGAACCCAACGATTCTGCATCCACACGACTTCTTTGATCTCTGTAGTTTTGAGCAGTTTTCCTCCTCGGGCATAGCGGTTTTCTTTGAGCGCGACAAACCGTTCCTTGTCCACCCAGATCTTACGGGAGTGATAGGCGTTATCTTTTTCCTTAGATACAAGCTCTAGAATCCAGCACGGGCGCTCGAGATAGGTCTCATCCCCGATAATTTCTGCAGAATAGAGCAAATGGAGCCGGGGATCTTCCATCATATCCTCATAAGACATGTCTGATCCCATCACTGATTGTCTCAGCATATGTCCTGATATTTTTATGATTCGGTCAGTCGCTGGGGAATAGGTCCAGAGCTGATCTTTCAGCTTCAGCATCTTGGTCCCCTTTTCCCGTGGCGGAGCGAGATATTCTGTGAATGACTTTTCCCTCCCCTGGATCCAGGATTTTGATTCGATGGTCCGGCTGCCTCTGCGACCATGAACGATCATGGTGCTCAGGGCGATTTTGTTATCCGACCCGAAATTCTTGTCCACTTGTTCCAGGATCCAGTCGCCTGAAGGTTCCTGGGAAAATGCAGACACTGCAAAAATCAAACACAAGATTATAACGAGAATGGATTTTTTCATACCTCCAACTCCTTCATCAGCAGTGAGGTTTGGCGCCGGTAGATCCCGATCCCGGCAATCGATGTTCCCAGGAGAGTAGCCAGCATGCCTGGAAAGAATCCGATAATATAAGTCACAGGTGTTACCTTGGCCCGCATCACATCCGAAATCAGCAGCGTGGAGTTTTTCATCATAGAAGCGATGTTGAAACCGTGGGTCTGAAGATAATAGGCGATGCCCAGTCCCACGATTGTACCCAGGAGCGAGCCGACAAAACCGATCACTATTGATTCACCGATCATGGACTGGTACAGGTGTCCCTTGCTCTCTCCCATCGCCAGCCGCACCCCTATCTCCCCATAACGGCGCAGACTACCCGTCAGGCCAGCATTCCAGAGCACGATGGACATCGGGACGACGAAAATGATAAGGATGACTCTAGCGCCCATATTTATCATTCCCATTAAATCGCCTATTTCGCTCTGTTCAATGAGGGTGCTCATGATTGGTGAAAATTCATCCGTTTCCTTTGAATAACGCGCGTTGAACCCAGCCTTAAGGCTTTCTGCTTTCTCATCCAGGTAAATGAAATCCAGAAAAAAGCCCAGGATTTCTCCAGCCGCATCTTCCATATCCAGTGCGGTTTGTATATCTTCGAGATCAACAAGCATGGCACCTCGGTCCATAGCTGAAACACCAAAACGGATCGTTCCGGCGACCGTAAAGTTGGTCACAGCCATGCTTCCGTTCATGGTCACGCTTATGAGAGTTGCGGTTTCTCCCAGCCCGATATTCAAACGATTTGCAAACTCATCACTGATCAAGATTTCACCAGGATTCTCCGGCATACGACCGCTGACCATCGAGCCAGCTAAATTCAAAATACCTTTCTCCGGCGAATCCTCTGAGAATAAATCCACCGCCATCCCTGCCACAGGTCCCTGGGCCCGCGTCTCCCCTTGTTCATCCGGAATGTCCAGCAAACCTCCGAATTTTATCCGGGGTGTCCAGATTAAATCAGGATACTCGCTTCCCAATTCCTGCAGCAGGGCCTTCACCCCGATATAGGCCAAATCATTCGGCACCTGGTCTGCCTCTTCGGCATAAACTCTGGACATGATCTTCACATGACCTGTGCCAAATTTTGCTGTGGAATCGATAAAACTGGTTTGGAGTCCTTTAATCCAGGCATGCAGCAAAACCGTGAGCATGACACCGATGACAACAGTGAGCAGAGGAAACAGACTGCGGGAGCGGTCACGGATAATGCCTTTTATCAGGAACTTGATCATGAGATTCGCCCCCTTAAGGCCTCTGTGGGTTTCAGCTTGGCAATCTTCCGTGTGGGCAGAAAACTGACGATGGTTGTAATCACCAGAACCAGGATCGTGGTCCCGAGAACCAAACCTGCGCTGTAGGTGGGAAAAAGCTTCTCCCCGAGAGCAAATCCATAACTGTCAACAGGTCCAGGCATGGCCCATCCCGTTTTTGAAAACCAGATCAACAACGGCAGTCCATAGATGGCTGCTACTATCGCAGCCAGAATCCCATGAAGAGCCCCTTCGAGCGTGAAAAGCTTTATGACCTGAAAACGGGTGAGCCCCAAAGCCATCAGCGTCCCCATCTCTTTTTTTCGGCGGAAAATCGAGAGCACTTGGGTGTTAAAAATGGCCAGCATGGCCAGCGCAATCAAAACTACATATAGGATTGAGGCCCCGATCGATTTGGATTGCACCAATGCTTTTACATCCTGGAGCAGAAAACCCAGGTCTTTGAACTCCCATCCCGCAATGTTTCTATCGCCCACAGCATCTTTAGAAATCACTGCCAGGCTTGCTTCATTCTCCATCAGCGTCAGCTCCTGCATGTTTTTTATCGGAATCCATATCTGTCCCTGGTCAATAGTCTGCACATTTGTTCTCATGACCTGAGCAATTGTCACATCCCGGGCATCAAAGGTGCCTTGGGCATCGCGCCAACGGACCGTCACCCTGTCCCCCACTTTTAAGCCTGTGCTTTTTGCCATCCGACTTCCGATAAGAGCCGGAATCTCGTCGCTATCAGCTTTGAGAAAATAAGACGGGAGAGAAATGATATTCTGATCAGGATCCACACCTTTCATCCAAATCGAAATCATCCTCCCGTTGGGATAGATCGTCGCCTGCGTGATGAGAATAGGAGTGGCCTTCCCTTGCCCGATCATCTGTTGGAGGGCATCGGGAATGAGGCCGTGAGCATCCTGCAAAGTAAGAGGATCGAGAGGATCATAATCTGGCTGCCAGTATTGGCCGCCGCCCAATTCAGCCTCGATCATGGCCTGTGAAGCCTGGTCTCCCATGCCTCTATACACTCCTTGGGTCCAGATGATGGCTACAAATGATAAGGACAGCACCACCACATTCAACCAGGTTCGAAGGCCTGCACCCAGTAGATTCCTCAAGGCCAGTTTGGGGATGATCATTGTCCCTCTCCTTTTCCGACTGGGTTCTCAAAAAGCTCATCCTTGGCGACTTTCCCGTCAACGAGGGTGATTTTGCGCCGCAAGTAGCGGATGACTTTCTCGTCGTGCGTGGCAAAAATAAAGGTTGTCCCCAATTCTTGGTTTAATCGCTCCATGGTTTTTAGAATATGATGGGAGTTTTCTGCATCCAGGTTAGCCGTGGGCTCATCAGCCAGGATGATCCCGGGTTTTTTAACCACTGCACGAGCAATGGCCACCCGCTGGCTCTCGCCGCCTGATAGCTGGGCGGGTTTGGACTTGGCTCTGTCCGAAAGCCCCACCCATTCCAGAGCCTGCATCACTTTCTTCTTACGCTCATCCCCCGAATCTCCTAGCAACAGAAGAGGTAACTCCACGTTCTCAAAGGCTGTGTAAACCGGCAGCAGATTAAAGGTTTGAAAGATGAATCCGATATGATGGTTACGGAGCCTGGCTGCTTGATTGTGCGATAGATCCTCGATTTTTTCTCCCATGACTTCCGCACTTCCCTCAGTCGGAGAATCAAGGGATCCGACGATATTGAGCAGCGTAGTTTTGCCCGAACCGCTGGGTCCAACCAGACCAGCAAATTCAGCGGCTTTAAACTCCAGATTGACATGATTCAGAGCCTTAATCTGTGTTTGCCCCATAGGATAGATCTTAACTAATTCCTTGGTTTTGATAAGGATGTTATATTCCATCGCAACCTCTACTATAATTACTCATTCTCTTCACAAATAATTCACCCTGAATTATTTACAAAAACTTCTTATTTTAACATCAAAATCATCACACGTTAATAATTATAGACTATCATGATTTGGAAGCCTCTTCCAGCAAACAGGTTATTATCCCCATGAACCTGATATATCTCAAAACGTTCCGGATTCCAGAAAGTCATAACATGAATACTCCACCGGTCATATGTTCTCTGCCAGCGGAAAAAGCTGTAAAGGTCATCGTTGTTCCAATCGAAGTAAAAAATACCAGTGAGGATATCCAGAAGTCCCAGAGGATAATTCAAAGCCAACGCGGAAAATTCGACAGTCTCTCCTGAATCCCATGCCTCTTGGCTGGCGGTCATCACAAAATGCTCCCCCATGACATTCAAACCATTCCCCCATCCAAGGGTATAATCCAGACCGACATTAAAAGCCCTCTGCCAGGGATAAGGCAGGGCTTGGGTGTTTTGATGAACCATAGCAGCTTCAAACCAGATACCCACACCGATATCCCACTTGCCATCCAAAGCAAACCGATTTTCGGGGATCCGGGAGGAATCGAGAGCGATCGGCTGAACAAGTCCTTTGGTTTCGATCTCTCGGTGATGATATGTGACGGCCGCCTCTCCGTTTCCCAGAGGGATTTGTATTCTCCCGCCAAACTCAGGAATGTCCTTGGCAGAGGTTAAAACCTCCCATCCCTTCGCCTCCTCATTTCCCAAAAGACCCCAGAACCAGATGTTAGCATTGTTCAGGAAATAATACCGAATCAGCAGCCCATAAACGCCATCCGTGAGCTGAAGGGGATCACGTGGATCGATGCGGTCAAACCACATCAAAGGCCGCAACATCATGGCCGAACCAAAATTGATCTTCTGCAGACCGATCCGGGCTTCGAACTGAGAGGTGGCAAAACGGAACCAGAATCGATAGGGATCTATTTCTCCATCGGTGCGGATGTCATCCACAGCATGAAACCGTGCGGTTCCATAGGCATTCAGAGAGAATTCCAGATCAAGAGTAAAATCTTTTTCAAAAGTTTTTATCAAGGAAAAGGTCGGGATGTACCGCAGGCCGATCATCGGTTTGATCGACTTTTTTGCATTGCCTGTCAGCCAGCCTATAACTTGGCCTTTCGTGCTGAAAGACAGAGGAAAAGCAGAGGAAAAGAAAAGGAGGATCAATGAAAGCAGAAAAACAAGTCTAAGTTTCATGTTTGGCCTCTTTTGAAGCTTGAAACAGATTAACAGGGAAAGCGAGAAGAGTCAATTAGATCAAGCCTTTTTATACCGCACCTGGACCATAAGCATTGACGTACACTTCTGGATTTGAAATCCCAGAGTATATATTGAAGATTCCGGCGAGCACGAAGATAATTCCCCAGAATACCTTTCCAACTTTGGGCCATTTGTAGCAGATGAAGATCAATAATAAAGCAATGACATTACTAATGACATAGGGAATCCAAATCTCCTTGAAAGTCAATATACGCCTCCTTCTCTGAGATCATGAATGGCTTGATAACCTAAAACATGAATATAGTCAATCCTGCAAGGAATCTGATAATGAATTATCTACTAGCTCTAAACAGGGAAATATTAGGTGGAAGGTAAACTATAAAAAGCCAATATTGCGGCAAATACCTATGGATCTTTCACAAACATACACTTCTTATAATGTTTATAGCCAGCCTGATATAGTCTATTCAAGAAATGGTTTTCCATTTGTTGAGTATTTTTTTCATGGTGCATTTCTTGATTATAAAACAGCAAATTTTTTTATGAAAAATATCGGTAGCGAAGGTACTTTCGAGGTAATTACCTCTGACGCAAATGATAAACAAACATTCAGCATAAAAGCAAATACGTCTTATGTGCTTAGAATTAAGCCTTGGGATTTTGGAAGTTACCGGGATGATCTTATTTCTATCAAAATGGATCAATTAGTATTTAAAAACACTAAAAAACCAAAGAGAAATTATGAATTAATATTTGAAGAAATATATTCAGAAAGTGATACGGCTTTATCCGATCCTCAGAATAGAGAATGGTTTAATGATACCATTTGGATATAAAGAGCTATTTGGCGTCTGGAGAAAAAGCATTGAAGTGAGAATGACATGAGGAATTCAATTGTTCGAGTGGGGATTATATGTCCAGCTCCCATAGAATATCAAACCTGCCGTGATCTGCTGAGACTCTCTAATGAAGCCGAGCTAGCGGGCAGACTCGTATCTTCAAAATCTGACAGAGGAATCGAGATTACAGCTGTCCAAGCAGGCCCTGGAAAGATACAAAGTGCCTCTGCCACACAGTTGATCATAGATAGATTTGAGCCTGATATCATCATAGATACCGGGGGAGCGGGTGCTTTAAGTCCGAGAGTTGCAGTCTTTGATATTGTCTGCGGTGAATTTGCCTATGAGTATGATATCTGCATTGTAGAAGAGTTTCCCCGCCTTGAAGATGACTTGACCACCAGTACTGTACTGCCCGATTTATCAGAAGAAGGAAAAGATATTCTTCATCAGTTTGTCGAGAAGGTTAAGAGTGAGAGATCAATAGGCTTTGAGATAGGAAACATTGTAAGCGGAGAAAGAAATGTCAATGAAAAGACTCTGCGGGACAAGCTGCATACAGCTTTTAAGGCTCTTGCATGCAACTGGGAGAGCTCGGCGATATTAAAGACCGCACAACTAAATGGTGTAAAGGCTATGGCTTTCCTCGTGATTACTGATTATGCAGGTGGAGAAATGTCGGAGGAATTGAGGGCAAACTGGAAAAAAGCCTTGATGATTCTTTTTCCCGTTTTAGAAGAATTTCTCTTAGGAAGCTGGCTTCCCAGGATTCTCGATTGCCTCAAAAAGGAAACATAGACTCATCGAACTGTCTCCAGGTTAGCAAAATTACCTCTTAAAAATCACAATATACAAAATACAGAAACGGTTTGAATCTAATTTTACGACCTGGCTGTATTGAGTTACAGTTAATACCTGCAAAAACAAACTAAACTCTTTAGAGTACAGACTCTGGTTTAGAAAAATGAGAATGAACCGGGAAAAGAGCATTTGAATCACTGTGCGGATTGTGCGGGAGAATACGAGGCCAGGAGTAAAGCCCAACTTTCAGGGGCTCGATTTTGGCTGATCGGAAACACCAGCTATATTATCATTGGTTTTTTTCGCTTTTATTTTCTTTAAAGCCAGCTCTGCAGCTTTCCGAATGCTTTCTCTCTCATCGTTCAATGTGTTATTCAGGACTTCGACCGCTCTTTCATCTCCTATCTTCCCGAGAGCTCTTATTGCCCCCCATTGAATAAACTTATCTTTATCTTTTAGAACCTTCATGAGAGGTTCGACTGCTTTTATACTCCCTATTTTCCCAAGAGATTCAATTGCGTTCCTTCGAATCGTTGTATCGTTATCACTTAATTTCTCAATAAGAATCTTTACCACAGTTTCATTTTTTATCTTTCCTAGACTCAAAACTGCATTCCTTCGAGCGTTTATATCTTCTTCATCATCGTTCAATGTCTTAATTAATGTCTCGGCATGTGTTTTCCACTCTTCCTTCTCCTGTGCTTTGCTCAAACCAGTTAAAGCAAAGAGAACACCAATTAATGCTACTACAATAGAAGGTATTTGGAAAATAAATAGACGTAAAAAGAATCCCCAAGACTCACCAGACCATAAATCAGAATATGTAATGAGAAGGAAAACGCCGCCGCCCGCAAAACATAAAATTAAACCAATCAATCTCCTTTTTAAATCTTTCCACAAGTTTCTGTCCCTTTTACTAATTAGGCCTTTTCCAAAATTTATAAAAAATAGTATAAAAGATAGAAAGGCCACAATAATAAATATCTTTAGGAATATTGAGCTCATCTTTTCCTCATTATTTATTTTTTGCTTACTGATCAGCTTTAATGCTTATAACAAAGTAAAATGTTATAGTCAAATACGAGAATTAATAATGCCTTTAAAAAGCCTGGTAATTGAAATCCCGGTGGCAGTTGAATAGAGCGGAGAGTGCTTCTGAAAGCCTCAGTAATTTCTTTTTTCCGTGTAAGCGGTGGAGTCTGTACTACTGCTGATTGTTTTACTGTTTTTATCGCATTGTCTTGATTCCAGGGCAATTGACCCTGCTGTTTAGAGTATGATATCCTCATTTTCAGGATGTCAGTAGGCCTAGATCAGTCAAAATTGCGCGAGATTTGATGCAAGCACCAAAAGGAAATATCTTAATAAAATGACTGGTTTAGAGATTAGTTAAGGAGTTTAAGATGCCGCAAAAAGCTCTCGTAACCGGAGCATCAGGATTCACGGGCTACTACTTGGTTCAAAATCTTATTGCACATGACTACGATGTTCGTGCGTTGGTCCGTTCAACAAGTAAAATAGATAAGCTGAGACAACTTCCTGTCACAATTTTTTTTGGTGATATTCGTTCTGAACGAGAAGTTGAGATGGCAATGGAAGATGCGGACATCGTCTTTCATATTGCAGCATTATACAGAGCTGCCAATGTGCCCGATGCAGAATATTGGGCAGTAAATGCACACGGCACAGAAAATGTACTAAAAGCTGCGCTCAAAAAAGGTGTAAAACGCCTTGTACATTGTAGTACTGCCGGTGTTTACGGTCACGTCGAAAATCCACCTGGAGATGAAAATTCTCCTTTTAATCCTGGAGATGTTTATCAGGAATCAAAGTTAGAAGGAGAAAAAATTGCATTCTTTTATTACCGGGAGAAAAGTCTGCCCGTTACAGTCGTTCGGCCAACTGGCATTTATGGACCTGGTGATTTTAGAATGTTAAAAATGTATCGAATGATTCAAAATGGAAAATTCATAATATTTGGGAGCGGGAATGTATTTTACCATTTAACCTATGTGAAGGATACAGTTGAAGGATTTCGATTGGCTGGTGAAAATCCGCAAGCTGTTGGCAAGGCCTACATCATAGCCGGTGATGAATACATTACACTCAATCAATTTACTCAAACTATAGCAAAAGAGCTAAGTGTTCCCGCACCCAGTGTACATTTGCCTGTACTGCCTCTTTATATAACTGCATTCATAGTAGAGAAACTTTGTGTACCACTTCGAATCCAGCCTCCAATTTTCCGTCGGCGGTTAGATATATTTACTAAAGATCGCGCCTTTGATTGTTCAAAAGCAAAGCGGGAACTCGGTTATAGACCTAAAGTCGGTTATGTTGAAGGGATTCATAAAACTGTAAAATGGTATATTACAGAGGGTCTTTTAAAAAAAATCAAAGATTAATATACTTTTTTGCTTCTCATTCTCCCTATTTCCCTCTAATTGACATTCACTATTTGCTGGTATATAAATCATAATTGCCGTAGTTGGATTTAACGAAGATAGATTATTCAGAAATACTGGTTTGACTGATGAGAACACAAACTGAATTTGGCGATTTACTTATTGATAAATCTACAAGCCCTTTAAAAAAGTATCAAGATATAGCTGTAGGAACCTCTAATTTATTATTTTTTATCAAATATGAAACCATATTAATCCTTTTTGGGGGAATGCCTGGAGCTATTGGATTGTTTTTGAGAAGGATTTTCTTTAAAAGGCTGTTTAAGCGAACAGGAAGGAATGTTGTATTCGGAAGGAACGTAACTATTCGGCATCCGAAGAGGATCGAAATAGGCAATAATGTTATTATCGATGATAATTGCGTTTTAGACGCTAAAGGAAATTCCGACGTGGGAATCAGTATTGGAGATAATGTTATCATAAATCGAAATACAATTCTGAGCTGTAAGAATGGCATAATTAAAATAGGAGACAATACAAACATAGGGACAAATTGCCTTCTACATTCTGTGAGTTCCCTGATATTGGAAGAGAATATACTGATTGCAGCTTACTGTTACATCGTTGCAGGTGGGAACCATGACTTTAAAAGGACAGATATTCCTATGATTCAGCAGCCAGCAATTAGTAAAGGTGGCATTTTAGTTAAAAATGATGTCTGGTTTGGAGCAGGTGTAAAGGTCTTGGACGGCGTTAAGATCGATAGAGGTACAATTGTTGGCGCAGGCGCTGTAGTGACTAAAGACATCCCGGCATTCTCTATAGCTATGGGGACTCCAGCAAAAGTAGTTAGAAGCCGAAAATAGTTTCAGAAAAAGACCTCAACTTTTAGAAACCTCTTTGATTTGTTGGAAAGGTGCCATGAAACATACTGGTGAACGCGACATTCCTGAAGAAGTTTTCATGAATCCCAGATTTCAACGTGAAATGGCTTGCTATGAATTCTGTGAGAGATATGTAAAGAATAAGTTTGTGTTGGATCAGGGATGTGGCGAAGGCTATGGTACATTCTATTTTTCTCAACATGCTTTTCAAGTAATCGGTATTGATGCGTTTCATGGTGTAATTAAAGAAGCTCAAAGGAAATATCAAAGGGCAAATCTGAAATTTTGCACCATGGATGTGACTCGATTGGGTTTTGCAGATGAATCTTTTGATATAACGACATCCATGGCAGTCATAGAACATATAAAAGACTACCCAAGACATATAGAAGAGGCCGCCCGGATTACAAAGCCGGGCGGTATTTTTATCTTATCAGCTCTTAACAGCCTCCAAAGCCTCCATGATGATGCTTTCCACTTTAATGAATTTGATAATTTCCAATTGAAGGAAATGCTTGAACCATACTTTATCGATCTAGACATTTATGGTCTCCGGGGTATCACCCAGAGAGTTATAAGATACAGAAAAGACAGACAGAAATATGCCCGAAAATTTATCCGATTTGATCCACTGAATCTGCGAAAATTTATTCCGCAGCAAGTTTACTCAAAAATTTATAATTTTTTTCAAACGAAAATGAGAATTGAATTAAAAAATAAATACAATGATGATATAAACCAGATTACTACAGAAGATTTTTCCGTCACAAAAAACAAGCTCGAAAGTGCTTGGAATTTCATTTGCGTAGCAAAGAAGAAGTGAGGCTGAAAAATATTTGGTCTGTCCTGGCTATGTTTGAAAAAAACCTAAATGATGCTTGAAAAAAGAGCAATGCTTCTCGTCGACGGCCACGTTCATATCTATCCTTTTTATAACCTGCAGCATGCTCTCCAGAATGGGATAAACAATTTAAGACTTGCTTCTAAAAAGTCATCTGCTTTTTATCTTAAAAGAAAGGAAAATAATTCAGGATTTGTCTTCTCAATTTGGCTCCTTGCCGAACGGGCTGATTGTAATTTTTTTGAAGATACTGTTAAATCTGCAGGGAAAATTGGAAACCATGCGTTTAAATTGTTTTTTGATGATAAAAAAGAGACTATCATCGTTGAAAAAGCAGGGAAATCTGTACTTTATATTCTTCCAGGGAGACAAATTGTAACCAAGGAAGGATTAGAAATCTTAGCACTCGCCTCTAAGCTATTCTTAAAAGACAGAGAAAATTCAAGCGATGATGTTATTAAGAATGTAATTGATTCCGATGGAATAGCCGCCATAAACTGGGCACCAGGTAAATGGTTCTTCAGTCGAGGCAAAGTGGTAAAGCGATTATTAGAGGAGCAATCTCCTGAAAATTTATTGATATGTGATACATCATTGCGCACTTCACTCTGGCCAACACCCAGGCTGATGGCGCAGGCTCGTCGGCAAGGATTTAAGGTGATAGCTGGTTCTGACCCGCTTCCATTTTGTGGTGAGGAGAAATATCTGGGCTCATACGGATTTTATGTGAACGGAGAATTTAATCTTCAACGACCGGCAGATTCTATCCGCTCACTTTTGAGAAAGCCTGGAATAATCACTTCTTTGATAGGGAAGCGTAATGGTATTGCGACTTTCTGTCGCCGTCAGTATAAAATATTGGCAGCGCAAAGGAGTAAGAAGCGCTTGAAAGTTTAATATAAAGCGCGCCAAACAGAGTCAAGACCAATCATGAAAAGAGATCTGAATAAACTTTCAAGCACAGAATATGATGTTGTTGTCGTCGGAGCTGGAATCTACGGTGTTAATGCTGCATGGGACGGAGTATTGCGCGGGCTGAAAGTAGCTTTGATAGATAAAGGGGATTTTACTAATGCCACGTCATCGAATAGTCTAAAAACAATCCACGGAGGATTACGTTATCTCCAGCAAATGGATTTTATACGGATGAGAAGGTCTATTCTTGAAAGGATGGCTCTTATGAAGATTGCTCCTCATCTGGTATATCCATTGCCTGTAGTCATGCCCACCTACAGCTATAAATTAAAGAGCAGACCAGCTCTTTTTGCGGCACTTCTGGTAAACGACATCATTGGCTTTGATAGAAATCGATTAAATGATCCTCACAAATATATTCCAGCGAGCCATATAATTTCCAAGAAAAAAACACAAGAATATATTCCTGGTTATGAAAAATATAATATGACTGGAGCAGCATTGTGGTACGACTGTCAGAGCTACAACACAGAGCGGCTTGCTCTCTCATATGTATTATCGGCGGCTGAGGCAGGCGCTGACATTGCCAATTATGTTGAGTGCATCGGCTTTATAGGAAACAGGAATGAAGTAAAGGGTATCAAAGCAAGGGACTCTTTCACAGGAGATATCTTCGATATACGAGCTAAAATTGTTGCTAACATGGGAGGACCTTGGGTCGATACGATATTGTCGAATTTCAATGCTAAGCCTCTTAAAAAAGGCCTTACGCTTTCGTCAGCCATGAATATTATTGTCAATAGAAAACTCCTGGACAAGCATGCTGCTGGCTTATCAGGTCCTTACCAATACGAGCGAAAAGATGGTTCCCTTTATAAGGGATATCGAATCTTGTTCTTTGTACCCTGGAGAGATTTTACGATTATAGGAACGAATCATCTCCCTTACCATGGCAAACCAGGTCAGTACAGGGTAAAAGAAGAAGAAATTCATGATTTTCTAAACGCTGTTAACCAAGCCTACCCGGCCGCTGACATAAAACGCAATGAGGTCAGCTTTTTCCATGGTGGCCTATTGCCGATGACTGGCCTGAAAAAGAGAACTGGCGAAGTGCGGTTATTAAGACGTTATGTCATCTACGATCATTGGGTTACTGATAAAATATATGGATTGATTTCGGTCCTGGGAGTGAAATATACGACCCATCGATTTGTTGCGAGCAAGACGATTGATCTCGTGTTTAAAAAGCTTGGCAGAAAATCACCTCGATGCTTGACTGAAGAAATTCCTATCTATGGAGGTCATATTGAACGGTTTGAGGATTATCTATCATCGGCAATAAAAGAGAATGAATTTGAAAAAAGAGTAATCCGCCATCTCGTCTATAATTATGGTTCAAAATACAAAGATATCTTAAGCTATGGGCAGAGAGACCAGAGTTGGCTTCAAATTGTCGATGGTTCTGATGAGGTGCTGAGAGCCGAGATCCTAAATAGTGTTCAGAATGAAGTGGCTCAAAAATTGTCAGATGTTGTCTTGCGAAGGACCGACCTGGGCTCTGCCGGGAATCCAGGTGATACGGCGTTGAGAGCTGCCGCAGAAATAATGGCTAAGGAATTGAACTGGGATGAAGAAAGGATAAAGAAGGAAATTCAAGAAACAAGAGCTATTTATATCCCAGCAAATTGAAATGGAGAAGGCTGGCGGAGCTGTCTTCTGTAAGCTGGACACTTATTTATGAAAGGAGCCGCTTCATGTCAATAAAAGAAAAACAAACCTGCTCCCTGTTTACAGCTACGTGGATCTTTTTTTGAATATAAGAAACACGGGAATTCCGATTATCACCGTTAATATGGCAATCGAGGATTCGACAGGTCTTTGGAAGTAAGCAAGTATAAGAATGATAACTCCAGTCAGTATATAAAAAATGGGAGCCAGAGGAAAGCCTGGAAGCTTGTACTTGCTCTGATTTGAAAGCCTCAATTTAAAAACACCGATAACGGCAAGGATAGGAAAAATCCCAAGAGAAAAGCCCATATAGGTTAAGAGCTGGTCAAAGGTTCCAAACAGGGCCATAAAAGCGGCAATCAATCCTTGCAGAACTATTGATTTCGACGGCACTCCATGCTTTTTATGGACTTCTGCAGTGAATCGGAAAAAATATCCATCATCTGCCATGGAATAATAAACCCGAGGTCCTAGAATGATATATGCGCTGAGGGAAGAAAAAAGAGCGAAAGAGATAAGAACAGAAAGAAGGCTTTCAAAAGTTCTTCCGAACAGGTTGCCAACCGCTAGCCCCCCGATAGAAATGACTCCTCCCATATCCTCTGGTGGTACTGCGTAGACATAAAAAAGATTCAAGCATAAATAAAGGAAAATAACGATTCCAGTCCCGATTAAAAGTGATCGAGGCAAATTCTTGGCCGGATTTTTTATCTCTGATCCAATGTAAGCAGATGCGTTCCACCCGCTGTAAGCAAACATGATCCACATGAGAGATAATCCGATGGTTTTCCAACCTCCAAAATCAAAATTGAAAGCACCTCCTTGAAAGAAATGTGACAGATTGCCTCGCCCAAAGGAGAATCCAACGAGAACGAGCCAAACGATCAACCCAACCTTTAATATTGTTAAGAGATTCTGAACCTTGGCGCCAAATTCAATACCCCTGTAATGAATAGAGGTAAAAATGGCTATAACGAGTATGGCATATAACTTCTTCAAGATCGTCGTTTCCAGAGATTCATCAAAGATTCCCCATTTCAGGAGCTCAGGAAAAGCCCGGGTTAAGTATTCGGTAAAGCCTATGGCAGAGGCGGCTATTGGCGCAGAAAAGCCAACGAAAAAGGAAACCCAGCCACTCAGGAAGCCTAATATCGGGTGATACAGTCGCGAAAGGAAAGCATATTCGCCTCCAGCGCGAGGGATGGCAGCGCCTAGCTCCCCATAACTTAAAGCTCCGCAAAAGGCGATGATTCCTCCTACAACCCACAAGGAGATCATGATTAATGGATTACGCAGGCCACCCATTAAGAGGCCGGATGTCGTAAAGATTCCTGCTCCAATCATATTGGCAATAACAATATTGGTCACAGGAAAAAGCCCCAGAGATCGCCTCAATCCGTTTTCAGTCTTATTCATCTCCATCAGAAGCTAAGCCTCCAAACGCCTGGGGCAAATGCTCTCAGGTTCACTTCTATAATGTTTGTTTTTAATTTTGAGTTGCATTAGCCTAACAGCTTATACTAAATTTTATTTTTTAGAAACTGAATATTTCATTAAAAAACCTTCAACCAGTCTAACCATCAGATATTGTGAAGACATCTCGAATACCTTTAATCAGCAATCACCTACAACAATGGAGTAAAACGCTTGTCAATAATTTATGGTCCTTTTGACCCTGAAATATATTTGTGGTATCAGTTTAAGATGCCAAACAGGCTACTTTTAAGCATAGGAGGCAAGGATAAAGATGAAAAGATATCTAATTGTAATTTATGCCGCGCTATTTTCTTTGTTAACATTTTCTTCTATCATCTATACCAATAATGGTTCCGAGGTTTCCTGTACTGGGAATAAGAGTATTCCAGAAAGTCAGACAAAGAAGGAAGAGCATAAAAGGCCTTCCCCGGAACGCATATATCGTTTTGAACAGCAAGAAGTCACTGTTAAAGACTTCGATCCAGAGGGATACATCCTGGATATCGGCGGAGGCGGCGAGGGTGTGATCGGTCAACTCAAAGGCCAGCAGGTCATAGCCATTGATATCAGCAAAAGAGAACTGGAAGAGGCGCCTCCAGGACCACTCAAAATTGTTATGGATGCCAGAGATTTAAAATTTCTTGACAACTCTTTCCAAACGGCGACAGTGTTTTTCACTTTCATGTATATCAAAGGTGCAGACCATCAAAAAGTTTTTGAAGAGTTATTCAGAGTGCTTGCTACTGGCGGACGTCTTTTTATCTGGGATGTCATTTTTCCCAAACTCATTGATGAGAAAAAGGAAGTCGCGTTATTTCCCCTTAAGGTTATTTTACCGAATAAAGAAATCACAACAGGATATGGAGTCCATTGGCCGGAGAAAGAACAGGGCCTTCTTCATTATCTAAAGTTAGCTGAAAAAACGGGTTTCAAAGTCATCGCCAAGGACGATAATGGCAAATGGTTTTACTTAGAACTTAGAAAATAAAAGGGGGACGTTCCCCGAAGTGCCTTCCTTTAATCATTCAGATATCGAATTCTAAATTTATACAGCCAGGAAATACCGTGCTTAAAACTAGATGCATCCGCTTCGTTATCGCACTAAATCTCCATTGTGATGGGTGTTGAAAGCTTAAAAGGAATTTGGGATTGCAAAAAGATGGATCCGGTCAGAAATAGTATCTATGAAATTGTATATTCCAGGATCCTCATATTCTTGCCACTGAACCCATACCGTGTACATTTCTATATCGATGAGATCAAATAAATCCTCGATAGATGAATTATACTTCTTTAGAACTGGCGTATGAATCTCGATTGCAAGTTTTGGCTTTGTCTTTAGTATATTTTTTGCTCCCTTTAATACCTCTACTTCAAATCCTTCTACATCAATTTTCAGGATGGATGGATTTAGATAGGAATATTTATCAAGATAAGTCATATCTACTTTAGTTCCGCCCACTTTATAATTTGTAACCGATGAGTTAGATTCTCCTGTAATAAGAATTCTGCCCTCTCTTGATCCTACTGCTTTTCTTTCTATGAGAACGTTTTTAATATTATTTATTTCAATGTTTTTTTTTATAATATCAGCATTTTTAGGAACAGGCTCAAAAGCAACCACTTTACCTTTATACCCAACCCAGTTTGCTAACACAACAGTTGTGCACCCATGGTGAGCACCACATTCCAGAATTACATCGCCCTGTTTTATTAAATAATTCTTAATAAATCTCAATTCGGGCCATTCTGGATCGCTGCAATCCAAATCATACCACTCTTGCCCTATGCTATCACCAATCCAAAAGTCAAATACAACGCCTTCAACATTCTTTTTCTTAATATATGGTCTAAATTTCTTTTCTTTAAATTTCGTCTTTGTTTTTTGTATTCTAAACTGCATCCACTTTAAAAGGCTCTTAATTTTATCAGTCATTATTGCCTTGATAAATTCTTTTGCGTTATTCATGTTATCTGTATCGATAGTTCCCGGCCACCTATTCTTACATCAGAGGCTATTCAGAACAACAAGGAAGCATCAAGCACTTTACTAATTTAAGCTACACATTAACATCCACAAAAAAATCTTATTTCTTTTTACTACAGAATAGACAGCGGATGCAACAAGTCGACTCTCAGTATTTCCTGATGGAGGCTGAAAAGAGAGTAGAGTATTTCTGACGACTCCTGAAAGCAGTGCTTTAAGCCTCATGGGCTGGATAAGTCTGTAATATTGACTCTTTTTCTGCTTATTGTTATTCTTTTTTCAGGCTATTCAAAGGGAGTAATAGTGTCTGTTAAATGTCCTAAATGTAATTCTGATAATCCTCCCATTTCAAAATTTTGTAAAAAGTGTGGAACCAAGCTTCCTCTCCCAGAAGATATTTCCACTCTTCCCACCGGGCATCTTAAAACAGCAATGAAAGATTTAACCAGAGGAAGCACTTTTGCCGGACGGTATGAGGTTATCGAAGAGCTTGGTAAAGGAGGTATGGGCACAGTCTACAGGGTATTTGATAAAAAGATTGAAGAGGAAGTTGCCTTAAAGCTCATTAATCCTGAGATTGCAGCGGATAAGAAGACAATAGAGAGGTTCAGGGACGAGCTAAAAATAGCCCGCAAGATTGCCCACAGGAATGTCTGTCAGATGTATGATCTAGGTGAAGAGGAAGGTACTTATTATATAACTTTGGAATATATACCTGGTGAGGATTTAAAGAGTTTCATCAGAAGATCAAGGCAATTCACTCCAGAGACCGCTTTATACATAGCCAGACAGGTTTGCGAGGGGCTGGCCGAGGCTCACAGCCTAGGGATTGTCAATCGTGATTTAAAGCCCGGCAATATCATGATTGATAAGGAAGGGAATGCCCGGATTATGGATTTTGGTATCGCCTGCTCCCCAGAAGAGAAAGGGATAACAGGAAATGGAGTGATTATCGGTACGCCTGAATACATGTCGCCCGAGCAGGTTGAAGGGAAGAGAGCAGACATCCGTTCAGATATTTATTCTCTGGGAGTGATTCTATACGAGATGGTGACTGGAAAAGTTCCTTTTGAAGGAGATATACTGCTAAGCATAGCTTTAAAACAAAAAACAAAAGTACCTAAAAATCCAAAAGAGCTCAACGCGCAAGTACCGTCGGACCTCAGCCGATTGATTCTGCGATGCATTGAAAAGGATAAAGAGAGAAGATACCAGACGCCGGAGGAACTTATTTCAGAACTGACCAAGATAGAGAAAGGCATTCTTGCAGCAGAGAGAGAGATCCCCAAAAGAAGGCTTGAAATTAAATTGAATAAGTTTCTCAAATACGGTGGGGCTGTGATAATTTTGATTTTACTTATAGTGGCTGGAATCCTGCTGATCCCGAAGCACCGAGAGCCCATAAATTCTATAGCTGTCCTTCCTCTTGAAAATCTATCCGGTGACCCTGAGCAGGACTACTTTGTCGACGGGATGACTGACGCATTGATTACCGAGCTGTCTAAGATTGGAGCCCTCAAAAGAGTGATTTCACGGCAGTCGGTAATGAACTACAAGAATACAGATAAGCTGTTGCCAGAGATAGCACGCGAATTGAACGTGGATGCGATTGTAGAAGGTTCTGTCTTGGTCATTGGCGAGAAGGTACGAATCGCGGCCCAGTTGATTGAGGCGAGAACAGACCGTCACCTCTGGGTAGAAAGCTATGAGCGAGACCTCAAGGATATCTTTGACTTACAGAGTGAAGTGGCCCGAAAAATCGCTAAAGAGATCAAGGCCACTATGACCCCGGAAGAGCAGATTCGCCTGGGGAAATTCACTCCGGTTAATCCAGATGTCTATCAGCTTTACTTGAGAGGCCGTTTCTTCTGGAATAAACGTACAGAAAAGGATTTAAAAAAGGCAATAGAGTATTTCGAAGAAGCGGTTAAAGCAGACCCCGACTACGCCCTGGCATATGCGGGCTTGGCTGACTCTTATCAAATCCTTCCAGAGTACAGTTCTTTCCCCTCCGAAGAGGCTTATCAGAAGTCAAATGAAGCAGCTCTGAAGGCGCTTGAGATTGACGAGTCTCTTGCTGAAGCCCATGTCTCCTTGGCGGCGAATAAGCATGATTATGAATGGGACTGGGTGGGCGCTGAGAGGGAATTCAAGCGAGCTATTGAACTCAATCCCGGCTATGCAACTGCTCACTTCTGGTATGCGTACCATTTAGTACATTTGGCCAGGCTTGACGAAGCCATCAAAGAAATAAAAAGAGCTCATGAATTGGATCCTTTTTCTCTTGTCATAAACAGATGGGTTGGAACGGTGTTCTATAACGCCCACCGGTTCGAGGAGGCAATAGATGCCTTGCAAATGACCCTCGAGATGGATCCTACAATCTTGAATATACACATGATGCTCGGTTTAACTTATTTAGCAAAGTCGATGTATGAAGAAGCTCTGGCTGAGTTTCAAAAAGAAAAAGAGCTCAGAGGAAGATGGCATCCAAGAATAGAAGCTTGTATCGGAATTACCTACGCGCGGATGGGCAAGAGAGCAGAGGCAGCGCAGGTACTTGAAGATTTGCTGGAAAGATCAAAGAAAGCGGATTTTATACCGTATTACTTGGCCCATTTTTATTTTGCCCTGGGCGAGAACGATAAGGGATTTGAGTTGCTGGAAAAAGCGTCCGAAAAACTCAGGCGTCCATTGAGTTCTCTCAAAGTAGATCCATTACTCGACGGAGTCCGCTCTGATCCGAGGTTTGCGGCACTGCTGAGGAAGATGGGCTTGGAGTAGTGATAGACAAAACCATTTCTACCAGGAAAGCACTACTCATCCGAAGAGGCAATCAAAATAATGAAGGAAGAAATTGATAAAATTATAAATTAGAATATGATTTATCAAGCAGGAAAAACAAATTCATATAAATAAAAAAAGCGGAAAAAAAGTAATATATTTCCCGTTGATAGTCTCTTTAACTTCTTTTATCTAAGGAAACATCTGTGTGATTAAATTTTCTTCCAACTCAAAACTTTATATCTTTATTTACCGTATAATATAAAAGAAGGAGTGCTGTATATTAAACAGGCCGTTTATTCGAATATCACCTCAAAAACATAATAAAATTTAAGGAGGACTATATGAAAAAAATTACCCGACGTTCTTTTCTCAAATCCACTGCCACAGCGGCAGCTGCTACTCTGGCAGCACCTGTTTTGCCAAAGGGATTGTATGCCCTTGCTCGTGGGGATACTCCAGGATATTTTGAACGCGAATTCGGCATTACTGACAGTGTGTGCCAGAAGGTCCTCGCTGAGGCATTGGCCAAAGGAGGCGATTTTGCCGACTTGTTCTTTGAGCACACCATTAGTAACTGGCTGATCTTGGAAGATGGAAAAGTCAACAGGGCTTACAGCGACGTTGCTCTTGGTGTTGGAATTCGAACCGTGAAGGGCGACCAGGTCGGCTATGGATTCACCCAGGAGTTGACCGAGAAGTCAATGCTGAATGCCGCTTCTACTGCCGCCACAATTGCCAGCGCAGGGGCAAAGAAACCCTCTGGAAAGTTTGCCTGGCTGGAGACGAAAAATTACTACCCTCTAAAGACTCTTCTGACTTCTGTTCCGCTTGAATCTAAACTTCCACTTGTACAATCTGTAAACGATAAATGTTTCGCCCTGTCACCACTTATCGCCAAAGTAAATGCTGGATATTATGACCAGCAGAAGCGGATACTGGTTGTAACTAGCGACGGAACAAAAGCCGAAGACCTGCAGCCCAGGAATTATCTTTATGCTTCTGTTGTAGCGGAGAAGGATGGCAAGCGAGAGAGGGCAGGTTGGAATTTCGGCGGCCGAAGGGATTTCTCTTTTTACACTCCAGCATTGTTGGAAGAATTGGCAAAAACAGCCGTAGACCGTGCGGTTATTCTTTTCGAGGCGGTCCAACCTCCCGCTGGAGAAATGCCTGTTGTATTAGGTCCGGGCGTTACAGGCGTTCTTCTCCACGAGGCCATCGGACACGGGATGGAAGCTGACTTTAACCGGAAAAAGATATCCACCTACAGCACCATGATCGGGAAAAAAGTAGCAGAGCCCTTTGTGACTATTATTGACGACGGCACTGTACCGAATCTTTTAGGTTCCATTAACTTTGACGACGAAGGCACTCCTGGACAGAAAACAGTGCTTGTCGACAACGGGATTCTATCCAGTTACATGTATGACAAGATTTCTGCACGACATTATAAAGTAAAATCTACAGGCAACGGACGCCGTCAGAGCTACCAGCACTATGTTCAGCCACGTATGAGAAACACTTACATGCTGGCAGGACCGGCAACTCCTGAGGATGTCATCAAGAGCGTGAAAAAAGGCATCTATGTCCAGGATGTGAGCAATGGAGAGGTAAAAATCGGTGAAGGTGATTTCGCATTCTATGTTTCTCAGGGAAAAATGATCGAGAACGGCAAACTCACTGCGCCCATCAAGGATATCAACATCATGGGCAATGGACCGAAGATGCTGAGGAACACCACCATATTGGCAAATGATCTCAAAATGAATAAAGGTGGTTCAGGTGCGTGCGGTAAAGGTGGACAGGCAGTTCCCTGCGGGTTCGGTCAGCCAACATGCCTGGTGAAATCGATGACTGTCGGCGGAATAAGAAGATAAGGAAAGGAGAGTAGAAATGAAGAAAGAAATGTATGATTTGGCTGCTTGGTCGATCAAAACTGCGAAATCCGCTGGCGCCGATGAGTGCCGAGTAGGTATAAGCAGCGATCGATTTGTCAATATCAGCTACCGGGAACGCAAGCCGGAGAATATAAAAGAAGCTTCCCGAAGAGGGCTCGGCATCGAAGTCTTTGTGAACGGCCGGTATTCGGCTCAGAGTACCTCAGACCTGCGGAAAAACGCTCTAAAAGACTTTATTTCAAACGCTATATCCACCACAAAGCTTTTAGCAAAGGATCCTTACCGAACCTTACCAGATCCCAAATATTACAAGGGGAGAGCCGAGCTTGATTTAGAAATTCTCGATCCTGACTACAAAAAATTTTCACCTGAAGACAGACACAACATGGTGAAAGCCGCAGAGGAATCTTGCCTCGCGAAGGGAGGAGAGAAGGTTATTTCAGTCACGGCAAGCGAATACGACAGTTACAGAGAAGTGATTTTGATGAGCAGCAATGGTTTTGAAGGTTACAGGGAATCCACTTATTACCAAGCCGTAGCACAAATGACTGTTCAGGGTGAAGGTGACCGCCGTCCCATGGGCTTCGACTACGCAGCGGCAGTGATGAGAAAGGATTTGCCTTCACCGGAGAAAATCGGCGCTTCGGCAGCAAAACGAACTCTCGATCTTCTCGGTGGGAAAAAAATCAAAACTGAGACCTTGCCTATCATCATAGAAAATAGGAATGTTCCAAGAATACTCAGTGGATTTCTAGATGCTATGTATGGCGCTAATATCCAGCAGAAACGCTCCTTCCTGGCAGACAAAAAAGGGGAAATGATTGCAAGCAAGTATTTCACAGTCATTGATGATCCATTCATTAAAAGCGGCTTTGGAAGCCGGCTGTTTGACGGCGACGGTTTTGCGGCAAAAAAGAGAATTATGATTGATTCGGGTGTGTTAAAAGAGTTCTTTGTTGATTGGTACTACAGCCGAAAGCTGAGCTGGGAGCCCACTTCAGGAGGACCTTCCAACCTGATAATTCCTCCAGGAAAGCGCTCCCTGAAGGAAATCATGAAGGATCTCGGCAGAGGCATTTTTATAACTGGATTCATCGGCGGTAACTCCAACTCGACTACTGGCGATGCCTCGATTGGGATTATCGGCAAGCTTTTTGAAAACGGCAAGCCAGTGCAATCTGTTTCTGAGATGAACATAGCTGGCAATCACCTCAAGTTCTGGCAGCAACTTGTCGAAGCCGCCAATGACCCGTGGATCTATTCTTCTTGGCGTACACCGAGCCTGGTTTTCACGGACGTGGTTGTTTCCGGCCTCTAGAAATACTGAAGAATCAGTACAATACTTATCACGAGAGGAAGGGCATTAATCTATTTATTTTCAATGAGATTGCCACGCTCTCTTCGATCGCTCGCAATGACAATGGAACTGCCTTTTTCGAACACTTCTTTTAATCCCGTCACTTT
>JBGVTE010000134.1:0-2223 GCA_041862375.1 Candidatus Aminicenantaceae bacterium
CCGCCCATACAAAAAGCAGCCAGCCAAGGTGGTATGAGCGGCACTCTTTGTTAATCTCGAGCTGAGATGAATTTATCTTCTTAGCTGGCTTATTCATTATAGAGGAGCGGATTAAACTTCGCAAATACCTTTTTCCTCTGTCGTACTTAAGATTTCCTTTGCGACGGATTGATCGGTAAATAAAGAAAGGTTGATGGGTAATCATGGGTGTTCGAAGTTCATTCTGCCCAAAGAGCCAGCGATAGCTTTTCGATATAGCAGTTTCTGCTTCATTTATTCCTAGATCGAGGGCAGGGAGCAGGAAAAGCATCGCCATTGAGTTCTGATGGACGCTGTAAATCTGGTACCAGTCAAAAACTTGTGCGTTATACGCATTGATAAACCAGGGCCACTCCCCTCTTTCTCCCTGCAGGCTTATGAGCTGTCTGGTGGATTCGAGGAAAATTGTTTCTGCGTACTTGTCATTAAAAACCTTACTGTATTCGTGTAAAGAGGCGAGGAAATGGGTGATGGTACCAAAATTGACGAATTTTTTCCTGTAACGAGAGAGGGCGTGGAATGGAAGGAGTGTGTCTTTGTTAAAAAAATGCCTGTTAAGAACACGGAAAGTCTTTTCTGCTGTACTGGCTGCTCGGGTGTCTTTCTGCTGCTCAGCATATTTTGTCAGGCCTAATAATATCCAGGATATATCCTGGGCGTTTAGAGATAGCAATTTATCCCGATCTGTGGCTATGCTCTCTAAATCTGAAAATTGGACGTGACGAGATTCGTGGTTGGCCAAGGAAAGTACGTATAGAAGGAGTCCTTTATCGCCTTCGTTTGTAATATTTTTAGAGTGGAGGGAGAGAAAGCGATCTAATATTTTGTTGAAATCCCAATCAATAGAGTAGAATTTATTTGCCTGATGAATGCCGGCCAAGGTGTTTATAGTATAGCGGTAGACAGCGGGATGGGAAAATTCATTTACGTACTTTTCATTATTAAGTTGGGTTGAATAAGCAAAAAGGCACCTCTCCTCATCGAACATCTTCTTGAGGAGGTTTGAAGACTGGAAGATCAGTTTAGACATTTTATTTCAAGGCTCAGAAAAGCACTAAAATATTAAGATATCGTTCCGATAAAATATCAAGCCATTGTTCCAAAGAAATATTAGAGCGTTGCTTTAATGAAATATTAAGGTATTATTCCAAAGTAATATTATACAGGATAATTTTTTCAACTCGTGTAATGAGAATATAAATTTTCAGCAAGTATTCTATCTACTTTTTTTCTTAAAAGTCTCCCCATTTGATAGAAAGTACTCCCTTCACTCTTTATCTGAGGTGTACGAGTTATAGAGCCATCTAGCAGCTTGTCGAAGACTTTAAGCTGGCCGTTGGTATTTGCAATCTGGCATTTATGTCGGAGGCCATCGATGCTATCGCCTTTATGGACAGAAACTGTCTCTTTATTGATGACATCCCCCATATCTAAGGAGGGAGTAAGAAACAGGTGACAAACAAGGAGCGGTACATCCAAGAGAATACTCCAGCGGATTGTGTCGCCTCCTCGGAGCTGAGGAAGCAAGCCGTAGTGGGAGCCGATAACTCCATGTTTTGGAATATTTAATACTTCTCTGGGTATGTACAGGCTGCTCACATTATGAATGACGTCGGGAGAATATCCCTTTAAAAATTCTAAACAGTTAGCGCTCTTTAATTTGGGGAATTTTTTAACTGAAATCCCAAGAGTTTTGGCGAATTTCGCAAGGCTTCCTGTGTGCTCAATGCTGTTTGACTGATGAGAATCGGAATAAAGATAGTTTTGTCTCTTATCGGTGAGCTTTTTTCCCTTTTTTTGTTTAACTTGTCCTTTGTTCAGCCTGAGTTTCTTAAAAGCCTCTGAGAGTCCAACTCTCCTTCTTATTTCCCTGTAGTAATCTTTAGGATGGGTATTTCCATAGACTAAAACTATTTCGGATATTTTATTCGAGCGCTCTACCAGACCTTTAAGAAACAGCTTTTTGTAGTAGTGGTTATCAACTAAAGGATACGAACTCACAACTACAATTTTCATTTTATATTTTTCGAATAATAAAGGTAGGCGCCAAGAGCAGAAAGCATGGTCGATTCTCCCCAGTGAATGGATTCAAGATTATTCTTCCACAATTTTCTGATCTGGTACCGGAATGCACCGTTTGGCTTTTGCATGTTGTCCAATGTCCAGTTTAACACTTTACCAGCG
>JBGVTE010000135.1:0-2925 GCA_041862375.1 Candidatus Aminicenantaceae bacterium
AGGCCTCCTTTAGAAGTAGATATCGAGAAAATGAAAGAATTGGTACTGAATGGTAATTCTGTTAGAGAAATAGCAAAGCAAATGGGCATTTCTAAAAGCCTCGTTCATAAAATCTTGGTTTCTTTACGTCTTCCTTCTCATCCCGGACACCACATGTCTGAATTGCAAATAGCTTAAAAAAACACTTGACGGCCTTTTTGTTCTGTGGTAAAATATTACAAGGAATGTCTTATTTTATTACAATGTTGACGGGGGTGAAAGGTATGATTACGAAGAAAGAGTTGGGTAAGAGAATTAAGAAATTTAGAGAAGATTTCGACCTCTCACAAGAGGAATTGGCAACCAGATTAAGTTTGCCTCGGCCTTCTATTTCACAGATTGAGTCAGGTCAACGGGAGGTGAGTAGTATAGAAGTGGCGAAATTATCAAAGATTTTTGGAGTTTCGATTGATGATTTGCTAAGTCGTGATTTAGAAAAGAAGTGTCGTGCACCCAGGAAACAATTCAATAAACCTAAATTCAATAAAAGGAAATTCAAGCAAGTTTTGCTTTATATTTTGGAAAAATGTGGGGCGAAACCCAATGTAGGGGAGACAGTTCTTTTTAAATTGCTTTATTTTGTTGATTTTGATTATTACGAACTTTATGAAGATTTCTTGACCGGTGAAGCTTATAGAAGAATTAGCTATGGTCCGGCACCATGTAATTTTAAGATAATTGTCAGTGAAATGATAGAAAAAGGGCAAGTAAAAAAAATTGGTACTGAATATTTTGGGATGCCTCAAAAAAAATACATACCGTTGGTAAAGCCTGACTTGAAAATGTTAGATGGGAGGGAAATGAAAGTAATAGAAGAGGTAATTGAAAGATTATCTTCTATGACTGCCACTGCAATAGAGAATTACTCCCATCAAGATATTCCTTGGGAAGTGACAAAAGACAGAAAAATTATTGATTATGACACTGTGTTTTATAGGAGACCTGCTTACTCGGTAAGGACTTATCCTGAAGAATAAAATGCAATTTACCACTTTGCCTGAGTTTGATAGAGAATTTAAAAAATTGCTTAAAAAATATCGTAGTTTAGAAGAAGATTTAAATGTGTTGAAACAGGTATTAGAAAAAACCCCTCGGGGATATGTACCAGTTATTGTTCAAGTGAGTGGCTTGGGTATTCGCACTGAAATATATAAAGTCAAACACTTTAGATGTAAAGCTTTTAAAGGGAAAGGGTCACGAAGTGGTATCAGGATTGTGTATGCTTATTTTGAGTCAGAACAAAAAATCGAATTTGCTGAGATATACTATAAGGAAAAAGACGACAGGGATTGTGATAGAGAAAGAATCTTAAGATACTACGAATGAATAACTTTTTAACCTACAGTTCATGATTAGAGTTTGTAATTTTTCCTCTTCCTAAATCCCCGATGAAATGGATCCTTCTAAGAAGGTTGTCCATAAAACCTTCGAGAAATCTTCAGTATTGCTTTGATTTTGTCAAAAGCAAATTCCAAAATCTAGCAGTCCTTGAATCTACGCATCAATCGACGCTTAGATAAAAGGCTTCTGGTATTTTCTTCTTGCATTAAGTAGCTCTCTTTTCATATAATTCCTTTGAGATAAAAGCAAGAATCGACCCTGGCGCAAACGTGAGACTTTTGTGAAATTCAAGGAGGTTTTGATGAAGATTACCCTTGAGCCAAAACAACTGGAGACTCTTAAGGAGATGCTTGATAAGGTAGTGAAAGTAGGGGAGAAACTGGCTAATGAGTTGAAGCGGGCGAACGACCTGAAAGAAAAAGAATCATAAAGCAGGGAGGTATGAGGATGGAGCTTTTCCTGAAACTTTCAGGAATTTTATTAGGTGTACTGGCCAGGACCTTAGTGCCGTATTTGAGAAAGCTAAGGCAGGGAAAGATTGAGGAATTCAAAAATGGATACTGGCTGTCAGCCCTGGCCTCGTTTATCTTAGGAATAATTTCTACATTGTTAATCTTTCCGGAATTCAACATTGCTCAACCTGGGGTTGGTGTTGAGGCATCAATTAAACTATTCTGTCTTGCCTTCGGTTTTGGCTTTGGTTGGAATTCCCTGGTTTCAGAAGGAGCTAAATGGGGAGAGAGGGTCAAGAAGCAGGTAGATAATTAGATGGAAGAGGCTATGAGATAGAAAGTGATTAAAGTGAAGAGATATTTAGCAATTTTCATAATTGCCCTTGTAGTGTTAGGAATGACTGCAAGGGCTTTTTGCTATGAGGCTGAAGAGGCCGGGCTACTTCTTGGAAGCGAATATTTCGATGCACTCCATCAGGCTATCCAGGAGGCTGAGGATTCGGTCTGGGTCAAGATGTATTATGTTGCTATGAAGCCGGATGACCCGGATAATCCAGTTACTATCCTGGTAAAAGATCTGGTTGATGCCAGGAAGAAGGGTCTCGATGTGAGGGTTATTCTGGAAGATAGCCTGTTCGATAATAATTATGATGCCTACCAGGCTTTAGCCAATGGAGGCGTATGGGTCCGTCTGGATAGCTCCGTTTCTCTTCTTCATTCAAAAGCGGTCATCATAGATAAGGAAATCTTATTCATAGGGAGCGCAAACTGGTCGAAGTCTGCATTCTACTCAAACGATGAAGTCTCTATTTTGATAGAGTCGCCAAAGCTCGCATCTCGACTAATTGAGGAATTTAAGAAGATAAAAATAAGCGAGGGTCTCCCGGTTCGACCTGAAGAGCACCAGGGTGTAAGAATCCCAAAGCACCTCATGCTGGAGGAAAACAAGCTTCCCTTGCTTTTCACCCACCATTCAGAGAAGGCCTTCGACCTTTACCTTTTACTGCAAAAGGGAGCGCAGGAGTTGGGTTCAGCTACCATACCAATAGATTATGAAAAGCTCGCCAAGGACCTCCATTATGAAAAACCAGGT
>JBGVTE010000136.1:0-19464 GCA_041862375.1 Candidatus Aminicenantaceae bacterium
ATCTGTCAGCTCCAAGCTCGATAAAGGTCACTTTATATTTGGAAAAATCCAATTCAAGCTTGCCTGTGACGATGAGACTTTTCTGAGCTTTTTTTGGGTTACCTGATTGGCCATATTCGTTACCGCTCTCATGTTGTTGGCCACATGCGGAGTTAAGAAGAAAAGCCAAGACGACTATGACGATGCTAAATTTTTTCATAACAGTGACTCCTGTTTAAAATTATGGTTAAAAGCAAACTGATAATTATTATGCTTGGAATAGTTAATGCTAGCCTCAAGCCAGCAAAGTCTGGACCAAGGAATTTGATTTCAAAAAGAATCATCGGAATTTTAATCGAGGCCCACACACACAAGAAAATTGTCGTGTTGAATAAACTTGCACCTTTTTTTATAAGGGAAATTCCGACTGGAAAAGCAACATAGAGAGGGCCCATAGCCGCGGTCCCCATAAAAATGGCTACAAGAATCCCCTTTAATCCAGAAGATCTCCCCATTGATCTCTCAATAACTTTTTTTGGCATCCAGACATCAAAAAGGCCGATGATAATAATGATCGGCGGAAGGATGGAAAACATCTCAAAAAGATAATTTTTAGCAGTCAGAACAATGGACAGGCCTTTTTGGCGGCTAGAAATAAAAACAAGAATATTACATACTAGAAGTAAGAGAATAAAATTGAAAGAAGTAAAAAATTTCTTCATCCGAGAACAGCTCCCATGATTAAGGCGATGATTACAGCGAAAATGAAGCTCAGGAAGTTTCGCCAGAAAGTAAATTGCCTTCCCAAAAATTTAACTTCAAGAGGGGCTGTGACGATGCCAACCATAACCAGAGTGGTGACGAAAGCAGCGATGGCGCTGATATTGGCTCCTTGACGAAGGAGAGAACCAGCCAAAGGAAAAGCGATAAAAGCCTGAATCAAGACAATCGACCCAAATAACGCTGAGAACACAACACCTCTTAAGCCAGCTTCCTGTCCCACTGTTTTGGAGATGATTTCAGGGGAGAGAAAAGACAGGAGGAAACCAATAATCCAGATAATTATGAGGACAGGCAGAGCCATGGAACGGAAAAATTTCCAGGCGACTTTAAGAGAATTCATCGTTTTTTCTTTATTATTTAAAAAAGAAGCGACAAGACATAACGTAGCCACTATCCAGATGATCAGAACGAACATAAATTTATCACCTAACCTGAATCGCCAGCACGGTCATTCTGGTTTTTGCCTTTAAAGAGCGGGACTCCTTTTCTTTGGGGACTAAGACCCAGGAAGATCTTTTGATAGCTTCTTCTTTTCCATCAACGATAATTTTTCCTTCGCCTTCCATCACCACAAAAATGACATCGTGTTCCATCCGACAGGGTGGAATCTGCTGCCCTGGATCCAATCCCATAACTTGAGCTTTTATCTTCTTGGATTCAAAGAACACATTTTTTGAATGTTCTTCAGGAGAAAATTTAGCCAGCTTATCTAAAAGATATATTTTCATACCTTTGCCCTTCACTTGTTGTTTCTTTCATTTGTAATTACATAAAAATAGAGCGGATTTATCTATTTCAGCATTCCTCCAACCACGATATCTATTGCCTTCTCTTCTTCCAGGCCTCTGGCCATGACTGTTTCGACCTGCTTTTTATCCACACGTCCTATAGCAGCCTCATGAGTCACCTGAGCTAAAGGATGAATGACTTCAACAATCGGAATGGCCTTGGCGAGTGCCTGATCCTGGACAATCTCCACACAATCCACATGACCACGGGAATTTTCCCCTTCAGCAATCATTTCATTGACGACCTCACTCTGAGCCTCATCCCTGACAGCAATGCGGCTCTTAATCAGTCCTCTGGAAGCCTTTCCAGTCAACCTTCCACCCTCTTTAATTTTTATCCTATCCTCCCCATAACCATAAATTTTGGTAATCATCTCTAAAACTGCCTCATCATCCACTTCTGCCTGGTAATCGAGATCAAACACCCCAACTCTCCCTTTGAGCAGGGAAAAATTTGTCTTCAATTGGCTTTTCTTCCCCACCTTTATTTTGGCTTGAGGAATAACTTCAATTCCTCCTTTTTCACCATGGAAGTGAACCTCATTGTATTCATAGAAGGCGTTATCACCGATCTCGATGTTCGCCTTCATGATATGCTGAATCTTTACAGCATTGGGGAAGACACAGTGAGCGAGAAGGCTTATTCTGACGTTATCTTCGACTTTGGCCTGGATGTTGATCTCCTGTCTTCCTTCCTCTGGAATTATTCCAAAGCAGAGATGAACAGGTGTGGAAATTCTAAAGCCTTTCCTGACAGTGAGGATGACGTTGATACCCGACTCTGTTTCTTCTGGCACAATAATTAATCCCTCCACCAGATGCTTCCCCAGAACTTTATTTTTATGAACAACTAGATGAGCGATCTTTGAATCTTTGAAGGCTTCTGGAGCCCCACCGCTTTTTTTGTATGCATCGAGCATCAATTTATAATCTTGCATCTTTTTCACTCACTTTTTTCTTGTCTGTATTGTTTCTATCTGCGGGGAAAATCTTCTCTGGGCAAGGGATGCATTTTGTTTTGTAATACTGGGCAATCTCTT
Source organism: Candidatus Aminicenantaceae bacterium (assembly GCA_041862375.1). Taxonomy (GTDB): domain Bacteria; phylum Acidobacteriota; class Aminicenantia; order Aminicenantales; family Aminicenantaceae; genus WVZL01. Next base: position 2,591 of record JBGVTE010000136.1, read on the forward strand.
CAGGAGTACCTTCCTTGACAATAAGACCGCTGCACATCAGGGAAGTCCTATCCGCAATCTGTGATATTTCTTCCCTGTGGGTGATGAGGAGAACAGTTGTGCCTCTTTTCTTCAGGGTCTTAATCATCTCAACGATGTTTTCCAGAGCTAAAACATCGATTCCTGAATCAGGTTCATCAAGGATAACCAGCTTCGGTTCCATGGTAAAGATGCTGGCCAGTTCAATTCTTTTTCTTTCACCGCCACTAAGCGTCCTGTCAACTTCTCTTTTTAAATATTTTTGAGGATCCAGAAGAACAAATTCCAAAGCCTCCATAATCTTATCTGAATTTTTTTCTTTCATTCCTAATGAGAGATAGTCTTCTACTGTCAGGCCTTCAAATCGTGCCGGTTCCTGCCAGGCTAGAGTCAATCCCATCTGCGCTTTTTCCCAGATAGGCATGGAATTAACATTACGATTACAAAAAATAATATTGCCTTCATCGGGTAAATAATCGCAGCAACCGATGATAAGATAAGCCAGACTGCTCTTCCCTGCTCCGTTGGGACCAAGAATGCTGTGGATAGACCCCTTTTTCACTTTGAGATTCACATTGTTCAGGATCAATCGATCTTCCCTTTTTAAGCTGACTCCTTCAAGAATGAGCAAATCTGACCGCATTATTCAGTGTCTCTTTCTCTTTTTACTTTTTTTATTAAGATTGATATTTTTTTCCATATCCACACCAGTCCATAGGTGGCAATAAAATAGCATAAACCTGTGTTTCCACAGTACTGGCACATTTTTTATTTTCTCGAACCTAGAATTCTAGGCCTTGGGAAAAATGGAACTCAGCTCGTATCATCACATGTTCTATATCTCTAAAATCTTAGCAGGGATGTATTATTATTCATATTATTGCAACTATAATTCTTCCTATAAATTATGTCTTTTCATCGTCATTTAGCTGCTTCTTTTTGGCTCTCCTCCTCATGGTATTTCTTGATGATTTCCCGGATCTCCTGCATGGTTGGAAAGGAAATGGCATCCTGGGCGCACAGGTTTTTACAGGCGCTACAGCTGACAACACAGTTGAAAGGTTTTACAACTTTTGGACAGTTGTTTTCTTCGTCCCATTCGAAAACTCCGTTCTGGCAGAAATCATAGCATTCGCCGCATCCGATGCACTTTTCCTCATCGATTGTCGGGTACCAGGGGATCTTTTCACGAGGAACCTTTATGGACATACCTTAAATACCTCCTCTTTTATTTCTTCTGTTCAACCGCTTCTCTCACCTTGCTTATTGCCTGTTCTGTGGATAAATTCCTTAGATCAAGAGGGATAACCTGTTTTTCAAAATCTCCACCAGCTTCTTTAAAGGCGTCTTTCATCATCTTTATCTGCATTTTGGGATCACAGGCTCCTATAATATACAGCCCATCATTTTTAATGTAATCTTTTATGAAACGGTCTCCGTCATCCACACAGAGCTGGGGGTGAACAATGGCATACTCGACATCCATATCCTGTCGCACTGTGTTTACCAATTCCCAGAGGTCCAGGGATTGAAATCCAGGACACTGTCCCGTGCAGATGCACATCAGAAATCTTGGTTTTTTGTTCATTTAGAACCTCCTTTTTTGTTTAAAGATTTCAAGGCGAAAACCAGGCAGACATCATGAATAGATTGAATGCTGTTCTCCTCACATTTTTTTACGGCTGTTTCAGACCAGGAGCCGGGCGGCATCCATATTTTTGATATTCCTGAGCGGATGCAGGTATCAATCACTTGTTCCGTCACAGCCGGCGGAACAACAGTTACCACCACCTCGGGTTTTTCAGGAAGCTCGACGAGAGATTTATAGCACCTATAGCCGTCAATGGATTCATATTTTGGATTTACCGGAAAAGTCTTATATTTATGGTCGACCAAAGCTTTAAAGACTTCGTAGCCATATTTTTCTTTGCTGGCTGAAACACCAACTACGGCAAAAATTTTATTTTCGTTTAAAATCTTGGTAATATAACTCATTTCTCATCCTCAATTCATTCAATTTTTATCGCTTTTGACTCCAAACAGCCTTCTAAAAAAACTCATGGGTTTTTTCTCTCTATTTTTGCCCTTACTTTCCTGAATTTTTTTCCTGGGCCATTGGGCCTCGGCAAATGAGCGGTACTCCCGCAATAAAGCTTCTGCATATAAATCTTTCATGTTTTCAGAGATATAATTTTTCTCCTTAACCCTGTTTAACAATTCTTCTTTTAGTGCTTTATCATCTTCAATTCCCAGCATATAGACTTCCCTCAGAATTTTCTTAAGGTCATGGATTCCAGCTTCGCTGTTGCCTACTCTAATGATTTTGAGATCAGGTGGAATCATGGAGCACGGACATTTCATACTTTTCCTCCCTTGTTATGGTTGATCTTTTTTGCCTTGTTCTTCCTCTATCCACTCTTTGATCTCTCTTATAGAAGGAACTCGTCCTTCAGATTTAACTTTTCCGTTTATGAGAAGAGCCGGGGTATGAGTTATTTTGTATTCGACCATTTTCTCGATATCACTTATTTTCTGAAGATCAGCCGCAAGATTTAACTCGATTAAAGCATTCATTGTTCTCTTCTCTAAATCGTTACATACAGGGCATCCAGGACCTAGAATCCTGATTTCTAAAAAGTCCATCTATTTATCCTCCTTCTAATTTTCACATTCTCTGCCAAATCCTATTTTTCTTAATCCAATCAAGACGCTTTTGTTCTGAATCACCCAATTTCACTTCTTCTCTAAGGGCATTAATAAATTTAATCTTTCTTATTTCCTCTGTTAGGGAATACATTATCCATCTCCCTTTTTGTTTAGTTTCTACTAATCCAGACAATCTTAATATCCGCAACTGATGAGAGAGTCGTGATTGCTCGAGGTCGAGTATTTCCTGTAATTCGCAAACACAGAGATCTTGTTGAAGTAGAACAATAATAATCTCCAGTCTTGTTTTATTGGCCAGGGCGTTTAATATTTCAAGCGATCTTTTCATTTTAATGATTAAATGATAATATTATCATATATAATTTTAATCATACAGATATATGTTTGTCAAGGGTTTTTTAATATTTTCCTATGGAGTAGAACGATTAATTTGAATAGAGCTTTAAATATCTTTAAATATTTCTCATTAATATTTAATAAGAATGCTCACATTTCTTCATTAATCCACTCTTTGATTTCATCCACTGAAGGTATCCGCCCGTAGCATTTCACTTCGTCATTAATAATTAATCCAGGAGTGCCTATGATTTTATATTCAGCAATTTTTTTAAAATCTGTGATTTTTTGAACATCAGCTGCTACATTCAGCTCAGCTAAAGCATTCATTGTTCTCTTTTCTACTTCATGACAGCGAGGACATCCAGGTCCCAAGATTTTGATTTCCATATCTTTTACCTCCTTTCATTTTTAGAATATGAAATTGGAGCTAAACCAACCCACAAAAGTTCCTAAAATTATTATCGTTATTATATAAACTATTGCTTTCTTAAAGCTAAAAACTCTAATGATCGCCAACATATTGGGGAGACTCATTCCCGGTCCAGTAAGGAGAAGAGCTAAAGCCGGCCCTTTACCCATTCCTAATTTCAAAAGAGTATCAACAAAGGGAGCTTCTGTCATGGTTGCAAAATAGCTTATTCCGCCGATGAGTGTTGCGAGAAAAGAGGGTAAAATCCCTTTGCCTGCCAACCAGCTCTGAATAAATTTTTCCGGCAAAAGTTTCCCGATAATCCCAACAATGAAGACTCCAGCTAATAAGAGAGGAAAAATTATCTTAACAAACCACCAGGTTTCTTTTAGCCATCCTTTGATTTCTTCCCAGCTTTTTGTAAAAAAAGCAAAAGCAACAACAAGTATTATTCCTGCTGCCCAAACATAAATCTTGTGAAGATAAGGTCCTTTCCTGATCAAATAATTGGGAGCTAATAAAGAAACGAGAATCAATAAAAGCAGAATAATATCTTTGCCTTTCATAATTTTTTTCTTTTCCAACTCTACCTTAAATTGGCGCCCGCTCTCTTCTTTCAGAAAAAAGGCGCTCATTACACTTCCTACCACAAAAGCCATAACCACAGCTGAAACTAGTCTTATAAGAGCCATGTTATAGCCAAGGACGGCTCCTGTATATAAAAGAGCTAAAATATTTGCAGCAGGAGCAACCCATAGGATGATGAAGGCTGAGCCGACACCTGCTCCTTGATAATATAATCCGCTGGCCACAGGAATAACTGTGCAGGAACAGGCGGCCAGGAAAAAGCTTCCAAATGTAGCTAGAAAAAATGAATATATTCTTCTTGCTGCTATACCCAAATACCGAATAATGGCTTCTTTAGAAACAAAGCTAACCATTGCTCCTGCCAAGAGAAAGGCAGGAATTAGACAGGTTAAGACATGAAGAGCGATATATTCTTTTAGAGCCTCAACTCCTCCCATAATCACTTCCAAAATCATCGCTTTTCCTCCTTATTTGAGGATTTTCTTTCATACGCAAAAGAATTTTCCACCATATTGCTTAGGTTTTTCTCTTCATTCCAGAAATCGCATTATAATATGAACATATGTAATATTATTTCTTTGTTTGTCAAGAAAAATATTTTATGATTGAAATTGTGTATTTCAAATTCATTACAATAAAAAGGGAATCTAATTCTGCTTTTTCAAAAGAATAATCAATGCATAGGAATGGGGATATCCTTCTTCTCTCAGAATGATTGAGTATTAATTAAGAATAAAATTCATTTATAATAATTTTTATCAAATAAATACAATCGTCTATATTAATCTCCAAAGAATATTTCGGTATGTAATTATAGGAGAGTGAAGAAGGTAACTTTTCTATTTGCGAAGTTTTATAAAACCCCAGTTTCTTTAATATTCCTCATGTTTTTATTGACGCATTTTTCTAAGTTTTTTAGGTCCTGTTTAATTTCCCTATTATTTTTCAGTTCTTTGCCAAAAGATTTAAAGAGGATAGTTTCTAAAATATTTCTTATTTTCTTTGGAATTGAATAAATAATCCATCTTCCCTCTCTGTTATCTTCAACAAGTCCCACAAATTTAAGAAACCGGAGCTGATGAGAAATCCTTGATTGTTCCATATTGAGAATAAAAATGAGTTCACAAACACAGAGGTCTCGTTTAAGGAGGAGCATTAATATTCTAAGGCGTGTTGGATCTGAGAGAGCTTTGAAAATTTCAATTGTTTCTTTCATTTTATACCTTGCACATTATCATAAATTAAATAAAATTTCTTTTACAAGGCTTTTCTAGTTTTGTCTCTTTTAGTCTGGAACAAAAACACTAGGGACATCATATCCCGAGGCCTTTAATAATCCCAGTAATTCTTTCTTTTTTTCGGCATGTTCGCCAGAAAATATTTCTGTGCATTTCATTATACTTCTCTGCTCTTCTGACAGCTTCACTGCGAAAGCAAGACAGGTTAATTCCCCACACTTTTTGCAGTTTGTTCCTGGAAGCAGTTTATAAATATCCAGTGCAGTAAGTTTCTGCCTTCTCTCGAAACATGGCTCAATTGAATTTTTATTTGCATGACAGTAATTTATATTCTCTTTTATCCACTCAATCATTTCATAGGCATCTTTTTCATTTAATATTTTTCCTGCCGCTATTTTATTGGGATGAAGTGTGATAAGACGTCCTTCTTTTTTTATAGTTAATGTTTGCCCGTTGGGATTGTAAATTGCCCCTTTTAATATGGCATTTAAATAAGGAAAAATATCAGAGATGTTTTTATCAAAATAGGCAATAAACCTTATTTTTTCAGGATCCGCAAGACAAGGCATAATTTGGCTCATTTTGATATCTTCTACATACATTCTTTTGATTATCTCGTTTAATATTAACTTATGGGAATAAAATCATCAAAAAAAAATATTTTTATTTCAAGCTTTTTGTAGATATATTCTTTAGCTATTGCCAATGTTGATGAGAAGCAAAAATTTGGTAAAATATATTAATATAATTTCATATGATAATCTTTTTATATTATGATAGCATATTTGATAACATAAAAAAAAAGAGGAAGCTGAAAAGTTGACGAATGAATAAAGGTATTATGACCCTTTCATCTGTTAATAACAACCAGGAAAAATCAAACTTAAGAGAGATTCTCGAACAAATGAAGAAGAAAAAGGCTGGCTACATATATGAGGGAGTTATGCCAGACACAATTAAGGAAATAAGAAAGATATCAACAAGAAATTTTGATTACACTGAGATAGTCTTTAAAGGCTTAGAAAAAAATCTGCTCAGGCAAATGGCCAATGATGCCGGCCTCAATTACGAAAAGAAAAAAAGAACCGTTGACTTTACATGCGAAAGATGTCCGATGAGACAGGAGCATGCATCTGACGGTGAACCTAGCAATGCTTACATAATAACTAAGCCTAAAAGATTTTGGTTTTCTGCGGTTATAGCAGATGTTGTCAACAACTCAGTTAGAATTTACGATACCAGAGAAGGAGTTGAAATAGGCGCAGTAATTCTTGAACAATATTTGAAAAAGTCTATGCTACCTCGCACAGAGAACGGAAACCCGTAGCATGATACGCTTTAAATACCATAAGCCGCGATCCTTAGACGAAGCTTGCAAATTAAAAGAAAAGCTACCTGATGCCCGGTTCATAGCAGGCGGGACTGACCTTATGGTGAATATCAGAAAGGGTGAGCTCAGGCCCCCTGCACTGGTCTCTCTCAGGTCAATTCCTGGGCTTTGTAAAATTGAAATCGATGAAGTCACCAGTATAGGAGCTCTGAGCACCATCAGCGACCTGATTCAGAATCAGATGTTGCCTGATAAATTCCCTGTTTTGGTGCAGGCAGCCAAGAGGCTGGGCAGCGTGCAGATTCGCAATGTGGCTACCATTGGGGGAAACCTTTGCAACAGTTCCCCTTGCGCTGACATGGCTCTTCCGCTACTCGTGCTTGAGGCAAAGGTAAAGCTCCAGGCCGACCATCAATCCCGGGTTATACCGCTCAGCGAGTTCTTCGTAGGTCCTGGCAAGACACGTCTTGCTGCAAACGAGATAATGACAGAAATTATACTTGAGTCTCCTCAGAAAAAAACGAAAACGATATTCCTTAAGAAAGGTCGGGTAAAAATGGATCTGGCCATCGCCAGTGTCTCAGTGCTTCTGGAGATGGATGGGAAAAAATGCCGCAAAGTCCGTATCGCTGCTGGATCAGTAGGCCCTGTACCTATGCGTCTTTATAAAGTTGAGGCTATGCTTGAAGGAGCCACCTTATCAAAAGAGCTGTTGGACGAGGCCCAAAAATTGGCAGCGGAAAGTGTGAATCCCATCACTGATGTCCGTGCCTCGGAAGAATACCGTCGGCAGATTATCGGTGTATTTGTGAAGCGGGGAATCGAAAAGATTCTCGGGCGGAACGAACCATGAAGACAGAAATTTCTTTCCAGCTAAACGGCGAAGAGGTAACCGTGATGGCTGAGGCGCACTATCGGCTTATCGATTTACTGCGCGGGCCTCTGGGCCTGACCGGAACCAAGGAGGGCTGCGGTGAGGGAGAGTGTGGTGCCTGTACTGTCATTGTAAATGGCCGCGCCGTCAACTCCTGCCTTTACCCGGCTCTTGAAATCGAAGGCAAAAGCGTCACAACAATTGAAGGTCTTCTTGGCCCAAGAAACAGGCCCTCCATCCTCCAGCAGGGCTTTATTGATCATGGAGCTATCCAGTGCGGCTTTTGCACTCCAGGCATGATAATGTCGGCCAAAGCCTTGCTTGATTCCAATCCAGAGCCATCAGAAGAAGAAATCCGCGAAGCTTTGCTGGGCAATCTCTGCCGCTGCACTGGCTACGTGCAGATTGTGGAGGCAGTGAAAAAGGCAGCGAACGAGCTTAAAAGAATGTCATGAAAAATTTTCGCTACATCGGGAAAGAAGCTCCCCGGCCTGACTCCGCTGACAAAGCTGCGGGGAAAGCCCATTATATCCATGACCTCCAGCGTCCAGGAATGTTGTATGGAAAAATCAAGTTCAGCGAGCACCCTCATGCCCGGATAAAGCATATTGACACCTCCAAGGCTGAGCGGCTTGCTGGTGTCAGGGCAGTGATTACCGCAAACAACACTCCTGAGATTCGATTCGGCTTCTTACGTGACAATCTGGCACTGAAAAAAGATAAGGTTCGCCAATATCGTGATGAGATTGCGGCGGTTGCAGCAATCGATCCTGACATAGCCGAAGAGGCTATAGATCTGATCGAAGTCGAATACGAACCCCTTCCGGGACTCTTTTCCCCAGAAGAGGCAATGAAGAAGGGAGCGCCCCTCATTCATGATACCGATGTTCAAGGTCGCCCCAGAACCGACAATCTGCTTTCACTGCAGTTTCATCATGAATCCGGCAATTTGGGTGACGGAAAACGTGCATCAGAGTATTTAATCGAAAGGGAATACTCAACTCCACTTGTTCAGCAAAGCTGCCTGGGGACCGCAGGGTGCATCGCCGAGTTTGACATGAACAACAACCTCACCATCTGGGCCAAAACCCAGATCCCTTTTCTGGCTCAGCGTGATTTTAACCGAGCTCTTTCCGATATGGGGCTGCAAGGTAAAAACTCAAGAGTCATCGTCCCTACTCTTGGGGGAGGCTTCGGATCAGGTCTTGACACCCACGCTTATGAGTATATTGCCATCTTGCTGGCTTTTCAAACGGGCAGGCCAGTCAAAATCGTCTATAACCGGGAAGAGGAATTTGCTTACCTCTCGCCCAGACAGTCCACCCAATCCAGGATCGCCCAGGGATGTGATCGAAACGGCAAGCTCACCTTCCGTGAGGTTGAGGTGCTTCAAGATAACGGAGCCTACACCTCCTGGGGAGCGACTTACCCGTCGGTCATGATGCTTCCGGCAACTTCTCTATACCGCGTATCTAATATCTATTTTAATGCAAGATTGGTTTACACAAATAACACCTATTGCCAGGCGATGCGCGGATATGGCAACCCAGAACTCAATTGGGCCCTTGAAAGCAACATGGATGAACTGGCTGAAGAAGCCGGGATCGATCCTTTCGAATTCCGGATGATCAACTGTAACGAGCCTGGCGAGACAACCCCCATGGGGTTGAAGGTCAGCACCTGTGGACTCAAAGAGTGTCTGGAGAGCGTAGCCCAGAAGCTGGATTGGAAGAAAAAGCACAAAAAGAGTAATCTTCGCGGTGTGGGAATGGCTTCTCTGATTCACGTGGGTGGCGGGGGCCGGATTTATAGGTCTGATGCCAGCGGTTTGATCTTAAAACTGGATGATTTCGGCAACGTGTATGCTTACCATGGAGGGGTGGAGATGGGACAGGGCCTGCATTCTGTCTTGACGCTGGCCATTGCTGAGGCTCTGGGTGTTCGCCCTGAAAATGTATTTATCAATCCAACTGATACAGGCACCTGCCCCTGGGATATTGGAACCCACGCCAGCCGCGGTGCTTTCATGGCCTGTAACACAGCCATCCTTGCCGCCAATAAGCTCCGCGACAAGATTTTTGAGCTGGCTGAGGAGGTGTTTCCCAAGGAAGTGGAAAAGAACCTCAAAAAGTTCAGAGAGAAAAATCCTGGTTACAATCCTCCGGAATTTGACTTTAAGAAGGAAGCTAAAAGCGACTGCTTCGAGCTACAAGATGGATTTATATTCATCAAAAAAGGGCCTCGTGAAGCCTGGCTTCGCCTGGAACTGGCAAGATTACTTCGGGCCGTGCATTTTCGCAATCAAGGTCAGATGCTGACCGCGGAAGTCTTCTATGACCCTCCTAACGTACTTCCCGATTTTGAAAAAGGATTCGGAAACATCTCCGCCACTTATGCCTATGGAACTCAGGGGGCAGAAGTTGAAGTAGACGTCGAGACGGGCGAGATCAGGATTCTTCATCTTGTGGCTGCTCACGATGTGGGCAAAGTCCTCAATCCTCTGGCGCTCAAAGGCCAGATATACGGGGCACTCGCCCAGGGTGTCGGATACGCTCTTTACGAAGAGCTGCAATCTCAGCAAGGGAAGATTATGAACCCGAATTTCCGGGACTATAAGATACCTACTGCCTTAGATATGGATTTTCCCATCGATCTCGAGTTCATCGAAACAGATGACAGCTTTGGTCCCTTCGGTGCCAAGGGAGTTGCCGAGCCCGGTCTCGTACCCACAGCACCGGCCATTGCCAATGCCATCTTCGATGCTGTAGGCGTTCGGATCCGCGATCTTCCCATCACTCCTCAAAAAGTACTGGTAGCATTGAATAAACTGAAGCAGTCACAGGAAACACCAAGAAGAAAGAGAGTTAATAAAGGTACATAAATGACCCTCTCTAATATTGTTTACTACGAACCAAGAACATTAACTGAAATCTTTAAGCTATTAAAAGGACTCAACAGTGTTCGTGTTATGGCTGGAGGAACAGATCTTCTGGTAGATTTAAAGCAAGGTTTGATAGATACTAGAAACATCATATCACTTCATAAAATTAGAGAACTCAAGGGAATTGAGAAAAAAAATAACACCATTAAAATAGGAGCCCTTACCTCTATTCAAGAAATCATTTCTAACTCTCTCATAAATCAGCATATTCCGGCTCTTGCTGATGCAGCAAAGTCTATGGCTTCTCACCAAGTTCGCTCTTTGGCAACTATAGGAGGAAATATTTGTAGTGCCGTTCCCTCAGCTGACCTCCCTCCACCCTTGATAGCAGCTGAAGCGACTGTTGATCTTAAATGTTTAGGATCTTCGCGTGAAGTACCACTTTCTGATTTTTTCAGGGGTCCAAGAGAGACAATCTGCAGAAAAGAAGAATTACTAACGTCAATTTTTATCCCTCTTCAACCACCGAACACAGGAATGTCGTATAAAAAATTTACACCTAGGGAAGCCACTGCACTTGCAGTTGCTTCTGTTGCTGCCAGTCTCACTCTAAAAAATGGAGTGATTGCTAAAGCCGTTATTGTTCTGGGTGCCGTTGCTCCCACTCCTGTGATGGCATTGAAAGCTTCAAAATCCCTTACAACCAAAGAACCTTCTGAGGATTCCTTTCAAGAGACGGCTTTAACCGCAAAAGAGGAAAGCAAACCGATATCCGATATCAGAGGTTCTATCTGGTTCAGGAAAGAACTTATCTATGTTTTAACCAGGAGGGCCCTGGATGAGGCACTGAGCAGAGCTCAGGGAAAATTGGAGTGAGGAGATTAAGACCTATGGAACAACGAAGAAAAGAACATAGGATTGTCGTCCTTAAGATAAATGGCGAAGAACATTCTGTTGCCGTAAAAGATGGAGAAACTCTTCTGGATGTTCTCAGAGGCAGACTGAGACTCACAGGAACTAAGAAAGGATGTAACCTTGGAGTCTGCGGCGCCTGCACGGTTCTTGTAAACGGGGAGCCAAAGAATAGCTGCCTCCTTCTGGCATCATCCTGTGAGGGGGTAGAAATAAACACCATCGAAGGAATTGCCCAAGGAGGAATGCTTCATCCCCTCCAGCGTTCCTTTATCAACTATGGAGCTATCCAGTGCGGTTTTTGCACTCCAGGCATGATTATGAGTGCCCTGGCGCTGATTAAACAGAATGCCAGACCTTCTGAGGAGGAAATCAAAGAAGCCCTTTCGGGCAACCTGTGTCGTTGTACAGGTTATGTCCGCATTATTGAAGCCGTGAAAAATTGGAAAAAATACGAAAACAAGAAGAGCCCTCCACCTCAATCCGATGATCTTTCTCAATTTGCAACTGTAGGAAGAAGTATGCCGCGGGTGGATGCAGCTGATAAAGTGACAGGTAGGGCCAAATTCACGGCTGATTATTATTTTGAGAACATGCTCTACGGAAAAATCCTCCATTCTCCAATTGCTCATGGCCTGATCAAAAAGATTGACGCTTCTGCAGCAGAAGCACTCCCTGGAGTCAAACTGGTTCTTACAGGAAAAGATGTGCCTGATATAACCTATGGCGTCTCCCCTGCTCGTTATGATGAGCATGTCCTGGCCAAGGAGCGGGTCCGTTATGTGGGGGACGAAGTGGCTGCGGTAATTGCTGTGGATGAGGAAACGGCTGATAGAGCATTAAACCTGATCAAGATTGAATACGAAGAGCTTCCCGCTGTTTTTAATCCGATGGAAGCTATCAACAAAGGAGCCCCTCAGCTTCATGATCGATATAAAGACAACATAAACACATATGTTGACCATCATTTTGGCAATATCGAAAAAGGATTTGCAGAGGCTGATTATATTCGAGAAGAAGAATTTGTAGGAAATCACACCTACCAGAATTCTCTTGAGCCTCATGCTTCTATTGCTTATTGGGATAATGACGGTTCAATCCTCGTCGTTTATTCCTCCACTCAGGTCCCCCACTACGTACAGTACATGTTGGCTCGAGTGCTCGATATACCTTTGGGAAATATTCGTGTCTTCCGCCCTCCAGTAGGAGGGGCATTCGGAGGGAAGTCTGAAACATCGCCTCTAGATTTAATCACGGCCATTGCTTCGAAAAAGACAGGCAGACCGATGAAGATGGTTTATACCCGTGAAGAAATGTTTCTCCATGGTCGAGGAAGGCATAAGCAGTATATGAAATTTAAAATAGGCGTCAAGAAAAATGGGAAAATAACCGCTGTTAAAAGCAAGATATACCTTGATGGAGGTGCATATACATCTTTCGGAATTGTTACCGCTTATTATGCTGGAAGCATGATTCCTACCCTCTATCAGATTCCAAATTACAGGTACGAGGGTTTCAGGGTCATGACCAACAAGCCTGCCTGTGGTGCCATGCGGGGAAATGGTGCCCCACAACCTCGTTTTGCATTTGAATGCCTGCTGAACATGATTGCCGACGATTTGGGGATTGATCCCATAGAGATACGCCTTACAAATGCAATGAATCCCCACACAAGGACTTGCAATGACCTGGATGTTCGCAGTTGTGAGTTCAAGGCTACTCTTGAAGAGGTTGCAAGAAAGTCGGGGTGGAGTGAGAAGTACAAGAGCCTTCCTCCAGGGAAAGGAATAGGCATCGGATGTGGTGGATTTGTTTCTGGTGCCGGTTATGCCATATACAGAGGCCAGGTTCAGAGAAGCTCCGAGAAAAAACCTGAGACATTCGTCAAGAAAGCCGTATTTCCCCATTCAAACGCCATCGTAAAAATCAGTGAAGATGGTACCGCGGTTGTGCTGCTAATTTTAGCGGCAGAGATTGGCCAGGGCGCAGCCACTGTCCTTTCTCAAATCTGCGCCGAAACTTTGGGAATAAGCTTACACAGAGTGCGTATCAGAGCAGAAGATTCTGACATCAGTCCTCTTGACTTGGGAGCCTATTCTTCGCGAACAACACTGATGGGAGGGAATGCTGTTGCCCGGGCAAGCAGGGATGTCCTGGATAAGCTTTTTGCCCCAGTTTCAAAGATGTGGGCATGCGCCTCCAAAGATCTAACGGCTAAAGATAACCATATATTTTATAAAAGCGATAAATCAAAAGTCATAGAATGGGCAGAAGCCGCCCGCAAATATTTCAACGAGAATGGTCCTCTGGTTGGCACAGGCTGGTATAAACCTCCGGAAGGTCTTGGAGGAGATTACAAAGGAGCAGCTGTTGGGACAAGCCCTGCTTTTTCATACGGAAGCTCCGTCTGTGAATGCATTGTCGATTTAGAAACAGGAAAAGTTAAAATTGAAAAGTTTACCGATTATCATGATTGTGGCACCCCTATCAATCCAAAAGCTGTCCATGGACAGGTGGAGGGAGCTGTTGTGATGGGTGCGGGTGAAACGATCATGGAAGAAATCATTTATGACGAAAAGGGCAATATTTTAAATCCTAACCTTCATGACTACTTACTCATGACAATCAAAGACGCGCCTGAAATCTTTAGTGGTCTAGTTGACTCCTACGAACCAGAGGGGCCCTATGGAGCTAAGGAAGTCGGGGAAGGCGCTACCCTCCGCTTCTTAGACACCTGAGCGGATTAGCGGCTGAAAAAGAAAGAGGGGGAGGGGGATTGTCAAGAGCAGAAAGAAACAATCTAAATATAAATGGAGGTTACAGTGAAAGAACTCGTTGAATCGATTGCCAAATCATTAGTGGACAATCCAGACAAGGTGCAGGTTTCCCAATTAGACGGGGAGCAGAGCTCAATCATTGAATTAAAGGTTGCTCCAGAAGATTTGGGCAAGGTTATTGGAAAACAGGGAAGAAATGCTCAGGCTATTAGAGTTATTCTAGGAGCTGCTGGGATGAAGGTGAAAAAGAGATTTACTTTCGAGTTAATCGAAAAGAGGTAGTTTGGTCAGTATAGGGAAATGATATTTATTTGTTTTTATTAACGCCCTGGGAGAAAGAAATACTATTCAAGAAAGTATGAGGCGAATGGAAGCTAGATTTACCTGGCTTCCCGTTTCTTAGACACCTGAGCGAATTAGCGGCAAAGGATGAAAAAAGGGGGAAGGGGGATTCTCAGTAATACATATACTGATATACAAACCTGTATTGATCATGTATGATATCTCTAAAAATAGAAGTAAAAGGAGGATGTTAATGAGAATCCATTGGTTATCTATTTGTCTAGTGTTTTTGGCAATATGGATCATAAGCTCAGAGGCTTCGGGAGAAGTCCAAGAAGAATCATCAATAAAAGTCATCTCAGTTCACCGAGTTGAAAAACTAATTAAGAAAAAAATAGGGGGGATCTTACCAGAAGAAGAACAATTTACTGCAAAAGATCGAGAGAAAAATGTTGTTTTAGCTTTGAGAATTGATAATATTTCTTATGAGGAATGGAGCGGGGCCAGCAAAAGAAAAGAGATATATGTTACAGATGATCAGAACCAGTATAGACCAGAAATTACAAGCGTTTCGTCTTCAACGGCAACAAAAGGCAATTGTTATATTCTTGTTTTTATTGTTCCAAAGACAATACTTAAATTTAAACTTGTGATCAGTGATTATTCTGTGTCCTTCGAAGCGAAGACGGAGATTGTTGAACAATTATACAGGCAAGAGTTATGTAAGTAAGGTATAATTTCGAAGGGAAAACTGGGGAAAAAGGTGGCTTTTTTTAGCTGTTTTTATGGATGACAGTAAATAAACTTTATTAACTCAAATATTTTGCGGATAACAGAAGGATGCTGATCCTGGTATTGCTGAAGTAGAGGATGCTAAGGAGAGGCTGGCTGGGTTGAAGAGTAAGTAAATACCCCACCCATATCCCCCCAGGGGATGATTAGTAT
Organism: Candidatus Aminicenantaceae bacterium; assembly: GCA_041862375.1. Classification (GTDB taxonomy): domain Bacteria; phylum Acidobacteriota; class Aminicenantia; order Aminicenantales; family Aminicenantaceae; genus WVZL01. Next base: position 17,851 of record JBGVTE010000136.1, read on the forward strand.
CAGATAAGCTGGGCTTGGATATGTAATACTGATTGAAGCATTTGCGGCCACATTTATAAATTTGAATTGACAAGTTATTTTAGAAAGAAATAAGATGTGTTCATAACAATATTAAAGGGAGGGTAAAATGAACAGACAACTATTAATCCTACTATTACTTTGTTTTCTCATCTTTTCTTCCTGTTCTTCTGAAAAAAAAGACTGGGAAAAGGCTGAATCTGAAAACACTATAGAGTCTTACCAGGTTTTCCTAAAAAGCCATACTAAAGGTCCCCTTGCTGATAAAGCAAGAGAAGTAATTTTCTTTAAACAGAATGAATCGATAAATACGGTTGGGGGATATATGACTTTTTTAAAACAATACCCCCAAGGACCTCTGGCAGATAAAGCACGTATAAAGCTAGAAGAACTCTATTTTACAGAGGCCCAATCAATAAATACTATCCCTGCATTTGAGGCTTTTATAAAACAGAATCCCCAGGGAACTTTGTTAGATGAAGCACGGAAAGAAATTGAAACGCTTAAGAATCTACGGCATCAGGCATTTAGGCATACAAGAACAGCTAAGATTATTGTAGAGAAATCCTTCTGGGGGGCAGAGGCTGCATTTATTCCATTTGAAGATCACGCAAAAAAATTCATAAAAAATGCGGGACTTCACTTGGTTGAAACCGATGATGATGATTACGATGTTGTTTTGAAGCTACAGGCAAAAGGAGAGCCAAGGGGAGCTAGCTATATCCCTGAAGGCAGCGGTGGAAATCGTAGGTCTGTATACCGTTACACAGGCGCTTCTCTTTCGGGTACGGTCATTTTAGAAGTTCCAGGCTTACATACCTTCAAGAAAACATTCAAGGGTGAAATAAAGCCTTCTCAAGAAATTAGTATACGATCTTCCCGTGCTTTAATTCTTGATTCTCCCTCTTCTGCACCTTTCGATTTAGCATACTCAAAGGCCGGTGTTTCCTCTAAACTGTTGGAGATGATGGGCACAGCTTATGGTTATACTTTTCTTTTATCTGCCTTGAAGGATGGAAATTGGGAAGTCAGCTATTATGCAACAAAGGCGCTTGGGGAGTTAGGTGATCCCCGTGCAGTTGAGCCGTTGATCACTGCCCTGAAGGATGAGGAATCCTCCATTCGAAGGGATGCAGCAGACTCACTTAAGAATATAACTGGGGAAGATTTCGGTGAAGATCAGGAAAAGTGGCAAAAGTGGTGGAAGGAAAATAAAGAGAAATTTCTCAAAAAGAAATAAACTAGAGATTTAATTGAGGCGAGCGGAAGCCAGCCTATCTTAGACTCATGATTCTTAATAACTGATCGAATTAGCGGATTGAAGGGGGGAGCAGGGATATCCGCCCTATTGGCCGGGAAGGTAGAGATAAAGAGTGGACTAGTCTGCGTTGTGGTAAGCGGATCGAACTTGGATAAGAAGTATTTCAAGGAAGCATTAGGACTGTAGTGGAAAGGCCAGAAGATTAAAAACTCTTTTGAATCAAATGAGATATCTAGCAATTAAATTATGCGACGTTCTTAAAAGAGATGGATCAGGTCTCAATACTCGAGATTAGGGCGGGATGGCGTTTGTTAAATCTTGAATCTGGATAGATG
>JBGVTE010000137.1:0-11128 GCA_041862375.1 Candidatus Aminicenantaceae bacterium
ACAGAGAGGAACCATGCCCGCTCAGCCTTCAAACGGTTTTTTACACCCACATGCCTTCGCCTAACATATTTGAGTCGCTGGGGCAAAGCGAGCGTGCCTTCAAGCCGTATGCCCATCGCTCAATGACTATTTTAATTTTCATCACGGAAAAAAGATGCTTAATATATGAAGTATCTTTTTTTCCGTTATTATGAATAATTCCTTTAAGTTAAACAGGATGGGTGGTACTGCCCCAGAGAGAAAGCGTATCCGTTGTGTGAAGATAGGGAAGGATGAGGCTGTATAATTAAGAAAACCTTGTCAATTCTGTTAGCTGCAATCATGAAAACAGGATATTTAATTTAGTCCTGTTGTTGATTGACTTGCCTTCTTTTCGATGATATAAATCTCCTCTCGAGAATTGAAGAAAGGACTTTAGAGGGAGCTTCTTTTCTTGACTCTTTTTCTTAATGTTGCCTATGTTCTCGCAGATGAAAGAGGATTGTGTTGTGGGACTAGACTTAGGGGGAGTTCCTACTCGGCCCACTGGAGTGTGTGTTCTTAAAGGTCTTAAGGCTTCTCATCTTATTCTTTTTTCTGATGATGAAATCCTGAGTTACATTCAAGAGAAAAAGCCGGTACTAGTGGCAATTGACGCCCCTTTGTGCCTTCCTCCCGGGAGAAAATCCATACATGAGAAAGGAAGCATACATTTTCGGCCGTGTGATGAGGAATTACGCAGGAGAAAAATTCCTTTTTTTCCGATTACTCTTGGTCCGATGAGAGCTTTGATGGATAGGGGAATATCTTTCCGAAACACTCTTGAAAAGATGGGATTTCGTGTTGTTGAGATTTATCCCGGTGGCGCCCAGGATATCTGGGTAATTCCGCGAGCTAAGCATAATACTTCTGGATTAAGGCAGGGGCTTCGCAGGCTGGGAATAGTGGGATTGAAAAAAGAAATCACGGCTCATGAGCTGGATGCTGTTACAGGTGCTTTGGTAGGATTCCTTTTCCTTCAGGGGAAAGCTGAAGTGTATGGAGATTTTTCTCGCGGTGCCATCATCATGCCTTTATCCCCGAAATAGCTTATGTGTGTATTTGTAGATATAGCCTACCCAGAAGGAAGTATTGGCAAGAAATAATACAATGGGCAACCAGATATTTGCATAAAAAGTTTTTGATAGGCCATGTTTTCTTTTTTGAGAAATAATAAGGTAACAAATTTTTAAAGAGGGAGGAGAGATGAATATTAAAAAAATGGCATTGTTTTTAATTATCTCATTCTTGACTTTCAATCATTTCCTGCATTCCCAGGCAAGATCATCCTCTTTACTTGATGACTTAGCCTGCTTAAAAAAGTATCACTCGAAGCGAATATCAAGTTATGACAGGAGCGGGAAAAATGCAGATTACCTTGTCATTAAACCCGGAGAGACAGCAGAGATTGCTCGTATTGAGGGAGCAGGAGTAATAAAGCACATCTGGATCACGATTTCTTGTAAAGATCCCATGCTGCGGCGCAATGCTGTTTTACGTATGTTCTGGGATAAAGAAGAGAATCCCAGTGTTGAGTGTCCCATTGGGGATTTTTTTGGCCAAGGATGGGGAGAGAAATATCCTCTTATTACCCTTCCTTTAGCTGTTGCTCCGAAAGAAGGGAATGCTTTAAACTGCTATTTTCCCATGCCTTTTAGCCATGAAGCATTGATTACAGTCGAGAACCAGTCTGATGTAAGGATTGACGCTTTTTACTATTATATTGATTATGAAAAGCATGAGTCGATCAGCCCTGGACTCGGCAGGCTTCATGCTTTCTGGAACAGGGAATTAACAGAACCTTTACCAGGAGGAGAAAATGAATGGAGCGTTCTTGGCTCCCAAGAAGCAAACACAGATGGCAGTGGAAATTATACCATCGCTGATATAGAGGGAGAAGGCCACTTTGTCGGAGTCAATTACTATGTAGATAGCCCCTCACCCATGTGGTATGGAGAAGGGGATGATATGTTTTTTATCGATGGAGAAAAATGGCCTCCTTCTCTCCATGGAACAGGAACAGAGGATTTTTTTAATTCATCCTGGTGCCCCAAAGAAGTTTATATGCATCCTTACTTTGGCTATGCCCGAATAAACAAAGACACTGGCTGGTTAGGACGGACGCATTGCTACCGCTTCTTTCTTGGGTCCCCTATCGCTTTTGAAAAATCCTTAAAAGCAACAATCGAGCATGGCCATAACAACTGTTTAACACTCGATTTAGTAACTGTTGCCTACTGGTACCAAAAGGAACCTCATAAACCTTTACCTAAACTTAACCCGAAGGAGGGAAGGCAAAACATGCCATCCATAAGTGTCAGTGATATCCACCGCTGGCGGGATGCTTGGCGTAAGTCGCAGGGTAGTGGAACACTGTGGGGTTATGAAAAGAAGAAAGAAAAATAATATGGGGAGGGAATAACTATGAAGAATCTACAAGTGAAATTAAAAGTTATTTCAATCCTCTTGTTTTTGCTTGTTTTAAGCCAGGTCTTATTGAGTGAAACAAGAGGGATAGAGAATGGAAAGAGGTATGATCGGCTTGTTATAAGAGATGTTATCGTCATTAATGGCAATGGGACTCCTCCGCGAGGGCCCTTAGATGTTATTGTTGAGGGGAATAGAATACAATCTATCAGGCGGGCGAGTCTGGAAAGAGATGCTTATGAAAAGGAGGAACATGTTCTTGACGGAAAGGGGAAGTACCTTCTTCCCGGACTCATAAACATCCATGGGCACATTCATGACAGCCGTGCTAATCAATCCCTTCCTTTTGAATATCTCTACAAGCTCTGGCTGGGATGTGGCATTACCTCAGTTAGGGATGTGGGAAGCAACTATGATAAGACCATAGAAGAGCGTCGAAAAAGTCAGGAAGGTTTAGTTGATGCTCCGCGTATATTCCTCTACATGCGTGCTTGGGGAAGGAGCCCTGAGGAGGTTCGCCGAAATGTTCAAGAGGTGAAGAAGAGGGGAGCAGATGGGATAAAAGTATTTGGGATGGACCGAGATATCCTTAAGGCTGCCTTGGATGAGGCGCATAAGCTTAGTCTCAGGGCTGCTCATCACGTGGGAGTTGAAGAGATCGATGCCTGGGATGATGCAGAATTTGGTATAACTTCGATCGAACACTGGTACGGAATTCCGGATGCTGCTCTTCATGGCTCCCAGAATTTCCCTCATTGGTATAACTACAGTAACGAAGATGATCGCTTCCGCTATGCAGGCCATCTATGGAGGGAAGCAGACCCGGAGAAGTTGAAAAAGGTTCTTAAAAGACTGGTAGAAAAAGGAGTAGCTTGGTGTCCGACCTTTGTCATTTATGAAGCAAATCGTGATCTTCTGAGGGCAATGAATCAACCCTGGTTTAAGGAATACCTTCATCCAGCCATTGAAGAGTATTTTAATCCTAATCCCGCTTATCATGGATCATACCATTGGAATTGGAGCACGACTGATGAAATCTTTTGGAGGGAAAACTATAAGATATGGATGGCTGCAGTCCGTGAGTTTTCCAAGATGGGAGGGATTGTAGGAGTTGGTGAGGATGCGGGTTACATCTATATGCTCTACGGGCTTAGCCTGATAAGGGAATTAGAGCTTCATCAAGAAGCAGGGTTTCATCCTATCGATGTTATAAAACATGCCACAGGCAACAATGCAAGAATATTGGGTATGGAAGATAAACTGGGCCGTATTCGACCAGGCTATCTTGCAGACCTGCTCCTTGTTGGTGATAATCCTTTGGAAAATTTTAAATTTCTCTATCCTGATGGTGTTCAGGATTTAAAAGAAGGAAAAATCATCTCCAGAGGAGGCATAGAGTGGACGATCAAAGATGGAATTGTCTATCATGCTCCAACATTACTCAAGGATGTAAGGAAGATCGTTTCTCTTGCAAGGGAAAAACAGCAATTGAAGGAATAAATCTAGCTACTGTTTAATCTTTACGGGACTAATGATTTTAAGAGCTTGAGGCAGTACTCTAACCTCAACTCTGTCTTTAACTCCGAGAAATTCTCCGTTATACTGAATAGGCAGCTCCTCTCCCTTGATAATCATTTTTCTTGCTTTGTAATGCCTCTGGGTTTTTTGATAGAGGCCGAAATAGATAAAGGGAAAATAGAGGAGATATTTCAAACCTTGAATTTCAAAGAAGGTGATGTCAAGATAGCTGTCATCAAGCATGGCTTTAGGAGCTATCTTAAAGCTGTAACCGAAATAATTTGTTTTTCCGACGACACAATCCAAAAATTTTAATCTTAAAATCTTTTTCGAAAAACGGACCCCATCGTCATTAATGCCATCAAAAAGTTCTACTTCATGTTCTTTTTTTTGCAAAGTGAATAAAATTCTCCCTGCCAGGAGATGGCCGATGAGGCCTTGAATACGGTGCTCAAGTTTTTTTTGGGTAACTTGTGCGGTCGCACCAATGCTGACAAAACCAGCTGGTTTCCCCTCCACTTCGATTAAATCAATTTCTTTTGTCTCGCCTTCGTTAAGGACTTTTGCAGCTTTCTTTACATTCTTGGGTATGCGGAGAGATTTTCGGAAGGCGTTACCGCTTCCCAAGGGGATTATTCCAAGAAGGACATCCTTCTCCCTTCGCGACTCGATAATTCCTTGAATCACATCTGCTACAGTGCCATCTCCTCCCACAGCAACTATCACTGTATGGTCTGAGCTAAGCTTTTTGGCTAATTCTATTGTATTTTGTTTAGCGCCGGCTACTTCATATATTTTGCCCGGTAGCCTTTTTTTGAGGTACTTCCGGAGCTTCTTCCTTCTCGTCCATTTTTTCCGGGCCGCATCGGGATTGACGATAGAAACTTTTCGCGAGAAATTTATTTTTCCGCTTGTTGTTTGTTTTAACATCGTGTGTGTTTTACAGTCCCACGTCTCAAAATTCGAGACTTATCTTTTTAAGCATTGTGATTACATTATTTTGCCAGAAAAAGCTGATTATCGCAATAAATCATAGAACCGCCCCACATTTTCTTGAGATTATTATTTTTTTTCAGGGATAAATAGTAATTTATGAATTGTAGTAATTGACAGTGGCGCGTATGCCATCGTCCAACGCGTACCGCGAACGAAAGCCAAAGTCTTTTTCTGCTTTCAGTGAAGAGAAAAGCCATGGAGTTTTAACCATTGCTCGCCAGGCTTTTTGACCAAAAGGTAATTTTATTATTCTTGCTCTTTTGAGTAAATCTAAGAACCATGCTAAGAGGCTGATCAGGTATTCAGGAAAAGGCAGGTAGAGAGAATTGCCTAAGATGTATTTTTTAAGAGTAAAAATTATGTCTCGCCAGGAATGACCTTTCCCATCAGTGACATAGTATACTTGGTTTCTTGTTGTAGGCGAAAGAGCTGCCTGAATCAGAGCTTCAACAAGGTCCTTGACGTAAATAAGACTTGTGCTCTCTCCTCTTTCTTTAAGTGAAAGGACTATTCTTTTTCTTATGAGCTTAATCAGGAGTTCTGTTTGTTGCTGACGAGGGCCGTAGACATTTGGAGGGCGGATAATAGTAGCAGGGATAGAATGCCAATACTTTTTCACTTCTTCTTCAGCTTTGAGTTTAGTTCTTCCGTATTCTGAATTTGGAGCACAAGGCTGGCTTTCATCAGAGTAATATCCAGGCAAAGAAGGACCCGCAGCCGAAACAGAGGAAACAAAGACAAAACGTTTAAGACCTGAATTTTTGATAAGGCAAGCCTCGAGTAAATTCTTGGTCAGGAGATAATTGGCTAGTTCATAGGTTTTACGGCTAGCTGACATGATTCGCCCTGCGAGATGAAATATGTAATCTTGTTTATCCACTGCTCTCTTGAGGCTTTCTGAGTTTTCAGCGTGGCCAACAAAAATAGTAAGAGGTAGATTTTTAAGAAAATCAGTTCTGCTTTCTTTTCTGACAAAACAAGTGACTTTCCAATTTCTTTCTACGAGTGTCTCTACCAAATGGCTTCCGATAAAGCCAGACGCACCGGTAACGAGAGCTTTAAGCTGCATTTTTTTTGCTGCTCCTATCTTTTTTCAATAAACTCCTTGCCAGAGGAATTCCGAGAGAGATGCCGAGCACAATAAATAACAGGATTAACAAATAATCTGGTATCTTCACCACATGGCCAAAGAGGGCTATGAGGAAAAATCGAGGTGTCCTGGAGAGAAAGACGGCAAGGATATATTTTATTAAGGGATAGTGAGCAAAGACAACTAAAAAACGGAATGGATAAAAAGGTACAGGTGTAAATCCTGCGACAAAGATGGCTGTAAAGGGAGCTTTGTTGAATAGATCAACTAATTTATTAACGAATTTACTATGGCGCATTTTTGCAAAAGCCTTTAAATCAGCAACATATTTAAATACAGAATAATTTAGAATCTCTGTAATCAAGGTGCCTGCTATTGCCACGAAGGTCACAACCAAAGGTTGATAGAATTTACTGTAGTAGAGAAAGACAGGCTCGTGGGGGACAATGGCAATTAAGAATTGAGAAGGAAAATTATAGAAAAAGAGCACCCACAGGCTTTTACTTTTCCGGATTGGCTCTGAACTGAGCCACAACAAAAGGAGAATAATAATCAAACTAATTTCGAGTATAAAAATCAGTGTTCTGATTTTGGAAGGAGTTACTCCAGGTCTTGAAGAGGCCGGAGCAGAATGAATTTTATTGTTTTTCATTTAAACACAGAAATTGAGGGAGATACACTTTTAGAATTATCGGAGCGATCTAAGGCCATCTTTAATTAAATACGATGGGGGCTTTTCCGAATTAGCTCGAATAGAAGTATAACAATACACGCAGTCGTTAGATCTTATAAAATCTTGCTTAAGTTCTTTTAGAGATTGGTAATTTTTTATGATGAGACCACACGGGGAAAGAGTGCCATCAGGATTCACCACCATGAATTTTACTCCAGCTCTACAATTGTCAAGGGATTCGTTTTCGAAGAAATCAATCATTCTCATGAATGTATAGTCAGAAGTATAGACGTTATTGTGTTGTCTTTTGAAGAGGAGCAGCTGATGTAGTATATCCTTGAGTTCTTCCAATTCCTCGGTAGAGAGGAGATAGTCTTTTTTGTTAGTTCTTAAGTAAGTATATGTACTAAAGTTTATGTTGACGTGCCATGCCCCGGCTAATTCAGCCAAGCGGATAAGATCCCTAAAGTTGTCACTCTGGACCACACAACTGAGAGTAATAGCTTTTTCATTAATTGATTCGAGTTCTTTCATGAGCGTTTCTATGCGTTTAAAAAGCCCCGGTACTTGGCGGAATTCGTCGTGACGCTCGTCAGGGTAATCCAGCGAAAGGGAGAATTCGTCCACTCCCGCCTCCCTGAGGCTGAGGTATCTCTTTTTTGTCAGAAGAACTCCATTAGTAGTTACGACTATAAAAGGGGCTCTGTTTGGAATTCTTAAAGCTTCTATGATTTGTTCTAAGTCCCTTCGAAGTAAAGGCTCCCCACCCGATACTTGGGCAACGACTGGCTTGAGTTGGCGACAGATTGCAGCGTATTTTTGAGGTGAAGCTCTCTGTTCATCAACGGGACCTCCTAAGTGGCAGTGTTTGCACAGGGCATTACAGCGATAGGTTACTTCAAAGGAAACACAAAAAGGTCTCTTAGCAATATAATTTTTTACTCCCCGGCTTGCCAAAGATAGTGAGCGGGTAAATGAGATCATTTCAGAGAAGCTCCTCTTTTATGATAACTAATTTTTTTACCAGTTAGGCTATTTTTATTCAAGAGAAAAATTGAATACGACTTAACCACAATTAAAAGAACTGCAAAGATGGAAGCAATTACCTGGAGCTTGGGAAGAAAAATCAGGATTAAGGTGACTACAGTAGAATTGCAGAATTTACCCACTGGACTAAAGTTTAGGATGTAAACGGTTTGATCGACTTTGTAGAAATAATTTGGTGAGATGATATTGTATTTCAGGAATTGATAGCTCAGGTAAAAATCAACAAAGGCGAAATCAAGAAGGTATATTGCTACAGGAATGTACAAGGTGGGCTGAAAGTGGAGAAAATTAACGTAAAAGAATAGAGTTTCTATACGATCAGCAATGATATCAATTTCTGCTCCTAAGATTGTTTCTTGCTTAAATCTTCGAGCGTAAAAACCATCAGCTACATCTCCAAACCAATGGACGGCAAGGCCGATAAAATTATAGGTTGGATTCATTTTTATGATGGCCAGTATAAAGAAGACAAGAGAAATTATTAATCTTAGTAAAGTCAGAATGTTAGGTTCGCTGAATAAACATTGAGGATCTTTTGGCTTAAACCATCTGCATTTCAATTTTCTTTAATTCCTCTGAAGTATTTTCCTACTGCTTATTAGCGGCGGACAGTCTCTTTTTGTTCTGGGATATCAGTCGTAAGCCTTATTTTTTCAGGCCATGGGGGATCAAATGAGCCATTTCCATCTACATCGATAAAGACTGGATTAGTCAAGGCATAAGGGAGGACAGCTTCCTCTCGTTCTCCATTCCAAGAGGGACGCTGAACCACAGGGTAGAGAGTCTTTTTTCCCAGGACTTCACCTACTATGTATGAATCCCTTTCCAGCATCAGGCTAATTTCTTTTATCAAATTTTGAGTTAGTTTTTCCTCTTTTTTCACGGGGAAAGTAATCTTTCTTTCTCCGTTGATGATGATTCTAATATCATCCACATCTACCCAAGGAGCACTGATAACCTCGAGCCGGATGTCAATATTTTTTTCTTTTGCAGTAAATGAATCGCCGGGTTTGTATTTTTTGTTTACCTTGAGTTCAATCAAAGGTCCGTTAGTAGCAAAGGAATGTCCTTTTTTTAGAGCCAGGATGAGAGCATTTACGTTCAGACGTGTTGCTTTTCCTCCTTGGTAGTAAACGTAGGTTCTGGAAAAGCCTGGCTCTCCTCTGTCTGCAGCGTGAGAATCCGAAGATCCCATGAGAGGGAAATAGTAGCCTCGGTTTAAAAGATGAAACCAGTCCTCGATAGCTACAGAATTGGAATTGTAGAAATATGGTCCGTTCATAACTTCAAATACATCGAAGGAGGTATCGAAAGTTTTCAGCGCATAGGAAGCCGATTCTTTGTCGAGATAATAAGTATTAAAATATCCAAGTCTTCCAGCCCGCGGATGGTTAACTTGAAGGATGGCATCAGGGTATTTTTTACGACTTGCCTTAAAAAGCGTGGATGCCTCTTCAGCCAGGGGATAAATTGCACCATTATTCTCTTCCTGAGGCCTGTATTCTAACGGAAATGAGTTGTAATGGATGACGCCCCCATGGGTCACTTCGCTGCCTGGAATGACAGCTAAATATTCACTCAAGCCGAGCTTTTTGAGATCTGGGATATAATCAATAATGTAGTTATGGTCCGTAGCTACAGCTACATCCACTCCTTCAGCTAAGACTGACTTAATCCTCTCAGGAATAAGCAGAGTTCCGTCCGAAACTTGAGTGTGCATATGGGGATCAATCGAGATGAGATTCGGCTTGTCAATGACTTTATCGATTCGGAAGGTTAATTTATAGTATTCATTTTTAAGTACTTCTATGATTTTTTGGTCAATGGTATACTCTGGACCCCTTGAAGCATACACGAGATAAGTCCCGATCGGCATTTTCACTTTCATTCCCTCTTTTAGGGGATAACAGGAATTTTTAAAAGATTCCCACCGTTTTTCAGTCTCTAAAGGATTTTCAGGTTTGAAATAAGGCGTTTTTGTTGGATGCAGGCCAATAAACGCTACTTTCCCTGGAACAAACTCTCCCTTACTGTCTCTGATTTTGACATCTAAAGTCCCGGAGGGAATGTCTTCAAGAATACATGAATTTTCTCCTTCAGTTTCAACTGCCAGTATTTCTTCTTGTACAGCAGGAAAAAAATGTGCTTTTACTAGGTATGTACCTTTAGGAAAAGGAATTTCGAGGAAAAGTGGATCCTCTAGAAATGATCGAAAAAAGACCGCAGGAGAAAATGCATCTCTGATGATGATTTCCGCTAATCCTCCTTTAAAGTTTTTAAGGTGAATTTTTGCTTGAAGAGGATCAATTTCAAAGATTTGATAGACTTTTTTAAGTAAATTCTCAATTCTAGTATCCGTAAGAAGGGCATAGTGTACTTTGTAATGCTCGCCAGAAGCTAGCTTTCCCGGCAGGATTTTTTTGGAATAAGGGTTTAGATTAAGCCAGGCAAGATAGTGGCCTTTTTTTTGATAAACTCGGAAGTTTAAATGAGGATGTTTCTCCCTGTTAAAGGGGCTGAAATAATAACTATGGAAAGCAGTAAAATAGACTGAGTATTCGAGATCCCTAAATTTTTCCTTTCCTGTGTTTTTTATGGTGGAGATAACATCGATTCCCCCTTCTTGAGCAAAGAATTTATACGTTGTCTTGATTTCTGCTCTTTTTCCTTCTTCTTCATAAGCAGCGTTTGCTTCGAATGCCAGGGTACCTTCTGGAATATTCTTCTTTAACTGCTTGAGCGAGGAATAGATAGGGTATTTCCTCTTGTACTTTATACTAATCATTGGTGCTCCGATTCCCAGGTCACTTACTAAATTCTCTTTTGCAGGAATAAAGCTGAGGATGCTTCCCATCGCATTGACAGCGTGAAATGTCTTAAGGGGCCGTTTTGCTCCCCCTATTAAGGCAAGATTTTTGCCATCCGATATTAAAATGTCGCCTGTTTTCCAGATGCGTGAAAATTCATGAGGCAAGTCTTCGGTATTCTCTATTACTTTGACTGTTAGCTCATTTCCTTGAAGTTGAATGGCGATAATAAGGAAGAATACCAGTCCTGAACACAGGGAATATTTGGAGAGTTTCATCTAATGCCTCCTCGTCTCATGGTTTCAATGATAAGTATGAATTGTTCCAATGCAATGTAATGTAAAAGGTATTTACTCTATAATAAAAATAAATGTAATTCAAATCTTTTAGCCACAATGTAAGCATCTTTTTTTCCGTGATAAGGAAAGAAAAGCGTGGGTATACGGTGAAGAAGGTCCTATGAAGTAAAGCTCATGCATGGTTTTTTACACCCACATGCCTTCGCCTAACATATTTGAGTCGCTGGGGCAAAGCGAGCGTGCCTTCAAGCCG
>JBGVTE010000138.1:0-4803 GCA_041862375.1 Candidatus Aminicenantaceae bacterium
TCCCCAAATCTCTGCTCACAACCTTCTCAAAATTATCAAACTTTTTCTCTCCAAGAAGGGAAGTCCCTCCCGTATCTTTGGCAATATACTTCAAGTTGGATAGTTCGTTTTTCTTAATCTCTGCGATCTCGTCAACCATAGATGAACCCAGGCTGCGCATTTTTCTCGGGAAATTGTCATAAGAAATATCCGGGAGCACATATCTCAAATAACTATCCGGATCCATGGTGTAAAAGGTGATGTTGTGACTGTTGGCAAAGTGAATCAGGTCATTGAATATTTGAGAGCCATCCTTCCGCTCTGTTTTATGGAGTACCTTAAAGGGATCTAAAATCTTGGATGCTGAAACCTGTGCCATAGGAATGTTTGTTTCAATGCCTTCGCCCGCGTAAACTTGCTCGAATGACAGAGCTGGAAACCCTCCACTGACAAGGAGTACAGGCTTTCTCCCTGGATAGTCTTTGATATTATTCATTACAGCCAGGAGGCTGTTGATTGATTTTTCGAACCTATTCCGTGATTGAAACTCGTACATGTGCTGCTGAGTTTTCAGGAATTTTCCGAGATCAAAAAATCCGTCTTCTGATCTCAATTCAAGATTTGGATCGGGTATGGCAAGTATACTCGGTACAGACAGAGCATCCGCTGATTTTTCAACCCAGATGCTTCCCGAAGCTTTTTCAACGGCCTGGGCGATGAGCCTCTCCTCAGATGTGAAAGGTTGAAGGATTTTCATCCCCTCCTTTTCGCTCAATTCAAAGACCATGATTTCCCGCCCTTGCTCAATCAGGGAAAAGAGCCTATCCAGTATCTGGGATTTACTTCGGTCAATAATTCTTTTTATGGTGTTTATAGAATCAAAGATAACGATGAAACGCTTTTTTCTCGCAAATATTTGAACGGGTTCTGAGATTTGTTTATCTTCTTCGATAATGTTCTCTTTTTCAAAAAGGACAAGCTCTAAGGAGTTTATGGGAATTCTCTTTCCATCCTCATATATTTCAAATTCTTCTTTTTTAAGATCTGAGATAAAGTTTCCCTCTTTATCTGTGGCCACAACATCCACCAAAACCAACCGGACTATGACTTCATGCTCTTCAGCCTGAGACGAATCACCTCGGTGATTGACTACAAAGAGAACACAGGATGTGAGTAAAAAAGAAAGGAAAGTGCGTAAAAATATTTTTCTCATAATACCGTTCCCCTTATGTATACATTATATTGCTTCTCTAGATGATGATTTTTTCCATAAAATCTAAGTCTATTTTATCATATTCCTCAGCAGAAACTTTCCTAATTTTATCAAGAAATTGGGGACACAATATATATTTCCTGTTTTCTGTCAGCCACTTGAATCGGTCTGACCCGATTTTATTCTCCTGTGTTGGAATACGGATACAAATTGTTCGAAGGGGCTTTTAGAACGTTCATAATGAAGAACCTTCCTTTAAACAGAGAACTTGTTGAAGAAAGACTAAGTTTTATTGAACAATCTTGCAAAAGCTTAGAGATTTTCTTCTTTATTCATTTTTTAACTGATTAGATTTTCTCCTTCAGCAGCGATCCTCAACCTGTTGTCAAACGTGAATATAGTTAATTCAGGGATTTGATCTTGGAGCGTTTTTGCTGTGGCTAAATGCCAAAGATCTGCACCTTTCAAAGGCCATTTCAAAGATAAGGCTTTAATTTTTTTCCAATCAGGCCAGATATTCAAATGCCTCCAAGGACCTCTTTCGAGCGCTTCAAAAGCAGCATCTATAAGAACATCAGCTAAAAGTCTTTCTCTCTTAATACGAGAGATCACTGCACAAACTTCAGCATAGGCCATTGCTGATATTAAATGGACTCCGTCTTTTCGAGACCATTCCAGCGCTTCTTCGCTGTACGAATCTTTAAACAGTGCAGAGAGAATGGAGGATGAGTCCCAATAAATAACAAAATGAATTTTTTTATTCATGAATTTCTATCTTCTCGAAGATATTTCTGGGCAATTTCACCGGGAAGAGGAAGAGGAGCGGGAAGGGGGGATTGATTTTCTGTTTTTTGAGGTTCGATCCAGCCTTGTCCTTCCAGTTTTTTTATTCTCGCAGCTAAAGAAAGTGAATCCTGAGTTACAGGAACAATTTTCCCCACTGGTTTGCCGCGGTCTGTAATGATAATTTCTCCGCCTTTCTGAACATTTTTGAGTAATTTGCTGAGATTAATTTTCGCCTCGCGAATGCCGATACTGATGGGTTGCATGAGTGATCTCCTTATAAGTAACTACAAGAGCTACAAATTAATTGTAGTCATTATAACTACATTATGTCAAGAGAAAACTGAGGAAAGTTTTCTATCTATTTAATGTCAGACGAAATATATAATCAATTTTTCTTAATTCAACAAAGGGAATCTGTAAACTGAGAATTACTGACTCTTCAGCCCAGCCGGTTTCTCCTTCGCATCAACCTCAGAAATACCTGGGTCAGCGTCTTTCCTAGGTGCCTTCCTCTTTGTTGAGGTCATACATCTGGCAGATATTCTTATGTCTGATCTTTCTCGCAAATTTCAGTTCATTCCTGAATCGCTCGATTATCTTTTTATCTGCAGCAATCTCAGTCTTTATGAGCTTAAGTGCAACTTTTTCTCTTATTCAGGATCAAAAGCCTTATATATCTTGCCCATGCCTCCTTTACCCAACTCTTCAATAATCTGGTACCCTCCAGCAAAGGTGGAGCCTGTGGTTAATTCCTCTTTAGGTATTTCCAGGGTCTTGGTATAGGAGGCAGGAGCTTTCTCTGGAGGGAGTAATTGAGTTCCGCATTCAGCACAGAAGCGGGATGTATCAGGATTCTCTGAGTGACATTTGGGGCATTTAATGCGCACTCTTTCCCCTCTCAGCTAGGCTGGCAAAAGGATAGCAGTTAATTCCTAAAGAGTCAAATTTTTTGTAATTCTGTCGTTTCGTGCATATTAAGAAAATTAATATTTTTGCATGATTAAATTAATATTATTAATATATTAATTAATAAAATTAACTTTTTTTGGTTATATTATTAAATAAATTGATATAAAATGTACGTTATTATCTTTTCCAAATTAAAGAGATTGACTATTTCCGTATAAAAATCATCAAAGAAGATGGAGTCGTAAAAGGTGTAATGGGGATGTATGATAACGAAAGAACAGACAAAAACTTAAAAAGCAAATAATACTCGTACTAACAAGAGGGCGATTTCTTTATAACTGTGCAAATCTGGATTTAGGTATATTCTAGTTATGAGGCGAGTGGAAGCCAAGCTTTCTTAGCTTCTCACTTCTTAGACACCTGAGCGAATTAGCGGCTATGGATGGTTGAAAAAATGTGGTATTCTTAGTAAGCTGAAAAAACGCTGACCCTGGTCTTTCTGATGTTGATGATGCAAGGAAGAGAGCGATAAGGTTGAGAGAGCGCTGAATTTAATTTTACAGCTTACATAGAAATCTAAAAACCGAAAAAGGAGGAATGAAATGTTAATACTATTTAAGGGTGAAGTAAAAGAGATACTTCCTGTCCCACAAGAAAAGTTCTTCGAGATTGCGACACAACAGGTTCAAACTCTTATGGACTATAAGCAGCAAGGAAAAATCTTGGCAGGAGGCATTATGGCGGGTAGAAAGGGGAGCTATGCCATTTTCGATGTGGAATCGATCGAGGAACTACAAGGATTACTGGCAAAACTACCGATGTTCCCTTTTGGTGAGAATGAGTTAATCCCACTCATCTCCTATGAAAAGGCTTTAGAGACAACGAAAAAACTGGCATCAAAGTAAGTTTTAATAAAAAGAACAAAAGTGCTTTGAAACTCTAAACTGAGAATTCTGGGTGCATTGTGAAGTTATTCTTACCAAAAAAGGGCTCAATATGGCTGAAAATTTGCCAAATGTATTATAAAATCCAGAAAGCATGGAAAGAAACAGTTTAAGAAGCTCATGGAAAAAGTAAAGCACGAGAGGGAAAATTTTGAGGTGTAAAGATATTTAAGGATACACAGAATATATCCTGGAAAGCCAAAGTCACAGAGCATTATCAAAAATTCCTCTCCCTCTGGAAGGACCCTGACCCTGGTATCGCTGAGGTTGAGGATACAAGGAATAGGCTAGCTGGACTTAAAAAGTAGTCAAAGTATGGTCAAAAGGAGTGTTAGACTACTTTGTTGATTATGAAATAAATAATTTATTATCAACTAGTTACAAGAATATTTTATGAGATAAAGCGTCTGACTACAGATCAGAAGGTCGGGGATTTGAATCCCTCCGGCCGTACCAGATAACCATCTTAATTTTCAACAACTTACTTAATCTTTGCCTTTTAGTCTCCATACCATAATTTCAGTATTTTTTAGTAATTTTTATTGATTATTTATTGAATGAAAAACTCTCTGATTTCAGAAATTGCGTCAGTTAGCAGTTCAGCTCATTTTTTTTATGATTTTTTTGAAAAAATAAAAAATTTTCTTATATTATAAAGTGAAAGGGAGTTAAATGCATTTTATCCGGTAATTTTAAAACTGTACTTTTGATATTTAAATAGAAAAAACTAAAGTTTGAATTACTGATTTTGGAGGATGGCCAGCCTTTTCCTGGCGTCCTCAACCTCTGCAAAACCAGGGTCAGCATCCTAAGGAAGATATAATTTAGTTAAAGCTTTATATCCCAATCGTTCAAGCTATCAAAAAAATTTATGATTTTTTGCTAAAAATTTGATATAATAATAACAACAAATCTCTTTGGCCGGCTGGAGAGAGTTCCTACCTTTTGGTTTTACACCAAAAACCCCCCTTT
>JBGVTE010000139.1:0-4993 GCA_041862375.1 Candidatus Aminicenantaceae bacterium
CGCTTTCTTCCAGATGGCTGTAGAGTTGGACAGCGTCTCCGTTTGTTTCTTGTTCTGTCTTAGGCCTGTCCACATAACGAGCTTCAGGCTTGACAGGGAATATCATAAAAACCAAAGAAGCTTCGTCATCTTTTACCTTGGAAACATAACAGATAACTCCCTGGGCAGATTCAGGACGGATTCCAACCTTGTAGCGTCGGCTGCCGTGAATATAAAAAGAAAAAGAATCTGGATTCTTTTTGACATAATCTTCAGGGACGGGTTCAAAATAAGCACCCCGCCAGACAGGACGCTCGACATCGTGCACTGGAACTATCATCGTTCCTTTAGGAGGAATCTGAATCAAACACCATAATCCTAGAATACGGTCGAGGGATTTTTTTGAGTTGTTTATGAGCTTATGAACAAAATCAATACCTAGGTACTGGTATTTCAAGTTTTTGAATTCAGGCTCTTCCTTTAAGGGATCTTCTTCGTGTTTGAACTCTCTTGTCAGAGTCAAATCATAGTTCTCCTCACGGTCATTTGAAGTAGTCTTAAATGTGTTAGTTAGCACGAGATATTCATTTTCATTGTATAGCCCAACATTGTAGTTCCCGGGGTCCATCATCGAAAAGTCCCTGTTTCCCGACCAGTCAGGCTTAAAGATAAAGCCCTTGACTCCTCCTTCAGGAGAAATCCATGAACGTTGACCGCCCTGCCCCTTGAGGATATCAGGATGAGTCCAGAATAAATTCTCTCCTTCCACAGAGACAGCCAAGATTCTTGCTCCAAACTTGGGAACAACTAAAAACTTATTACCCTGGCTATTGGTAAAGAGGTAATATTTAATGTTATTTTTCTCAAGCGTCTCTATTATTGTCTTCATCGTGTTCTTCTCCTCCGAAATATTTGCTAGATTTGAAGACTGTGTCACTCCAATCCCCATTAATAACGCTGCCAAAAAAGGAACTACTTTCTTCATTCATTTACCTCCCTTCCTAAATTTATAACAATTGAATATAATCAAAAAATCTTCCAAGAATTTTCTTCATTGTAAAAATAAATTACATTTGAATTTTTTTTTCTATAGCAAAGACAGCCAAAAGTCAACCTAATTCTCCCCTATTACTTGCCTCCATTAACTTTTAAAATGGAGTATTATCTTGAATAAGGGAGTGGTCTATTTATAAATATTTTATTTTTTAAGAAAAACCCAAAATTTGAATATAAAAACCGAATTAAATAAAAGAACAGTCCCCGATATAATTATGAAAGTTATCCAAGTTATGAAAGCCTGACCCCATTGTTATACAAAAAAGGGAAAGGTGTAGACCTGACTCTCTTTTTTTATTAATATTTAGGAGCATATGAAAAGATTAGAAAGCTTAAAAGTCATTGACTTTCATGTTCATGTCGGCCTTAAAGAACACTGGCACGAATGGGTACACGATTATCAGAAATCAGCCCAAACAGAATTCTACACACGCTACGAAGAAATGACTAACCCGGAAGGTTTCGCTTCCTACCTCAAGAGCCATGATATTGAAAAGGCGGTAATCCTAGCTGAAATATGTCCCATCACAACGGGCGTCGTCTCGAATGAATTTGTTCTTGAGTTCAGCAAGAATTATGACATCTATATTCCCTTTTGTACCATTAATCCCTACTCAGTCAGCCATCCTGTCCATGAATTTAAAAAATACATAGAGCAAGGCGCAAAAGGACTGAAACTTTACCCATCCTACAACCACTACTTTCCCAACGAAAGGAGAATGTACCCCGTATACTCTGAAGCACAAGAGAAAAGGCTGCCTGTACTTATCCATACGGGCTCTTCAATATTTAAGGGCTCTAAAATAAAATACGCAGATCCTATATACTTGGACGATGTGGCTTCAGACTTCCCAGACCTTCCCCTTGTCATGGCTCACAGCGGAAGAGGCCTGTGGCACGAGAAGGCTTTTTTTCTCTCTCGGCTCCATCCACATCTCTATCTTGAAATATCCGGACTCCCCCCTAAGAATCTACTGAAATACTTTCCTGACATGGAAAAGAATATAGATAAATTTATATATGGCTCGGATTGGCCAGGCATCAAGACTATAAACAGCAACATCGAAGCCATAAAAGAACTTCCCCTGGCTGAGGAATCAATCAAGAAAATTCTTTTTAAAAATGCTGCCAGCATTTTAGGCTTATGATGGATGTCTTTGATGCTATATCTTCAAATATTAAAAATTCCCACTACATAGTAGCCTTTACTGGAGCGGGTATATCAGCTGAAAGTGGTATAGCTACCTATCGAGGAGAAGGGGGTCTCTGGCACAAATATGATCCGAACAAATACGCCAATATAAATTACTTCCTTCAAGATCCTTCCTACTACTGGAGATTTTTCAAGGAAATCCGCTATCCCACGCTGAAAAAAGCTAAGCCGAATAAAGCCCACTTAGCGCTGGCCGAACTCGGAGCTTCAGGGAAAGTGCAAGCTGTGATTACCCAAAACATAGATGGGCTTCACCAGGAAGCCGGCTCTTCTGCCGTCATTGAACTGCATGGAACAACAAGGATTATAAGCTGCATGAACTGTTCCCAAAAATATTCTATAGATGAAGTCTTCTCCACGCTGGAGAAAAAAAGCCCTCCACACTGTACTGAGTGTAGAGGCACATTAAGGCCGGCTGTTATTTTCTTCGGAGAAACCTTAGACCCGTTGACGCTCCGCTCAGCATACGAGGAAGCTGCACACTGCGATTTTATGCTCGCCGTGGGAAGCTCACTGGTTGTTTATCCTGCAGCAGATATTCCCCTCAAAGCAAAACAAAGGGGGGCCAAACTGGCGATTATCAACAAAGACACAACACCTTTAGATTATTTAGCAGACTATGTGATTAACGATGAAGCGGGAAAAACACTCCATCAAATCGTCAAGAGACTAAAGAGTAGCTGAGGGTATCGGCAAATCCTTCATAAGTTTAAGACCCGGAGTAGCCTCAATAACTCTGGGGATAGTGTTTATTGTCACAGCAACGGTCCCGATATCGCCGTGAACACCGCCCAGTATTTTCTGGTGAATGTTAGGTTCCCCTTGTATAATAATCTCATCATACTCTTCGTCCACAGCAGCATTTGCACAAAACTCAAGCGTAATGACTTCCTTGCCTGCTTTCTGGCCATACGCGATACTTGTAAGTCCGATCACGTTTCCGGGCTCAACCTTTCCTAAGCTAGTTTGTATCTCTTTTTCGTCTATAACTGGCCCTGGTGGAAGTTCCACTGCTCCATCCAGTTCCCAGCCAAGGCCGTCAGCAATCATGTAAATGGATTCCAAGAGGCCTATGTGTCCTGTAATAACCTTGTTTTCTATTTTCTCTTTGAATTCCTCCTGTGTAAGCCCTGTACCTACTTTTTCCTGGAAAGGAATCCGCCTTTTCGCTGAATTCATCATCCTTTTTACTTTTACGGAGTTAACCTGGAGACAGGGAGCGGTGAGGATCAGAGGAAGAGTATCCATTAGATATCCCGGATTTATTCCTGTTCCGACTACAGTAACTCCCTCTTTTTTCGCCATGGCATCAATATCCTGGGCAAGTGAAGGATGATGCTTCCAGGGATACGAAAGCTCCTCACAGGTGGAGATGACATTGAGACCTGACTTCAAGCATTGGATTATCTGAGGATGAACTATCTTTAGATGAGAAGTAGTGGTATGCACAACTGCGTGAGCATTAACTCTAGAGAAGAGGCTTTCTGGATCTTTTTCGATTTTAATATCTAACTTCTTATGGAGGTCAAGGATATCTCCCAAGTCCCAGCCTACGAGCTCAGGGTCTATATCAATAGCTCCGACAACCTCAAAACTCTCTTTATCAAGAAGGGCCCTTGCGATATTAAGCCCCATAACACCACATCCATAAATAATGACCCTAATTTTCTTGTTCACGTTCTCCTCCTCAAATATTTGGATCTTTTCCCAAAGTGACGGGATCCAAGGTCATTGCGAACCTCGAAGAGTGAAGCGATCTCACAAAATAAACTACTTCAGAATATCATCCATTTTTTTATGATTTTCTAAACAGCTTTACAGTCTCCTCCCTGAATAAGACCACGATAGAGTAGATACCCAGGGCTGTCCCGATCGGGATATCAATGAGGTTGAGAAAAGCTAATGCTAGAACCAGTATGCGAGCCCATTCTTTCCTCTTCATTAGCCAAATGCCGCCGATGATACAGGGTATTGAGATGATGGCAATAAAAGAGCTTACGCCTATTCCTACACTCCTTAAAATTATCGATGTTTCAACATCTACATCGGGGATAAAGGAAACTCCAAAGAGTACACCGAAGACTATGAAGGAAATAAAAATACCCAAAGCTCCGTAGACAATCCAGAGAGCTCCGAGGATATTAACATGTTTTTCCATATTTCCCTCCTTAATTATTCCTCATAAACAACCGCAGTACCGCTGGCACTGACCATTAGCATGTTGCCAGCCTGGCCGATGCCGATTGTTTCGTAATCAAGGTCAACTCCTATGACTGCATTGCCTCCAAGAGTTTTAGCTTCGTCTTTCATTTCCTCTATAGCTATTTCCTTAGCCTTGCGTAATTCTTTTTCGTAGGCAGCCGATCTTCCCCCAACAATATCCCTGATGCTGGCAAAAATATCCTTGAAAATGTTAGCTCCAAGGATGGCTTCTCCACTGACCAGACCAAGATATTTAACTATTTTCTTACCTTCTATTACGGGAGTCGTGAGGACGAGCATGTTTCCTCCTTCGTATATTTATTTAATTTATACAAAATTTTCAGAGGAAGGTCTACATATTAAATTTTTTTACACATCACCACAACAACTAAAATCAAGAGTTTGTCCCAAAGTGACGGGATTAAAATCAATAATAAAGAGGCCTTGTCTCAAAGTTTCTTGATTAAAGTCTCTCAATGACAATTGGAGAAATACTGTTAATGGTGTCTATTACAATCAAGCAATTTTGGGACGGACTCAATA
>JBGVTE010000140.1:0-2507 GCA_041862375.1 Candidatus Aminicenantaceae bacterium
ATCCAAAAAACGCTCGATAAAATGAGCACGAACTTCAGTATAAGCCAGACAAAGCACACCCCACTGCCTGTTTTTTCCCGTGCGATCCACAACAGCATATTCTGGATGCTCCAGGCTAAATGAACTCTGCCAACTGTTATGCTGTCCGTGCATTGCATTATGATAGCTTACTTCCCGGATCTTTTTTGGAGGAAGTGGCCATCCTTCATCAAACAGCGGTACATAAAGATATGCCTTAAGGCCAAATCTTTGAGCAAGCCGAGGTACAATTTCAAAGTCATCCCAGTAAATATCCTGTTTATACACACAGGAAGGATGTCTGTAGCCACGGGCAGCGTAATTGTGCCCTTTAATACGGGTACGCAAATGTCTCCAGTGAAGAACAGTTGCCTTCAGATCCTCCCTCCAACGCTCCATCCGCCGCTCAAGAGCTTCAGGAGAAACAAGCCGTCCATCTCCCTCTCCAAAAATGACATGGTCTCCCCATGAAACGCTCACGATGTTTGAGTACTCCATGTCTATGAGATCCTCTCTATTAATCCGGCATTATACTTAATACTTCTTAAATCCGTAAGCCAGCATACATCTTATTATTTTAAACTTGTTGTAATTAAAAAAAGGATTCTTAATCCCTTCTGCTGCTTACTTTTTCTCAACTATCTCAAAAATAATTTCTATGCTTCTCTTATACAAATCTTCAGCTAAATTTTCCCATGCTTCCTCTTCAGAAGGAAGAGAATCAATCTCTTCAATTATCTTCTTCCTGAGCTTCAGGATTAACTTCTTTTTATCTTTCTCAAAGGTAACCGCTAAGCCCTCTCCTTCTTTAAGGGAAATATTCCCTTTCCCTAAGGTGCATCCAGTAGAAAATTGCACTCCATCAGCAGAACAGGATTGCGGAGGTGTTGTCTTTGTTTCTATTATTGCTTTGGTGTTCATCGGTTCTTTACCGAATATTTGATTTGCATACAGGCCAGCTCTCAATCCTAAAACCAGATATGGACCCAAATGCCCATGAAATTCGACAGCTCTTAATAAAAGTTCTTTGTTTTGCTTAATTTTTCCCTGGGAGGGAACAATTGTAAATAATAATAGGGAGACAAACGCTAAAACCAAAATTTTAACTTTCACTTGCTTCTCCTTTATCAATTGAGTTTGTCCAAAAGTGATGGGATGCCTTGTCATTGCGAAGAGCGAAGCGATGAAGCAATCTCTTAAGGAAGGGCATTAATTTATTTGTTTTCAATGAGATTGCCACGCTCTCTTCGATCGCTCGCAATGATAATGGAACTGCCTTTTTCGAACACTTCTTTTAATCCCGTCACTTTTGGACAAACTCTATTAATTATATTCCTCTAATCCCAAAGGTATGTACTTATGTTTTAAAGATTATACTCAAATCTTGGGCAATCAACCTCTTAAAATCGATACCGACTTTATGAAAACCAGATCAATTTAATTTATATAATTAGCGGAATTGCTTTGTCTAAGAACTAATATAGTAAAAATCTAGGGCTTTATATTCAATTTTTTATCGAGGGCTCTAAAAAACACCTCCACCCACTTTTTTTTCTCTTTACTTAAAGCACTTGGATGAATGTCACGAGATACCAGTAAAGGCTCACAGCCCACTCTAATCCTTCCATTCTCTCTCCTCATAAAAATCTCCATTGGTGGTGTAGAAATAGGATGGGTAGTCCTTCTTTTACCATAAATATAGCCCCTCTCCTCACTCTTTTCACCAAGTACAAGCCCTAAATCATCTATAGCTTTTAAACTAGCATCCCATATTTCATCAAAAGAGATATTGGAATAGAACTTGTAAAACTCTGCTTCACGTTCCGGGACCTCAACTGAAGCACATGCAATAAAGAATACTAAGGCTAATAACATTGTTAAAAGCTTTATCTTCATATACCCTCCTTCTTATCAAATATTGAATATAGTATTAGATTTCTAAACTGTCAACTCTAATAAAAGTGCCACCAATAAAAAGGAAGCTTTATGATGATTTTGCTGATGAGTTTTGCTTTTTCATGCTTAAAATTTCTAAAGGGCTTATTTAAAAAAATCCTTGTTAATTGCTGATTTCTATGGTTTTTAAGGGGAAAAAATGAAGCACGCCCAATTAGATTCTTATAGAACTTATCTTATAACGAATTCTATAGCTCCTCAATTCAACCGAATCCAAGATATTATTCAATCTGCATAACTTTTAGATTCAATAAAATTACTAGCTCTTCAACCCAACCAGCCTCTTCTTCGCATCCTCAACCTCAACAATACCAGGATCAGCGTCCTGCCAGAGGGAGAGGGCTACATAATCAATCTATTAGATAATATTTTGAGCGATCGAAATTTTGCTGAACGAAACACCGATCATCTATCCAGATTCAAGATTTAACAAACGCCATCCCGCCCTAATCTCGAGTATTGAGACCTGATCCATCTCTTTTAAGAACGTCGCATAATTTAATTGCTAGATATCTCATTTGATTCAAAAGAGT
>JBGVTE010000141.1:0-156550 GCA_041862375.1 Candidatus Aminicenantaceae bacterium
TTATTCTCTACGATTGATTTAGTGATTTCATCTCTAAGGTCTTTTTCTTGACTCCATTCAATCTTAATTTCGTTGTCGTGCTGTGTAACACTTTCTACATCTGGAATTTTTTTAAAGCAAGCAGTTGCTGTATCAACATTTTCTTTAATTCTTAGAATAATTCCGTCTTTCTTTTTAAAAGATGCAGTGAGTTCTTCTAACGAGCCCGATGCCATAAGCTGACCTTCATTGATGATAACAACACCATCACATGTCTGGGTTACCTCTGCCAAGATGTGAGTAGAAAGAATGATGGTGCGTTCTCCTTTAAGTGATTTTATGAGCTGTCGGATTTCAACTATTTGAGCTGGGTCAAGTCCAATTGTGGGCTCATCGAGAATCAGTACTTGGGGATCATGGATGAGAGCTTGAGCAATACCTACACGTTGCTTAAATCCCCTGGAAATATTTTTGATGAGCCTTCCTTTGACTGTTTTTAATCCGCTTATTTCTATCGAATTTTCCACTGCTTTCTTTTTCTTTGACGGTGCGATTTGTTTTAGTTCAGAGACAAAGCTCAGAAAAGATTGAACCGTCATCTCAGGATAAAGAGGAATATTTTCAGGGAGATAGCCTATGATTTTTTTTGCTTCATTAGGTTTTTCAAAAACATCCAGGCCCGCTACCATAGCCTTTCCATCTGTAGCAGGTAAATAACCGGTAAGTATTCTCATGGTCGTTGTTTTTCCGGCTGCATTGGGACCTAAAAGTCCCCAAATTCTCCCTTTTTCGACGTTAAAACTTAGGTCTCTAACCGCAATTAAATTGCCGTATTTCTTGGTGAGATGTTCAACTTCAATCATTCTCAATCTCCTTTCTTCTGAAAAAGAATAAACAATTAAATAATCTCTTGTTTTTGTTTATTGCACTGCTTTTTTTCTTTTCAACTAACACATTTTTCCTTTTTTGAGCTAATGTTTTTCGCTTTCATTTCTTTCTGGTTGTATGTCACATCCTTTCAGGAATAGGGATTCCCAAGAGAGAGTATGCTTTTTGGAGAATTCTTTTTATGTAGTAGATAGTTAAAACGCGAATTTTTCTTATTTCGTTGCTTCGGGCACCTAGAATAGAATAGAGGTGGTAGTATGCATTGAATTTTTGGCAGATGTTGAAAGAGAACTTGGCTAAATGAGAAAACTCAAGAGATCCGATTGAATGCAAGACTTCCTCTTCGAATTTAGAGGCATAGAGAATAAGATCCCAGAAGTCATCCAGTTCTTTCTGGGGCAAGGCTTCAAGTGTAATGTCAGTGGATGATATGAGATTCTGAATTTCCTCCTCATCAATTCCTTCCCTTTCCTTTAATTTCCTGAAGATACTGTTTAGGCGGACTAAAGTATACTGAAGATATGGCCCAGTCTCTCCCTCAAAATTAAGGGCTTCATCAAAATCAAAGACAATGAGGGAGTTGCGGGCAAATTTAAGCATAAAATAGCGAAGAGCTCCACTGGCAATCTGATGAGCTATAGTAATTTTTTGAGTGTGCGTAAGGTCAGGGTTTCTCTTTTCCGCTTCAGCCAGGGCCTTTTCTTCAAGTCTATCCAATAAATCATCGGCTTTTACTCCAAGGCCTTTTCTTCCTGATACTTCGAGGAATGCTTTTCCCTTATCTTCTTCAGAGATTTCAAGGTTTAGCTCTTTGAGGCTTTTAGGAGAAAGAGCTACCATCTCATAAGAGAAATGAATAGATTTCTCAGCTTCCTCAAAGTAGCTTAATGATTTTAATCCCTGAACAACAATTTTTTGCAGATAAGCCTGTCTCGAGTCTATGACATTATACACAAGACTTCCTTTTCCGAAATGGGGAGAATCATTTTGCGGGACAGATGTTGTTATCCAGATTGTTTTGTTGTCATCTTTGATAAAAGGCTCATAGTAAAAATCTATTCCTAAAAGACCAAACTTCCAAAGCTGATAGGCAATATCTTTTCCGACATATGTCACTGTTTTATCAGAGCGCACAATGATTTTTTCTTTTTGAGGATCATCTTCAAGCTTCATTATCCAGCAACCCTTATTTGGTCCATCCGAAACAAAGCGAATGGCTTTTTTTGTTTTTAGCAAATTGAATGCTTTTTCCCAGAATTTGAGTTTAAGAATAGTGCTTTCGCGAGGAAGAAGGTCATAAGTTACATAAATCCTCTGCATTGTCTGAAGGTGCGCCTTTAAGATTCGGCTGGAGATATACTGAGCTGTCTCAGCTTCAGGATTTTTCCCTTCCTCAATTTTCTTGAGAATACTTGCCCTCTTTTCTTGAGCTTGAGGATTATTCTCTAAATATGAAGATACGCGGCTGTAGAGGTCCCAACAGTAATAATCGAATTTTTCTTTAATTTTCTTGACTTCAGATAAGTTTTTTTTCTCCATCTCCATAAAGCCGAAGACCACGTCTACAACTTGGGCACCCGTATCATCTATGTAATTTTGAATTTCCACATTCTCGCTCTTGTATTTTAAGCACCTAGCAAGTGTATCTCCCATGCACGCATTTCTCAGGTGCCCTATGTGAGCGGCCTTGTTGGGATTAATGTTTGTGTGTTCGATTATGACTTTTTTTTCTTCGGGTACGAGTGAAGTAGTATCTAAAGAGAGCAATTGGAGAGAGAAGAAGCTTTTTTTGTCAAGGAAAAAATTTATGTAGCCAGCTCCTGCAACTTCAATTTTATTTACTCCTTCAAGAGGTGAAATAACAGGGATTACGTCGGCGGCAATTTGGCGCGGTTTAGCATTAATTTTTTTAGCAATTTCAAAAGGAAAAGTTAGAGCCAGATCTCCAAATTTAGGTTGGGGAGTATAATTAAATTCTAATTCTTCCAGTGAAAGAGGGTATTTTTCTCTTAATTTCTCGTAAATCTTTTTCTTTAAGGATGTTTTTATCTTTAACATTTCGGATTAATAATTATAGCAAATTTAAACGTGTGAACAAGGCCTTAAAATTGGGAATGGTCCTATTTTTTTGCATCTCTGGTAAATTTTGTTCTATTTTTTAAAGTCTAATGTGAAAAAATAATAAAAAATAGAATAGTCGCCCTTGCATCACTAAAAGTAATATGATAGAAAATTAATTTCAAAGAAGTGAACACATGAAAAAAACTCGCCTTTATGCCTGCCATAGAAAGCTCGGGGGGAAGATGATAGAATTTTTTGGCTGGGAGATGCCAGTCGAATATAGAGGGATTGTGGAAGAGCATTTAGCTGTTCGTAATCGAGCCGGACTTTTTGATGTAAGTCATATGGGAGAGATAGTTATCTCAGGGAAGGATGCTCTAGCTTTCGTCCAGTATTTAACTCCTAACGATGCTTCGCGGTTATCTGTAAATCAGGCACAATATACTGCTCTGACTACTCCTAGAGGAACTTTTGTAGATGATCTATTAGTTTACTGTTTAGACCAGTATAGATATCTCATGGTAGTTAATGCAGCCAACTCTGACAAAGATTATGAATGGATCCTCAGTCATCAGGAAGAATTTAATGTCAAAGTTCAGAATCAGAGTCAAAGCTTCACCCAGATTGCTCTGCAGGGACCTAATGCACTTGAAATTCTTCGGCCTTTAACATCATTAAATTTGCAAGAGATGAAGTATTTCTGGTCCGGCTGGGATAAGATACAGGGGGAAGAGTTCCTTATTTCGCGGACAGGATATACGGGAGAGGATGGTTTTGAGCTGTATACTCTTTCCACGCAACCAGAAAAAGCCTGGGAAGTGATATTGGAGGAAGGCAAAAAGTATGAACTTCTTCCTGTTGGGCTAGGTGCCCGTGATACCCTTCGTTTAGAAGCCAAGCTTATGCTCTATGGTAATGACATTGATGAAACGACAACTATTTTAGAAGCTGACTTGAGATGGCTCGTGAAATTTAAAAAAGGAGATTTTTTAGGAAGAGACGTACTCCTCAGACAGAAGGAGGATGGTATAAAGAGAAAAATCGTCGGCTTTGAAGTCGTTGAAAGAGGGATTGCTCGTCAACACTACCCTGTTTTTATCCATAGCAAGAAGGTTTCAGAAGTGACTTCAGGAACTTTTTCTCCGTATTTAAAGAAAAGCATTGGACTTACATATCTTCCTGTAGAATATTCTGAAGAGGGAACAGAATTTGAGATTGGGATAAGAAGCAAAAAAGTAAAAGCAAGAGTTATCCCTACTCCATTTTACAGAAAAAATGAAAATCCCTAATACGAAGAGGAAAACCAGCTAAGAAAAGCTATAATCAAAAAATCAAAACAGAGAAGTACATGTAAGGGAGGTCAGAAATGTATCCTGAAGATTTTTATTACACTAAAGACCATGAGTGGGCTCAGATTAAAGGAGACACAGCTACTGTCGGGATTACGGATTTTGCTCAAAAGCAGCTAGGAGATGTAGTGTATGTTGAATTACCTGAAGTTGGAACGCAGTTAGAATTTCATCAGACTATCGGTGTTGTGGAATCGGTTAAGGCAGTTTCTGATATTTACTCTCCTCTCTCTGGGGAAGTGGTGGCAGTCAATGGAGAATTGACCAATTCTCCTGAACTTATTAATCAAGATCCTCATGGAAAAGGTTGGATTCTGCACCTGAAAGTAAAAGATAACTCAGAAATAGAGAAACTGATGTCAGCAACTGAGTATGAAAAGTTTATAGAAGGGCTTGAAGGTTAATAAAAAATTGCGCCATGAGTTACATTTCTCTCAGTGATAAAGATAAAAAGGAAATGATGAAAGCTATCGGCATCTCCTCGCTCGAAGAGCTTTTTAGCTCCATTCCTGAAGAATTAAAGTTAAAAAATGCTCTTCGCCTTCCCCAGGCTCATACTGAGCAAGAGCTTATGTGTTATTTTGGTAAGGCTCGAAGCAAGAATAAGTACTCTGAATACCTTTCCTTCATCGGAGGAGGGGCTTACAATCATTATATTCCATTTATTGTTGATTATTTAAGCTCTCGTGGGGAGTTTTTAACCCCTTACACACCATATCAACCTGAACTCAGCCAGGGTACTCTTCAGATTATTTTTGAGTATCAAACAGTTATCTCTCAGTTAACTGGTATGGATATTTCGAATGCGTCTTTGTATGATGGTGCCTCAGGAGCAGCAGAGGCAGTGCTCATGGCCTACCGTATCAAAGGAAAACCTAAAGTATTGATGGCAAAAACTCTTCACCCTCAGTACAAAGAAGTAATCAAGACTTATGTCAGGAATGTACCTATTGAGACAGAAGAAATCGATTATTCTTCCGCGGGAAGAATCGATTTCGAAAATTTAAGCCAAAAAATTGACGAAGAGACAAGTGCCGTTGTGTTTCAATCTCCAAATTTTATAGGAGTTATCGAAAACATTAAAAAGATCTCAACGCTTTCCCACAAACATCAGGCTCTTTCTGTTGTTGTCGTGGCGGAACCCATCTCGCTGGGCATTTTAGAAGCTCCAGGTAAGCTTGGAGCTGATATTGTGACTGGAGAAGCCCAGTCTTTTGGAATTCCCCTTAATTTTGGCGGCCCTTATCTGGGCTTTATGGCCTGCTCTAGAGGTTTTCTTCGTCAGCTTCCTGGACGTATTGCTGGACAGACCACAGATGTAGAGGGGCGAAAGGGATTCGTACTTACTCTATCCACAAGAGAGCAACATATCAGACGCGAAAGGGCGACTTCTAATATTTGTACTAATCAAGCATGGTGTGCATTGAGAGCCACTATATTTTTAGAAACTATTGGCAAGGAAGGATTAAAAGAGGTTGCCTGGCATAACATTCAAAAAGCAAATTATGCATTAGAAAAGCTCTGTTATGTGAAAGGAGTTAAAAAGAAATTTACGGGAACTGTCTTTAATGAGTTTGTCCTTCAGTTTTCTAGAGAGTGGACAGAAGTTGAGAACTTTCTAAGAAAGAAAAATATAATCGCTGCTTTAGGCCTCGAAAAATACTATCCTGAACTAAAGAATTGTGCTCTGTTCTGCATTACAGAGGTGCATAAAAAAGAGGATATTGATACATTGGTCGAAGCTATAGATGAGTCTTTAAGATGATCCGAGAACCGTTAATCTTTGAGCTGAGTGCGAAGGGAAAAAAAGCTTTCTCTCTTCAACAGCTCGATGTTCCCTCAAAAAAAGAAATTCTTGAGAATATTCCCACTAGAAATGATATTGAAGGATTTCCTCAAGTTTCAGAGGTGGAAATCGTTCGACACTTTACCCGTCTTTCTCAGACGAATCATTGTGTAGATATTGGTTTTTATCCCCTTGGTTCTTGTACTATGAAATATAGCCCAAAGATTAATGAAAAATTGGCCTCTTCCCCTGATTTTATGTTATCTCATCCTCTTGCTCCTCAAGATTTAATCCAGGGAAATCTCGAAATCCTAAAGAGAACTGAAGAACTTTTAGCAGAAACCACTGGGATGGATGCTTTTACTCTTCAGCCATCAGCAGGTGCTCAGGGTGAGCTGGTTGGAATGATGCTTATCCGGGCCTCTCATGAAGAGAAGGGAAATCCTAGAAAGATCGTCCTCATACCAGACTCAGCTCATGGAACTAATCCATCAAGTGCTCATATTTGCGGTTATCAAGTAAGAGAAATAAAGTCAAACGAAAAGGGTACTATTAATGTTGATGATCTTTCCCAAAATATGACTGAAGACGTTGCAGCCTTGATGATTACTAATCCCAACACTCTGGGAGTTTTTGAGGATGAGATTAAGAAAATAGCTTACATCGTCCATGCTAAGGGCGGTTTTATCTACATGGATGGTGCTAACATGAACGCTCTTGCAGGGATCTGCCGTCCCGGAGATATGAATGTTGATGTTATTCATTTAAATCTCCATAAGACCTTCTCAACACCTCATGGCGGAGGTGGTCCCGGTGCTGGTCCGGTAGGTGTTAAAAGAAAGCTAGAGCCTTTTCTTCCAATTCCTGTCATAGAGAGAGAGGGGAATCAGTACTTTCTTGATATCGACCGACCCCAGAGTATCGGTAGAGTCAGAAGCTTTTTTGGAAATTTCGCGGTTATAGTCAAATCTCTTGCCTACATTTTATCCCTTGGATTCGAAGGGCTTAAAGAAATATCAGAGATTGCCGTTCTGAATTCTAATTATATTCGTAAAAGTCTGGAGAAAGATTACTACCTCAAATACGAATCTCCTACACTCCACGAATGTGTATTTTCAGATAAATTCCAAAGAGAGTACGGAATCCAGAACATCGATATCGCAAAAAGGCTTATTGATTTTGGCCTTCATCCGCCCACGATGTCTTTTCCATTGATTGTTCACGGAGCCTTGATGATTGAGCCAACCGAAACTGAGAGCAAGAGAGATTTGGATCTTTTTATCGGAGCAATGAAACAGATTGCAAAGGAAGCGAAGGAAGATCCAAAGATACTCAAATCTGCGCCTCATATTTCTTATGTCAGACGATTAGACGAAACATCTGCAGCTCGTAATCCTATTCTGAAATGGGATTATCAGACTGATAAGGTGAAAAAGGAATAATAGTACTTTCAAGGCAAAAGGATGACCATTCAAAATCTGGTTATGGCTCTCCAGAGATTCTGGTCTGAACAGGGATGCTATCTAGCGCCTTCCTATGATATTGAAGTTGGTGCAGGGACTATGACTCCTGATACATTTTTCAGAGTTTTGGACAAGAGGCCGTGGAAAGTAGCCTATGTACAGCCCTCTCGAAGGCCTACTGATGGAAGATATGGAGAAAATCCTCATCGAGTGCAAAAACACTTCCAGTTCCAAGTTATCATGAAGCCTTCTCCTATTAACATTCAACAAATATACATTGACAGTTTGACAGCTTTAGGTATTCGGCTACAAGAGCATGACATCCGTTTTGATGAAGACGACTGGGAATCTCCTACGATCGGAGCCTGGGGTGTTGGCTGGCAGGTCTTGCTGGACGGATTGGAAATAACACAGTTTACGTACTTTCAGCAAGCAGGTGGAATTGATCTATTTCCAATTCCAGTTGAAATAACTTACGGTTTGGAAAGATTAGAGATGTTTCTTGAAGGAAAAGATAATATCTTTGATTTGAAGTGGTCTGGAGATGTAAAGTACCAAGATTTGCGGTATTTAGAGGAAAAAGAATTTTCTGAATATAATTTTAGTGGTGCAAACATAAGAATTCTTCAAAAGTCATTTAATCTCTGGGAAAAAGAAGCACAGAGTCTCCTGCGAAAAAATTTACCGCTTCCCGCCTACGATATTTGCCTAAAATTGTCTCACTTTTTCAATCTCTTGGATTCCAGAGGTGCGATAAGCGTGACTGAAAGAGTGAAATTTATTGCTCAGATAAGAAATATAGTTAACCAGATTGCACATAAATACGTCTCAAAGGAGAGCTAATCCTGAGAGAATTTCTTTTAGAAATAAAAACTGAAGAAATGCCTTCTTCCCATGTAAAGGCTGCTCTGTCCCAGCTTAAAAATAAATTCGAAGAAGATCTTTCATCTTTGAGCGTAACTTTCAAGAAGCTTAAAACTTACGGAACCTGTCGCCGTTTGATAGTTCTTTGTGATTTAGCCATAAAGCAGGAGGATAAAGAGGAAATAATAGTTGGCCCCCCTAAAGCCGTTGCCTTTGCTGAGGACGGAACGTTTACCCAGGCAGCAAAAGGTTTTGCTAAAGCTAAAGGCGTTAGTGTGAAACAGCTTCAGGTTCTTAAAACTAAAAAAGGAGAATATGTAGGGCTAAAGAAAGTAAAAAAGGGGAAGCTTACTAAGGATACTCTCAGCAGCCTGGTACCTCAGATTATCTCTTCCTTAACCTTCCCAAAAATGATGAGATGGGAAGAGAGTAACTATAAGTTTTCGCGCCCAATAAATAATGTGCTCTGTATTTTTGGAGGAGAGCTCATTTCCTTCACAGTAGCTGGCAAATCTTCATCTGATTCCACAACCGGTCACAGGGTATATTTTCCTCAGAAATTAAAGATAAATTCTTTTCAAAAATACAGAGAAGTATTAGACAGAAAAAAAGTAATTGTAGATCAAGAAAAACGAAGAAGAGTGATATTGAATCAGATAGAGAGAAAGCTTATACCTCTTAACGCTCAACTGCTTCCTGATGAAGAGCTTTTGGAAGAGCTTGTGTATAACATTGAACATCCTTATGTTTTCCTGGGTTCTTTTCCAGAAAATTATTTGAGTCTGCCCTTGGAAGTGTTAAGTACTGCCATGAAAGAGGGGCAGAAGCTGTTCTCGGTAGTCAGAGGGAGTAAGCAGTTGCCGTATTTTCTTGGAGTAGCTGATGCCTTCCGTGATTCGAAATCTTTGATAAGAAAAGGAAATGAGAGAGTACTCAAAGCTCGATTAGAAGATGCTCGATTCTTTTGGAAAGAAGATCAAAAAATACCCACAGGGAAGAGATTGGAATCTCTGGGAGAAGTTGTATTTCAAGAAAAATTGGGAAGTTACAAGGATAAATCACAAAATCTGAAGAAAATAGTCTCCTATCTTGCTGATAAAGTTGATGCTGGAAAAACAAAAAAAGAACTCATGCAGGCAGCTGAATTGTGCAAGACTGATCTTGTAACGGAGATGGTTAGAGAGTTTCCTTCTCTTCAAGGAAAAGTAGGAGGCCTATATTTGAAAGCAGAAGGATATCCTGTTTCTGTTTGGAAAGCTGTCTATGAACACTATCAGCCAACCGGGTCAGATGATGCCTCTCCTTCAACACTCAGCGGAGCTCTCCTCTCTATTGCCGATAAACTTGATTCTATAGTTGGATTAGCAGGAGTGGGTATTCGAGTAACAGGATCAAAAGACCCGTTTGCCCTCCGACGGCATGCACATGGTATTTGTAAAATTATTCTAGATAAAAAGCTATGTTTTTCTTTTACTCGCCTCGTGGATAAAATGTTAAATGTCTACGGAGAAAAATTAGAATGTTCCAAGGAAGAAGTAAAGAGCTATTGTTCTGAATTTTTCTTGAGCCGCCTTCAGCATATCTATGAAAGCAGAGGTTATCGTTACGATTTAGTAAAAGCTGCACTTCAGGCTGGGATAGACAACATTTATTATTCCTTTCTCAGGCTAAAGGCTTTAGATGCTTTAAAAACAAGTTCTCATTTCGAACCATTAATACTCATCACAAAACGTGTAAATAACATTATTCAAAGCCAACCACCTTATAAGCTAAAACCAGATTTACTCCAGGAAAAAGAGGAGAGAGAACTCTACACTACCTTTGCCATAATAAAAGATAATGTTTTACCGATAATCGCAAGGGGAGATTTTACCCGGGCACAAAAAATTATTCTTAGCATAAGGTCTTCAATAAATAAATTCTTCGATGATATCCTCGTTATGGCCGAGGAAGGTAAAATCAGGAGAAATCGTCTTGCTCTTCTCCAAGAAATAAGCAAGTTATTTGTGCACATAGCAGATTATTCTCAAATTGTTGTTGAAGAGCACAATAAAGATTAATTTGATTAAAAGTTTTATTGTTTTGATATTTATTTACATAAGTAAAATTTAAATTTTGCTGTTAAATCTCTGAGAGGAGACAGAAATGAGATACAAGAAGTTAGTAATTTTAATAATTGGAATATTTGCTGTCTTTTCCCTACATTCTTTTACAGCAATAAAAATACACAGAGAGATCATTCCTGATGCTATTTGTGATCTAAAAGTTACACCTGCAAAGGCAAACCTGAATGATCCTATTTCTGTGGATATGAGTGGTTCCCAGTTTGCAAAATCTATGGAAGTAGAAATATTTGATATTGCTGGCAATTTGGTTACTTCAAGAGTTTTAATGCCTGAATCTCCACAATGGAAAACAAGCTTTGATAAGCCTGGAGAGTATACTTTTAAAGGTAAAGCTCTTAATCTTGAAGGTGAACTTTCTGAAAATCTTTGTGAGGCTAAGGTTTACATCAATTTCCCGCCTACGTGTAGACTTTGGACGTCTTGTCTTCCCTGCGATGATTACGTAGATAAAGTTATTGTATTTGATGGGTCAGGCTCTACTGATCCTGATGGAGAAATTGTCAGAGCAAATTTTGAGATTGTTGATGAAGCGGGAGATGTAGTAGACAAGAAAGTGATAACTGAAAGGCCCTTTACATGGGAGAAAGTTTTTAGAGAGCCAGGAGTTTATACAGTAATCTTAATTGTAACTGACGATTTTGGAGCATTATCTGAAATATGCAGGCTTACTATAGAAGTGACCAAAAAAAGATTTTTTATTTTAGGTAGTGGAGGGCTTTTTTTAGCCAAAGATGGTCAAGAAGATAATTATGGTCCCTACCTCGCAGTGCGTGTAGGTTTGCTTTACAAACTAATTCCAAATACATTAAGTTTTATCCTTTCTGGAGGAGGAGGTATAGCTCTTAAGGGACATCCATGGAAGAATGTACTCACGTTGAATGCACTGCTCAATTTGCATGCAGGACCTATCTTTTTCGGAGGAGGAGCAGGTTTAACAACGGAGGTTAAGGAAGCGAGGAACACAGATGCAGAACTGGTTTTAAATAGTGGATTTGATTTATTCGATACTCAGACTTCTATTGTCTCTATATTTGGAGAAGTGAGGATTCCTGTTGGAGAAGACCGCGAATTCTCAAAACATCATAAGTTGATGTTCGGCCTAAGATTTCTTTTTTAGTTACAGAAAATTATTTTTCTGATTGTGTTGGCATTCTGAATTATCTATCATATTTTTAAAAGCTGATACATCTTGAATGTGTCTTCCACTGAAGTTTCAATGCCATTTTTTCTTCCTCTTTAAAGGTGAAAATCAGAGAGAAAAAATCACCTTTAAATTCATCTCACAAGGCTATTGAAATAATTCCGACCTTCTGAGAAGATAAAACACTTTTTAATCAGTCTAATGAGCACAATACTAGTAGTGCCAAAAAAGATAAGCCGAAGGTTATAGATAATCATTTCTGCAAAAGGCAAGAGACAAAAATGAGATTTAGTAATTTTTCCACCCTGAACAAACTTGATAAGGGAGAAACTCTTATAGAAGATCCTGCTGAGTTACAGAAAGCAAAAGAAATTATTCAGGGTTTATCAAAAACATTTTCTTTGCTTAAAGTGTACCCTCCTGATAATCCTTCTGTAAAAGTTTCTATAGAAGTTTTTTGTGAAAGAATCACAGAATTTTTAGGTGAGTACGATGTGTTAAAAATCGGTATAGACGAATTTTCTTTTGCTTTTAGAGGAGAACCATGCTTTATGGATAACCAGAGAAGGAAAAGCCTTCCTTTTCTATTCTTCAAAGATGGAATGAGAGAAATTGCTTTCTATAAAGGATTGAGCAGAGAGGAGATTCAAGATTTTCTCAAGGTAGTAAAGGAGGCATCGAATATCCCGCCAGAAGATAGTGATATTGTTGCATTACTTTGGGAAAAAGAATTTCCGCATATCCAGTATGTTAGTTTAAATGAATTTCTCGATTCAGATATTGGATTTGGAAAGGAAGAGCTTGGTTTGGAAATTGACAAACTTAAATTGACTTCAGATTCGATAAAGTTAACGCAGGAAGACTTAGTAGAAATACAAAAAATAAAAACAGAACATCCAGCCAGCCAGGCTTCTCTCTCTGATATTCCATCCATAAAAGAGTCTGATATTCCTGAAATACAATCGATGATCTCCGCCTCAAGAGAACGCTCTCATTTGAAGGAACTCATGGTGTTGCTTTTTGAAATGCTCTGTTTGGAGAAAAGAGATGAACAGTTCTCGAGTGTTTTAAATGTGCTTGAAAAATGCCACTATGAAATGGTTAATAACAAAGATTTTTCTAATGCTTCTATTCTTTTAAAACGCCTTTTGGATCTTAAAGTCATACTTTCTGCTAAATCTGATGAAAAAGCTAAGCTCATTGAAAGAATTCTCATTAAAACTAAGGATGAAAGTTCAATTGCTAAGTTGAAAGATATATTCTGTGATGGAAAGATAAAAGATTACGAATCTTTTTTTCAATACTTAGAATTACTAATCCCAGAGACAATCCTTTTGATCGGCGACATTTGGGAAAAAGTTGAAGAACATGGACTTTGTAGGCGGACTCTAAGCTTTCTTGAGAAAAGCGGCCCCAACCAAGTTGGCACCTTGATTAAAATAGCCCGGGCAGAAAGAGTTTCTTTGACTAAGGAAATCATAAGCATAATAGGAAAAACCGGTGATAAAAAAGCCGTTCCTTATCTTTTGGATCTCGCCCGCTTTCAAGATAGAGCAATAAGTATTGAAATTATCAGTGCTTTGAAAAAAATTGATAGTGATACAGCCAAGAAGGCTATTCTAAAGTTTCTATTCGAGGACGATGAAAAGGTTAGGATTACTGCTGCAGAGAATCTTGAGTATTTTGAAGATAAAAGTTGCCTGGATACGATCTTTGAGATAGTCAAAAAGAAAGATTTCAAGAAGAAAAGCAAGCTTGAGAAGGAAGCTTTCTTAAATTTCTTAGCGAAATCAAGGAACGATAATGTTCATATCTTCTTTGGTTCCTTACTAAAAAAATCAAACATTCTATTTAAGAAAAGGCAAAATGAAACACGCCTGTGCGTTGTTTCTGCTCTGGAGTCTGCGGCAACTCCAGAAGCTGTAGCTATTTTGAAGGAGGGGACACATCTTCGAAGTAAAAGCATACGCCAAGAATGTCATATTGCCCTGAGAAAATTAGAAAAGAGTGATGCTTTAAAAGTAAAAATTTAGGAGATTGAAATGCTTGATCACTCAGAAGCTACATATGATGAAAGTAAAGCTGTCAGCATAAAAGCAAGGTACAAGAATCTTGCTAAACTCGGTGAAGAAATACTTGTACGATTTTCATCAGTAATAAAAACTGCTCAGATTTTCGAGCAAAATAACAATACCTTCATTCGGCAGATTGGCCTTTTTTTCAACCGTATTCAGAATGCATTAGCGAATGAGAAGGAAGCTCTCTTTCAATTTAAAAAAAATATACTCTTTTTTAACTATTATCGCGTGAAATTTGATTTTTCTACTTACGATAGCTTTAAGTTTTTAGCAGATGCATTCAGAGAAAGAGAGATAGGATTATTAAATTTCAGCCTTGGCCTGCAGGAGGAGGAACTGAAAGATTTTATCCTTCTTTTTAATGATACAGAAACAAAAAAAGAAAACCCTTTTGAAGATTTTAGGAGAAAGTTAGCTGCTTCAGGAATTTCGCATATCACTATTGAAAAAATGCATCCATCTGAAATACTCATTGAAGAATCAATAGAGGAACAGAAGAAATTTGCTAAGAAGGTCTTTTTTAAGAGCATTACTCATTTACAGGAAATAATCCAAAGAGAGAGACAGAGAAAAAGAATCAAAGTTAAGACTACACAAAGATTGATGCAAACCATCATCGATCTCATAATCCAGAATGAATCTATTATGGTTGGATTGACAAATCTGAAAAACCACAATGAATATACTCTCAATCATTCTGTCAATGTCTGTTTACTTTCCCTTTGTTTGGGGAGAAGATTAGGTCTTGATAAAAGGGAACTGCGGGATCTAGGCATTTCTGCCTTTTTTCATGATATAGGAAAACTAGAAGTCCCCGAAGAGATACTTAATAAACCAGGTAAATTAAACGATAAAGAGAGAGAAGAGGTCGAAAAGCATCCATACCAAGGAGCAGTCAAGCTCACGAGCTTAGAAGATATGAATTTGATCCCTGTAAAGGCTTTATGTGTTGCCATGGAGCATCATATTGATGCTGACCTGAGTGGTTATCCAAAATATTGGAAAAAAAATTACATGGATATCTTCAGCAAAATTGTTGAAATAAGTGATTTTTTTGATGCGATTACGACCGAGAGGCCCTATCGAAAAAAAGTTATGAGCAGAGAAGAAGCTCTAAAACTGATGTTGAAAGACTTTAGTTATAAATTCGATCCTCTCATTCTGAAAGTATTTGCCAACATGCTAGGCATTTATCCTATTGGCTCTTTAGTAGCCTTAAACAGTGGGGAGGTTGGCATTGTCACTGAATTGAATCCAAATAAGGAATTCATGGCAAGACCCAGAGTCAAACTGATCTCTGATGAGACTGGTAATAAAATAGACGGAGAAATTGTTGACTTGGCGGAAAAGGATTCTGCTACCAACACATTTAAAAGAACGATATTAAAGTCCTTGGATCCTAAACAATATAATATCAAAATCTCAGATTACTTCTTGGTTGAAGGAAGCTATCTATAAGCTGCTATCTCAGGGTTCCTTCGTAGTGAGCTGTCAATTGCCGTTTTTTTACATCTTCTGGTGTGTAAGAAGGTAGAAGAACTGGTGCAATTCGGTCTGTTTTGATTTTTGCTTTTTTCAGTTCATCCTCGTAATTTTGGATATGCTCTAGTGTTAGTTTGCTGAGTTTTACAGATTTTGCATATTCAGCAGCATGTTTCCCGGCTCGGCGTCCAAACACGTTATAGTCAAGGACAGAATTTCCCATTAGTCGATTTCGTCCGTGCACTCCGCCTGAAGCTTCTCCTGCTACAAAGAGACCTGGAATGTTAGTTTCACATTTTTCGTTTATCTCGATTCCGCCATTCTGATAATGAAGAGAGGGATAGACGAGCATGGGTTCTTTAGTGATGTCAATACCGTAGCGGATAAATTGGCGATGCATTGCCGGAAATTGTTTGTTTATATAACCTTCTCCCTGAAGCATTTCAATAAGGGGTGAGTCGAGCCAAACACCGAGGCGCCTACTCGGAGTTTCAATGCCATTTTTTCTTTCTAAGCATTCCCTTATGAATGCAGAACTCTCTACATCTCTTGGTTCACGCGGAAAGACAAAAAGCTCTCCAAGTTTATTGAGAGGCTGTCCACCTGCTCCCCTTATTTTTTCGGTGATTAGAAAACCTGCTATCTGTTCCGGAAAAGCTGCACCTGTGGGATGGTATTGCACAGAATCCATGTAAAGAAGCTGTGCTCCTGCTCGATAGGCCATGACAAGGCCGTCTCCCGTGGCACCGTAGTGGTTTGTTGTATCAAATCCTCTTATATGAAGCCTGCCGTAGCCTCCTGTCGCAATAATCGTAGCCTTGGCTTTGACAGTAAAGTATTCTTCTGTTTCGAGGTTGTAGAGAATACCTCCTGAACACTGGCCTTTACTGTCCATTATTAATTCGACTATGGGCATGAATTCTAGAATTGTAATTTTATCGGAGTGATTTCTTACTTCATCCATCAGAGTCCGCATGATAACTGCACCTGTATAATCGCGGCAGGAGTGCATCCTTTTCCTTGAAGTTCCGCCTCCGTGGAGAACCTGTAAGGAACCGTCTTCCAACTTGTCCCAAACTACGCCTAGGTCTTCGAGCCATTTGACTACTTCAGGCCCGTCTTCAGTAAGGGCACGAACGAGCTCAGGCTTGTTATCAAAATGACCTCCTCCGATTGCATCTAAGTAGTGACGAGTAGGGGAGTCTTGAGCAGTAACAGCTGCTTGCATTCCTCCTTGAGACATCATGGAATTGGCATCACCCAATCGAAGTTTTGTGGAAATAATTGACTTAGCTCCGTTTTGCATGGCAATGATAGCAGCTGCACATCCTGCACCTCCTCCTCCAATGATTAAAATATCTGTTTCATAGTCAGTGCGCGCTAAATCAAATAACTCAGGCTTGATTCTTGAATGAGACTCTAACATATCCGCTACTTCTGTGGTAACTAATTCCCCTTTATCTGGACCTATTCTTATTTTGCGTCTTGAATCAGGTTTATAGTCAGGATGAAACTTATTAAGAACTTCCTCTCTTTCTTCGGCACTCATCGGAGGGAAAACAGGTTTTCCTGACGTTGCGAGTTCAAACCTCTTATTACGGGTTTGGGCGACTTTTTTCAGTGATTCATTCATGTAATCTGGATACATCTGACACTCCTTATTAAGTTGCGAGCGACCCCTTTTTCTGTCATGTTGCTTTGGGTCAAATCCATTTTTTATTCCACGTCTCTATCGTAGTATTTCTTTTTTAATTCTTCTTTTTTCATATTAATGAATTCTTTGTATTCTTTATTATATTCATGCTTTTTTATTTCTTTTATTCTCTTTTTTAGTTGCTTGCTTTCCTTAGATAAATATTTCCCGAAGAGTCTTCTTGCGAGTAGACCGACATTATACTGTACTATTTCCGCCGGACACCTAATGGCACACATTCCGCAGCTTAGGCAGTCAAAGGAAAGATCCATGACTTTTTCGATGTCTCCCCGCATAGCTGCTTGGATGTAGTCCATAACTTCCAAATCTTGAGGACAGGCCTTAGTACAGGTGTTGCAAGCAACACATCGGAAAACTTCAGGATAAAGTTCTTGGAATGTTGAGACATTTGGGTCAAGTTTGTTAATATCATAAATAGGTTTTTGTGCAGGGATGGATGGTAACTGAGAAAGCCACATTCCTTCTTGAACGAGAGTTGTACAGGCAAGCCCAGTATAAATTTTATAATCATTAGGAAGTCGGTATACCGTAGCGCAAGCACCACAGAAACCTTCGCGGCACCCTGCACCTCTTTTTATTTGATAACCAGAGTACTCGATAGCTCCCATGATTGTTGATTCAGCTGGCACTTTATGAGCTTTACCCATGATGAATACGGTTGCCATTTCTTTTTTTTGGTCTGCTTTTGTGGATTTAACTTTAGTTTTTTTTATGGACTTCCTTTGAACTGCTTTCTTTGTTGCCATCGTTAATATCTCCTTTTAATATTCTTGCGGAAGTTCTTTAAGCTCGGCCCAGGAATAGACAGGACCATCTTTACAAACATAGTGTAAACCTATGTTGCATCTTCCACATTTCCCAATGCCACATTTCATTTTATTCTCAACAGTTGTGTATATTTGTTCATCTTCGAAAC
This sequence comes from Candidatus Aminicenantaceae bacterium, assembly GCA_041862375.1. Lineage (GTDB taxonomy): Bacteria > Acidobacteriota > Aminicenantia > Aminicenantales > Aminicenantaceae > WVZL01. The sequence continues at coordinate 17,848 of JBGVTE010000141.1, forward strand.
CAAGAGCTTTTAGATTCTGGATGACGAATTTGATCATGATGGGAGGACCACAAGTGACAGTGATGGCATTTTTTGGAGAAGGTTTTTTATCCAGAACATTCAGGGGAACAAATCCCACGAATTCTTCCCAGCCCGGCTCCTCAACATCCACGGAAAGATGGACCGTAATTTTTTTCCTGAGTTCTTCCAGTTCCTCTTTAAAGACGAGATCTTTAGATGTCCGGGCTCCGTAAATGAGCATGAGGTCTCTGTAGTCTTCTTTTTTACCCAAAGCTGTGTTAAGCACTGACCAGATTGGAGCTAAACCTATACCCCCGCCGATAAAGATGAGGTTTTTTTCCTTCCAATCTTCAATGGGAAAACCATTACCGTAAGGACCTCTAATTCCTATGATATCTCCGTTTTGCATTTCATGAAGTGCAGAGGTAACTCTACCCATCTTCAAGATACTGAATTGAAGATAATCCTTTATAAGAGGGGAAGATGAGATGGAGATCATTGATTCTCCCTTGCCGAAAACAGAGAGCATAGCACACTGTCCACAGTGAAAGGAAAAATCGTTGTCTTTAAGGAACTTTATCCTGAAAGTCTTGATGGGCCTTAAGCCGCCCACTTCTTCCTTTGTTTCGATTATTTTTGCCAGTCTTGGAATATAAGTATTATGGTCCATTATCACTCACCTTACTGAGGACTTCAATGATGTCTATTCCAACAGGACATTTTGAAACGCATCTTCCACAGCCAGTACACTGATAACTTTTGTATCGTTCGACAAAATACTGAAATTTATGCAGGATTCTCTGGCGTAGGCGGGAGGACCTATCTGGCCTGGGATTATGCCCAGAAGAGTGCATAGTAAAATCAGGAAACTGACAGTTGTCCCACGTTCTCACTCTCTTCCCTTTAAGTGGGGAGGAAGTGGTAACTTCGTCATTGATATCAAAGCAATGACATGTGGGACATAGATATGTGCATATACCACATCGAATACAGCTCAGAGATTCTTCATTCCAGAAAGGCACCTCAAACATCTCCTTGAGTTTAGGAGGTATCTTTTTTATTCCAGTGATTTGTCTTTTGATTTTTTTCTCTGAATCAGCTTTTATTTTATCTGCGTCTTTCTTATCTTTTTCTTTAGGCGTCTGGAATATTTCTTTGGCTGCATTTATGAGTTGATTGCCTTTTTGTGTCAGTGACTCTACGATGTATTTATCTCCTAAATCAGTCATCAAGATGTCTAGCCCATCTTTGGAATGAGGAGAACCATCGACTGAAAGACAGAAGCAGTTGGGAGATGGGGGAGAGCTACAGGTAAGTCCAACAAGAATTGTTGAGTTTCTTCTCTTAAAGTAATAAAGATCTTCAAAGTCACCTCCAAAAACTTTATCCATCAGAGTAAGAGCTTTTGCATCGCACGGTCTCACGCCAAAGATTACAGCAGGTCTTTCCTCAGGGAGAACTTCTGTGACCTGAATGCCTTCTTCGTTTGAAGAGTTAAACTCGAGAAGGATTTCTCTCTGGGGAAAAATAATTTTCTTAAGAGAGAGGACTGTAGTAAGATAATCCAGGTCTATGCTTTGAAGATTATCAGTGAGCTCATAGTTCCAGAGATCATCCTTATTCACAGGCGCATATATCGCATAAGTTGTAAGTTTTTTTACCCAGTGAGGGAAGGATATTTTTGGTAGTATTTTTTCCATTGTTTTACCTGATAAAATCTTCTGGATCTTCATCCTTAAAACATGAAACAAGAGAGGGCTGATCAGAGTCAAAGCCAGCCTCATAGTTAAAGAGCTCTTTGGCTTCCTTTTCAAGTTTTTTATTCAAGAGCCTGATTGGTATATCAAGGGGACATACCCTTTCACATTCCCCACAATCAATACAGCGACCTGCGAGATGAATAGCTCTGACAAAGTGATACACAAAATTTTCTGAAAAAGCAGGGGATTTCTCCACCCATTTTATTTTTTGTGCTTTTTCATCCGCAGTAGTATCAGCTGTAACAGCAAAATTTATAGTGTCAATTACGCATTCATCACAATAGCACATAGGACAAACAGACCGGCAGGCATAACAGCGAATGCATTTATCAAGCTGTTTTTTCCAGAAAGCCCACTTTTCCTCTCTAGGTATTGCTTCGATTTTCTCAATGGATTTAAAAGGATCATCCAATTTTTTACTGACCTTTTCTCCAAGAAAGACATCATACACAACTGGATAATTAGCCTTGCATTCAAGACATCTTTCAGCGAGCATCTCTTTAACGGGAATTTCAATTTTAGCTTCTTCAGTAGTAATGACAAAATTATCATTTTTACTAAACTCTATGTTTTTGGCTTCTTTGCCTTTCAATTTTTTATTGAGTTTTTTCTCATCTAGAACTCCAGCGTGTTCGCAGGATACGCCGATGAGAAAAACATCATCTCGGTTTATGAATTTCTCTTGCAGCAAGACATTAATTGCTCGGCTGTCACAACCTTTTACAATGAGTCCCACAGGTCTTTCATCAGGTTTCTTTTCTCGAGCTTTGCTTCTTTTTTCATCAACGAGATAACGGCTGAGATTGTGAATGCAGGAAGGATCCCAGATTAATTTCTCAACATCCTCAGCACTTCTTATAAAAGCCGGAATTGGAAGGGAACTGTTTGTCCCTCGCTTATACCCGATGACGTATTTTACTTTTCCTTCCTCAAGAATTTTTTTTACTTCTTTTTTTAGGTCTTCGAGGCTTACCATTATTGCTCTCTCCTCAGCTTTGTTTGAGGACCAAGTGACTTGAGTTCTTTTACAAAGTCTTTGATTATTTGAGTATATTTTGTACCTTCAGCTGCCGATATCCAAGACATCTGGAAACGCTGTGGTTCGAGACCGATATATTCTAGAAGTTTTTTGACAAATGCTATCCGTCGTCGGGCATAATAATTACCTTTTATATAGTGGCAGTCACCTGGATGACAGCCTGATACTAAGACTCCGTCTGCTCCTTTGTTAAAGGCATCCAGTATGTATAAGGGGGAGACACTTCCTGAGCACATAACAGTAATGGGGACAACATTAGATGGATACTCCATGCGGGACACACCTGCAAGATCACTCCCAGCTGAAGAGCACCATTTGCAGAGAAACGCGACTAATTTTGGTTCAAACTCATCTCCCATTATCAGCCTCCAAGTGATGCCCTTATCATTTCATGAATTTGTAACGGAGTCAGGTTTATGACTTTTATAGCTGCTCTTAAGCACGTAGCTGAGCAGGTTCCACATCCTTCACACAGGACTTCATTCACTTCGACTTTTCCTTCTTTTAGTGAAAGAGCGTCATAAGGACAAACATGAACACACATTCCACAACCTGTACAGAGGTTCATTTCAACTTTAGCTACAGTGGGAGCATGATAAAGTCTATCTTGGGATAGTATAGAAATAGCTTTAGCAGCTGCACCGCTTGCTTGCGCTACAGCTTCAGGAATATCTTTAGGAGCTTGAGCTGCTCCTGCTAGGAACAATCCAGATGTTACACTTTCAACAGGTCTAAGCTTAGGATGTGCTTCTGAAAGAAAGCCATCCTTATCCATGGCAATTTTAAGTTTCTTAGCCAGCTCTTCTGCTCCCCTGGATGGACGCATAGCAGTAGCCAGTACAACCATATCAGCATTGATCTCGATATCTTTTCCGATGAGTGTGTCAACTCCCCAGACTTTGATCTTTCCCTTATCATCGAAAATTTTTGAAACTTTACCACGAAGGTAAAGAACTCCGTCCTCTTCTACTGCTCTCTGAACAAATTCCTCGTAGCCCTTTCCACCTGATCTGATATCAATATAGAAGATATACGCTTGGCCATCAGGGACATGATGTTTATAGAGCATAGCATGTTTGGCTGTGTACATGCAGCATATTTTTGAGCAGTAGGCGCAGTGAAGTTCGGGATCGCGGGAACCGACGCACTGGATGAAGACAACCTCTTTTGGCTCCTTATGATCTGAAGGCCTGAGTATCTTTCCCATTGTCGGGCCAGAGGCAGAACAGAGTCTCTCAAACTGGAGACCATCGAGGACATCTGAATATTTTCCATATCCATACTCAGCCATCATCTTTTTATCATAGAGGTCATATCCAGTAGCAACTATTATTGCTCCTACATCTTCCTCGACGATTTCTGGTTTCATATCATAATCAATGGCTTCTGGTTCACAGACATCTGCGCATTTCCCGCAGGCAATAGGGAGTAAGCCAGGACACCCTTTTATATCAAGTGTATACGTTGCTGGAATAGCTTGGGGGAAAGGAATATAAATGGCCCGCCGTCCTGTTAAGCCAATATCAAATTCGTTAGGTACTACAACAGGGCAGACTTTGGTGCATTCATCACAGAGAGTACATTTGTCTGGGTAAACATACGTGGGGTGTTTTAGAATTTTGACTTTAAAATTTCCTACATAACCAGAGACCTCTTGGACTTCACTGTAAGTTAAGAGTTTGATTTGAGGGTGTTTTGATACTTCCACCATTTTTGGCGTGAGAATACACTGGGAACAATCGAGTGTAGGGAAGGTTTCAGATAGCTGGATCATGTGGCCTCCTATAGAAGGAGACCTTTCTACCAAGATTACTTCAAAGCCACTGTTGGCTAAGTCTAATGCAGCTTGGATGCCTGCGATTCCGCCACCGATAACCAAGGCTCTCCGGGTTACTGGAATGCTTATTGGATCCAAAGATTCATTCCTTCGAACTCTTTTAACAGCACTTTTTGTAATTTTTATTGCTTTCTCTGTTGCTTTTTCAATATCTTTATGGACCCAACTGCATTGTTCACGGATATTAGCGATCTCGCATTGAAAAAGATTAATCCCAGCTGATTTGGAAGCGTTCCTGAAGGTTGTTTCATGGAGGGTAGGGGAGCAACAGGCAACAACCACACTATCCAGCTTTTTTTCATTTATGGCATCTATGATAAGGTTCTGACCTGGATCAGAACATACATAAACGTAATCTTCAGAATGGATGACTCCTGGATATCTAGATAGCTCTTCAGAGACACGCTTGACATCCACAGTTCCTGCAATGTTTATGCCGCAGTGGCATATAAAAACTCCTGTCCGTTTCATTTTTTCCCCTTTTTCTCTTCAGATGAAATTTTCTTGCCGTATTCATACCCTTTATCAAATGCTCGTATGTTAAGGTCGAGAAATCTTCCAGGAACTAATCCAGGGAGCGCTTTTTTTATAGCTTCTGGGGAAACGATTTTAGTAACAGCAGAGAAAAATCCTAGCATGACGAGGTTTGCTATGATTCGATTCCCTAGCTCTTCTGCAAACCGTGTGGATGGAATAGCATACATTTTAATCTTCCCTCGAGGAGGCTTGGCCCTAACTAAATCTTTGTCGATGATGAGGATTCCATTGTCCTTCAATTCTGGCTCGTATTTATCATAGGCTTCTTGGGACATGGAAACGAGAATTTCTGGGATTGTGATATAGGGGTAGAGAACTCTGTCATCAGAAACAACGAGTTGGCTGCTACAGGCGCTTCCTCGTGCCTCAGGACCAAAACTCTGGGTCATCGTGGCTTGTTTATTATCAAAGAGGGCAAGGGCCTTTCCTGTGATAAGGCCACACCGGATAATCCCTTGGCCGCCAAAGCCAGAAAATCTAATCTCAGCCATTGTTTTCTCCATAAGGTTGGTATTTATCTCCCAGTACTTTGGCGAGATGAGTATTCATGCAATCCAAGAAAGTAGGTTTATCTTTTTCTACAAACTTTCCAACGATGAGTTTTCCTTGGTAACTTATATCAAGGGTTCTGGTGTCTGCTCCGTGCTGGATTTCAGATTTTTCATAGTAATATTTTAAAAGGTTCAGTCCATCACCTAGCCGATTCCTTCGGGCATAGAGAGTTACACAGGGAGTTATGACTTCAATGAAAGAGAAGCCCTTCCTTGCAAGAGCTTCTTGAATTGATTTAGTTACTCTTCTGAGATGAAGTGCAGTCCAGCGAGCTACATACGTTGCACCACTGGCTTCTGCTAAATAAGGAAGGTTGAAGGGATATTCAAAATTTCCATAAGGAGCAGTGGAGGCATTTGCGTCAATCGGAGTTGTAGCTGCAACTTGTCCGCCTGTCATGGCATAGTTAAAGTTATTCACACAGATAATTATGAGATCCATATTACGCCTTGCTGCATGAATAAAATGGTTACCTCCAATTCCTGCAATATCTCCATCACCGCTGAAGACGACTACTTTTAATTCAGGATTTGCCAATTTTAATCCAGTAGCAACAGGAATAGCCCGGCCATGGGTAGTGTGAATGGAATCCAGTTTAACGTACCCGGCAACCCTTCCAGTGCACCCTATTCCAGATAATATGGCAACTTTATCCAGGTCTAATTCGCTTTTACGCAGTGCTTCTGCAAATGAAGTAACAACAGTTCCTATTCCACAGCCAGGACACCAGATATGAGGTATCCTGTCCATTCTCAGGAAGCTTTCAATAGGGTTTTTTTCTTCGAGAAGATCTTCTTTCTTCATTTTGAGGCCTCCTTGATTGCATTGAATATATCATCTGGATTATGGACCCAGCCGCCACAGTGAGGTACGGGGATAGCAGGAGCTCGGCCTGCAGCGCTTCTTTCAACCTCTAAGACAACCTGGCCGTAATTTATCTCTGGGACGACAAAAGCCTTCACTTTTTTTGACAGTTCATGTATCCTTTTTTCAGGGAAAGGCCAGACAGTGATAAGTCTGATTGTTCCAACTTTCATGCCAGCTTTTCTTGCTTTCTGGACTGCTCTTACGGCTACTCGTGATGTTATTCCGTAGGAAATGACGATAATCTCAGCAGTATCTGTCTCTTCTTCTTCAAGTTCAATAATTTTATCTGCTTGCATCGTTATTTTATCAACCAGATGGCGGACACAAACATCTTGGAATTCAGCATTAATAGCCGGGTAGCCTCGTTCATCATGGGTTAATCCTGTGACATGGAAGTGATATCCATCTCCAACCTTGACCATAAAGGGAACCATATCTTTATCAGGCTTGAAAGGAAGGTATTTATCCTTTGGACCTTTGTACCACTTTCTCTCAACCAGCTCAATCTCTTCTGCTTGAGGGATAACAACTTTCTCGTGCATGTGCCCCACACACTCATCTGCCATGACAAAAGCTGGAATCCGGTAAATCTCAGATAGATTGAAGGCTTTTATAGTAAGATCAAAGCATTCCTGAGGAGAATCGGGTGAGAGGGCGATGATTTCATAGTCTCCATGTGATCCCCATTTTACCTGCATCATGTCCTGCTGTCCTGTTAATGTTGGAAGTCCTGTTGATGGGCCTCCTCTTTGGACATTGGCAATAACAAGAGGAGTTTCTAACATGCAAGCTAATCCTATGTTCTCCATCATTAAAGAAAAACCAGGCCCAGATGTTACAGTCATAGCTTTCTTCCCCCCCCAGGAGGCTCCTATTAAAGCTGCAATTGAAGCGAGTTCGTCTTCCATCTGGATGAAGACGCCTCCTACGGTGGGTATCCTCTCAGAAAATCTTTCAGCTGTCTCGGTAGAGGGAGTAATGGGATAGCCAGCAAAAAATCGGCAGCCAGCCGCAAGAGCCCCTTCAGCAATAGCATAGTCTCCGTCAAGATAGTGGGCTCCCGTTAAAACTCCTTTAGGGTCTGCTTTCACCTTTTTCACCTTCTTCCTCCTCTTTCTCTTTTTTTAGAGTGACAAATATGGCAAATTCAGGACAAATTGTCTCGCAGAGTTGGCAGTAGAGGCACTCCTCCTCATCCTTTACTCGAGGAGGATGATAACCTTTTATGTTAAATTCTTCAGACAACTCAAGAACATCTTTTGGACAATATTCTACGCAAAATGCACAACCCTTGCATCTATCTTTGTTAATATGTATTTTGCCCCTTTTGGCTTTTAAATCGCCAAAATAAACCATTTGTTCCTCAAATCAATCCTTTTTCTTTTAAAATCGGCCTTGGGTCAACATAATGAAGGTCAAATCTTAGGTTTTTTTCGGAACAATCCAAGGCAATAGCCATAACCTGAGTAAAATAAAGGATAGGAATGTTCTTAAAGTCTGGATATTTCTGTACAGTCTCTTTTTGGCGTTGGTCCAGGTTGAAGGCACAAAGAGGGCAACTGACAATCACAACCTCAGCGCCCTGGCTTTGGGCTGAGGAGAGGATGTGGTAAGTTCGATCAGCCACAATTTCAGGTTTGTCAACCGTTTGATAAGCAGCACAGCACTCTGTCTTGTAAGGAAAATCAATCGGAATTGCACCCAGAGCAGCCATAAGATTTTCCAGGATTGTTGGATTTTCAACATCATCCAAGCCTATATCTTTGGGGCGTACGAGGAGACATCCGTAATAGCTAGCAATTTTTAGATTTTTTAATGGATTAACTGCTTTTTCAGCGATGGTCTCAAACGTTATTTCATCTTTCAACAACTCCAAAAGGTGGAGCACTTTTACATCGCCTGCATAGTCGATTTTCTCTCTATACATAAACTTGTTTATCTTTTCCAAGCTTTCTGGATCTGCTTTAACCCGTTCGTTCACTCTTTTTAGAGTGTTGTAGCACATGGCGCAGAGAGTCATGACTCTGTCTGAGTTTGACTCTTTGACTCGAATGAGGTTACGGATGGGAGCCACGTGGTGAATCAAATCATCAGTGGCTAATGAAAAGACTGTCCCGCAACAGTTCCATCGTGGGAGCTCTTCGATCTCGACGCCGAGATGTTTTAAAGAACATAGAGTTGAGTCTTCAAAGTTTTTCGCATTGTTTTTCAGAGTGCAACCTGGATAATAGCTTATTTTCATTATGATTCCCTATATTATTAAGATTAAAAAAATAATGTATCATAATTAATTTTAAGAGGTAAATTTTCTCATACTGCTGATCATGGCTATGGGAGGAACACTACCTTTTTCTTCGCTTGTAAGCTTTTTAACTTTAAGATGATCCTCTCTCTTTCTCAGTAAGACTTGTCTTAGAGCTTCAATTACTTCAGCTATGTTGATTCCTTTTGGACAACGGGCATTGCAGGTAAAACAGGAAGCACATATCCAAATAGACTTAGCCTGTAAAAGTTCATCCTTTAATCCAAGCTGGGCGTAGCGGATTATTTGGTTGGGGAGGATATCCATCTCAGAAACTGCGGGACACCCAGCAGAGCACTTGCCGCACTGATAACAGGCGAGGAGATTCTGCCCGCTGATTTCTTCAACTTTAGTCACAAAGTTGTCTTTGATCTTTTTTCTGGAGATATTTATTCTCATGGGTGAGACTCTTTTTTAAGCGAAATATGGGGTAATTATTTCCTATAATTATTATAGGATTAATATAGGAAAGAATTACCTTTAAGTAAAACATATTTAGGAAAAACTGTCAAGAAAATTGATGAAATTTAATGAAAATTTTTATAGTTTTCTCAAACCTCCTACTAGAAAGAGGAAGCAGAAAGAATTGAGAATAAAGAGATATTTTACTAGAAGAGGAAGTCCAAAGAGAGGAATAATGAGAGTAGAAGCTATGAGTGCGCCTGAAAAGGAACCCAATAAATCCAAGCCGTAGCCCAATCCATAGTTTTTACGTTCTTCCAGAAAGAGGTTGTTTGAAACAACAAATAAGTCTCCTCCAAGAAAGCCAAGGACCAGCAGAAATAAAAATGAGGAAAATTCTGGCGGGGATAATTTTAATGAGAAATTCAGAAGGAGAAGGAGAAGGAGAAAACCAAACTGGATGAAAAGAATTTGGGAGAAATGATATTTTTTTCTTATTGTGCCTCGGAATGCCCCCAGTAGCAAGCCTGTCATAAAAGAAGTTAATAGAAGGGCAATCCTTCTGTAGAGGTAGCCAAACTGGGTTTGAAAAAAGATGATGATAATTATTTCAGCAACAATAGTTGTAAAGCCCATAACAGCCAAGGGAACCAGGAAAAAGTTTGTCTTTTTTCCCCTCAGCCAGAGTAATAAAAGAAAAAGGATAAAGACGAGCAGAGGTAAGTCGAGAAGCCAAAAAGAGTTAATCTCAGAAAAGAAAGAAAGAACTCTTTTTTCTATTCCCTTAAATTGAGTGCTCCATAAGATTGAGGTATAAAAGTAGCTTATAGGGATTAAATCCAGGTTTATAATTCTCTTTCCTTTTGTAATTTTTTCTTTGAGGAGGTCTACTCTTAAGCGATTAAGACGAGAAAATAAAAGATGGGGGCTGACAAAGGAGTTTTGGAGGTCTAGCTTTTCTATTTTTCTGTTTAATTCTTCAAAATCTATAGAGAGGAGGCGGTCTGAAGCAAGAAAAATGTTTGTATCACCAGGGACAATTTCGATTTTTGCAAAGATTTCTTTTAGGGTGAAATAGAGAGAGGAAAGAAAATTCTGCAACTCAAGACTGACATAGTTCTCAGCTGAGGGCACCCTAAACGAAACTAATCCTTTCTCTGTGAGTTTTTCTTTGGCCTTAAGGAAAAATTCTTTTGTATAAAATCTGTTTATCTGAGCTGTTGAAGGCTCAGGAAGGTTGAGGATGATAATGTCGTATTTTTTTTCAACTCTGTATAGAAAAGCTCTGCCATCCTCGAAGTAAATCTGAACTCTCCCGCTTTTTAGATACATCTTTTCTTCTTCAGGCAGAAGTTGAAGGGATAAACTGATTATTTCAGGGTCTAATTCTACGTAATCTACCTCAACCTGAGAGTATTTTAAAAGCTGTTTCAGGCTTCCCCCAACTCCTCCACCTATGAGCAGGACATTTTTTGCTTGGGGATTTTGAAGGAGAGCAAAATGAATAGATTCTTCTGAAGAAGCTAAATCAGGGTGAGAATATACGAGAAGACTGTTGTTGTAGAGAGAAATCTGCTCTTCAGTCTTTATACACTGAAGCTTTCCGTAGCGGCTGTCCTTGCTCTTCATTAGGTGAAAAGGTGTCCAATAGATCTTCTGGGTTGGTATATCGAGAAGTACAAAAGCAGAGAGTGCGACAAGAGAAAGAACAAATAAAAATCCTTCTTTCCTTCTTCTTAAAGTCAGAAAAGTTAATAGAGAAGAAAATCCTCCAACAATTGCAACGCCTTGCCAGTTTGAAAAAAAAGGAATTAGAAAGAAGTAAGCTGCGAGTCCTCCGAGTGATGCTCCGAGAGATTCCAAAAGATAGACTTGCATAAGGTTTCCACTTCTGAAAAAGACATTAAAAACAAAGAGGATTCCGAGAGGAGAACTTATGAAAAAAGATAAAATCATAGAGAAGACTATCGCTGTGGTGAGACCTGTCATTTCTCCGGGTAAGATTTTCAGGAAGAAACGTGAAAACCTGAGGCAAAGAAGTGATAAGGGAAAAGCAAGGATGACAAGATAATAGACTCGAGAAAGCATGGAGGGTCTGAATGAAAATTTCGAGGCAGAAATACTTCCTACGCCACCCCAAAGAAGCCATGAGGCTAGAAGAAGGCCATATGTGATTTCATTTCCGTAAAAATGAGCTGAGAATTCTCTCAAGAGAAAGATTTGAAAGGAAAGGGCTAAGAATCCCAGAAGGAAGGAGGGGAGGAGGTTTATCAACTCCAAATTCCGGGTATGGGTGTTCTGCAGAACCTGCATTTTCCTCCACTGAGCTCGATTTTCATTATTTGATAACCAACCCGCTTGACAACTATGTTTTTGCAGCTAGGACAATAAGTGCTTTCTGCCTTATGGCCGGGTATATTTCCTATGTAGACGTAGTGAAGCCCTTCTTCGAGCGCCACTTTATGAGCCTTTTCCAACGTTGATACAGGAGTGGGTGGAAGATTTTTAACAAGATACATAGGGTGAAATCGAGAAAAGTGAACTGGAACATCAGGTCCGATCTCTTTCCTGAGCCAGCGGCACATCTTCCTGATTTCTTCTGGCCTATCGTTTAAGGTTGGAATCACGAGATAAACTATCTCAAGCCATGTATCGCTTCTGTTGACAATTTTAATTGCCTCTAGCACTGGCTCTAATTTTCCCTTCACATAGCTGTGGTAAAAATCCCCAGAGAAGGATTTTAAGTCAATTTTTATAGCATCTACTACCTTTATTAGATCTTGAAGAGGCTCAGGATTTATATGCCCACCGGTGATAACAACATTTCTGATTCTTTTTCTGCGTGCCTCTACCGAAGTGTCAAACATGTATTCAAAGAAAATGACCGGTTCTGTATAAGTGTAGGCAATAGAAGGACATTTATATTTTTGAGCATAATTAACAACAGATGAAGGAGGGAAATCATAATGTCTCACCTGTTCCGGTCTTACCTGGGATATCTCCCAATTCTGGCAAAACTTACAGTTAACATTACAGCCTGCAGTGGCGATGGATAGCGCATTCGTTTTTGGAAGAAAGTGAAAAAAAGGTTTCTTTTCTATTGGATCAACATGGATGGCACAGGCTTTTCCGTAGACTAAGGTATAGTATTTTCCTCCTATGTTTTCTCTCACTCCACAGTACCCTCTTTCCTTATCGCCAAGTTTGCAAAATCGAGGACAGAGGGTGCATTCTATTTCCCTGTCAGGATGTTTCTTGTAGTAGCGGGCTTCAACCTTGGAGAGGTTTGCATACTCTCCAAAAGCGAATGAATCCATAAAATAGGGAGTAAGACTGGAACTAGCAATGAAACTTGCTCCTGCTGATTTAAGAAATTGACGTCTTTTCATCTTCTTGATAAAGCCGGACTCGATAACCAAAAAAAAGGATTTTTTATGGTATTTTTATGTAAAAAAATTTAATTTTTCTCTTTTAATTCATTATATCATACTTCTTCTTCAATGATTTGAATAAATTTGGATTGTGCTCTTCCTAAGCCCATTTTTTCAGCAGTGATGAAATATTGTGGTTCTCTATTTTCTTCTTTTAATGAGGGAAGCCCTTTTTCAGCTCGCAATTTTTCGATAATTTGCCAGCCTACAAAATCCGCTGCCACAGGGTCGGAGCTGAATATTAAGGCTTCATATCTTTTCGCCCATGGGCTGTGAAAAGATGGCCCACGATGATATTGAACAATAAGGCAATCCAGGATAGAAAGTTTATGCTTTCTCTTAATGAATTTGGAGTCGAAGAGTTCAGGAATAAAAGGATTGCAGTTATCATCATGATATTTATTTGGATTATGAATTGTGCCAAAGTAGTTTTTCATTCCCGCTGTGACACCTGCGAGTCCATGGTCTTTCAATACAGCAAAACTGATAGAAGCTGTTATAAGTTCTGATTGAATGGAGGAAAAAATACTGCCAATATTAAGGTGAGAAATAAGGCCAGAATTATATCCTGCACCATCAGTGTCTGTTCCGAAGATTTTAACTCCAGCTCCACTGAGGTTGAGGCGGTAACCAGCCTCCCTCAATTCTCGGTTTGTCCTGTCCCAAATAATTATGTTTTTTCCTTGGATACCGTTTTCTGAGAGTATATTGGATAAACAGATTGTTGCCTCAGGGCGGGAAGTTAATTTTCTTCCGGCAATTGTATTGATTTTTATTCCAATTCTCTCTCTTGGCCTGAAGAAAACACTAACGCTTTCCCTCAGGCTTGATTGTTCTGTTAATATTTGAAATCCTCGAGTGTACATTTGAATCAGTTTTTTTTGATCGATCATACTGCCTGAAGAAAGAACTCCTCTTCCTCTTACTATGGCGACTTTGGATAACTTCATTACAATTAAAAATTACTCTGATTTAATGATTGTGTCAATAAAAGCAAAAAACGTTTGTTTCATTCATTTCTTTTTTAGACAGTTCTAGTAAATAAATACTTTGCGAAGTAGAATTAAGACATGAGTTGTTAAAAAAGTGGGAAGGAACTGCGATTATTGAAAATGAGAAAATGGCCTGGAAGAAAGGTTGCCATTCTTTCGTAATAGAAGATGGATGAATTTACTTGTCAAAATTTTGATTTAAGATTATAGTTGAACCCTGCTGGAATTTGCTAAAGCTGTGTCCACTTGACTAACTTCGAATTCACAAGAAGCAATTTTTTCCAGCTTGAATATATTATTAAGAGTTAAAGGAGCTTTAGTTGTGAAAAAGATTGTTGTACTTTCATTTTCCATCATTTTTTTTCTTTTCGTTCTAAAAGTAGAAGGAACCTCTCTAGAAAAAGGTGACATTTCTTATCTTAAGGCTCTTTTGCCCGAGGTTCAGTCTTGGAAGCTTTCAGAAGAGCCGCAGGACTATTCTCCTGAAATCCTTTTTGAGTATATAGATGGAGCTGCTGAAATATATTTATCTTATAATTTTGAGAAGTTAATTGTTGCTCAGTACCAAAAGGTAGATTCTGCTGCTTCCTTGACTATAGAAATTTACGATATGGGAAACGAAAAAAATTCTTTTGGCATCTACAGTGTAGAAAGATTTCCGGAGAGCAACTATCTTACTTTAGGGAATGGAGGCTATATGGAAGAGGGTGCCTTGAATTTCATTGTAGGCACATACTATGTAAAACTTCTTTGTTTTGAGTGTGAAGATTATTCTGAAGACTCATTAAAATTGTTTTCTCAAAATATTATAAAAAATGTAAAAGATAAAAAGGATCTCCCTCCTCTTTTAGAGTTCTTTCCCGAGGAAGGGCTGGTTGAGTACAGCTCTAAGTTTATCTTGCGTAATTTTTTGGGCCAAAACTTTTTCCACAATGGCTACATTGCTTCCTATAGACTTGAAGACCTTGAGTTTGATTGTTTCTTTATTGAAGGGAAGAATGAGAAGGAAGCAGAGAAGATGCTAAGCAAGTATTTTGAGTATTATGCTCAGAATAACAAACATGTGCAAAAAATTCCCTTGGGCTATCATATAAAGAATAGCTATTACAAAAATGTTTATGTGGCTCAGGTTAAGAACTATATTTGCGGTGTGTTCAAGATTAAAGATGGCAGCGAGAGCGTGGGTAAGAGATACCTTAAGTTTTTAATCGACCAGTTGCGGTGATTCCCTCTAATTCTTTCACACTCTTTGGTATAGATTTTCCTAGGATTTTGTGCCCCCTATCTGTGACGAGCACGTTGTCCTCAATCCGAATTCCCCCAAAATTCCTGTACTCTTCGACCTTATCATAATCGATGAATTGAGTGAATTTATGCTCGTCTTTCCACTTATCAATCAGGGCAGGGATAAAATAAATTCCAGGCTCAACTGTCACCACAAATCCAGGCTGAAGCTCTCTGGCAAGCCTTAAATAAGCAAAGCCAAACTGGTCACTCCTTTTTGTCGTCTCATCATAACCCACGAAATCTTCTCCTAAATCTTCCATATCATGAACATCAAGCCCAATCATGTGGCCTATTCCATGGGGAAAGAATAAGGCGTGAGCTCCTTCCCTTAATGCATCCTCAATATCGCTCTTCATCAATCCTAACTCTTTCAATCCAGTTGCTATATTTTTTGCAGTTTCAAGGTGGATCTCCCTATATTTAAGGCCAGGCTTAATCGATTGAATGGCTTTTTCTTGTGAATCGTGGACAATTTCGTATATTTCTTTTTGCTTTTGATTGAATTTTCCTCCTATAGGGAATGTGCGGGTAATATCGGCAGCATAGTGTAATTCAGACTCTGCACCGGAATCATTCACAAGCAGTCGACCTTCTTTAAGTACGTTCCCGTAATAGTGATTGTGCAATATTTGTCCGTTGATTGTTAGTATAGTTGGAAAAGCAGGAAAACAGCCATGGGAGAGGATAATTCCTTCCATTATTCCTACAATTTCTTTCTCATAAACACCAGGTTTAGCCATCCTCATTGCTGTTGTGTGTATTTCGTAAGTAATGGCGTGAGCTTTTTCCATCTCTTCGATTTCTTCTTTTGTCTTGATTGATCTCTGATCAACTACTGCTTTTATGAGTTCCTCTGAAGCATTACCTTGAGTGACATCAGGACTGAAGCCCAGTAAGTGAGATATCTTGAGCTTTGTCTCTGGTCGGTACAGAGGGAGATAGTGAATCTTTTTTCCCTGTTGAATGGCCTGTTTTACTGTCATTTCCAGATGATCCAATGGTACTGTATTTTTAATTCCTGATTGTTCAGCTCTTTCTTTTAAAGAAGGCTGATAACCCATCCAGATGATATCCTCGATATCCACGTCATCCCCAAAAACGATATCCTTATTGTCATCAATATCTATAACACCTGCAAGAGAGGGAAAATCAAGGCCAAAAAAATACAAAAAAGTGCTGTCCTGTCTGAAGTGGTAAGGATTTTGTGGATAATTCATAGGAGATTCCTCATTCCCCCAAAAAAGAATCATACCTGATTTTATCTGTTCTTTTAAACGATCTCTCCTTTGAATATAGATACTAGAGTCAAACATCTTTTTTCTCCTTATATGTAATTAACTTTTTAACTGGTATTTGATATATCAACTCTCATCTTTAAAATCAATAAATAAAAAAGCGGAGTACATTCAATCAGAAAAGTGAAACAGAAGACAAGGCAAAATTTATAATAAGGAGAGAGCCTGCTGATTGTCCTGTTATTTCAGGGCGTTACACGTTGCTCAGGATCTTGCTGATAAGGCAGGATAAGTAGAGAGGTTTTTGCTCAAATATACTTCCCGATTTTTTTTGATAGAAAATCCTTTAATCTTTTAAATTCATTTTCCAAAATGTAGAGTGTTTCTTTTGCCTTTTTGATGTTTGTTTCTCTTCCAGCCATCTCCATGTGCAGTGAAGCTTCCTGAAGAGATAAAAGGCTTAAACTCGCAGACGATCCCTTTAGACTATGACCAAGTTCTTGAATCTGGTTAAAGTCTTTTTCCTCTAGTGCTTTATACAGATTTGGTAACTTTTCTTGAAAATCTTCATAGTAAATATCAAGGAGTTCTTTGAGAAAAGACTTATCTCCTCCTATTCTTTCAAGGGCAGAGGACAAATCAATTGGAGATTTGTCACTAATATCTGCAAGTTTTGATTTTGTGTTCATTTATTTTTTCTTGTTTTTAATTTCTTTTACGATTCCTTTGCGAATTTTTGACCACCCGTTTGATGACTTTAAAGAGATATTCCGGCTTGAGAGGTTTAGCAATATAGTCATCCATACCGGTTTCAAGGCAAAGCTCCTTATCTCCTTTCATGGCGTGAGCTGTCATAGCCACAATCGGGGTGTGCTTTTTTGTTTTTCTTTCTTTCTTACGAATCACATCTGTTGCCTCAAAGCCATCCATTTCTGGCATTTGAACATCCATTAGTATAAGGTCAAAAGGCTGTTTCTCTAAAGAATCAAGAACTTCTCTACCGTTGTTGGCTACTACAACCTTGTGTCCCTGTTTCTCTAATATCCGAACCGCTACTTTTTGATTGACGATGTTATCCTCTGCTAAGAGAATATGGAGTCCCAGTGAAGATTCCCTCATGGAGTGCTTGGTGATAAGAGGGGAAGTTTTTTTTCTTTTGGCCCCTGGTCCTAATGCCAGCTTGATAGCATCAAGGAGCTCTGATTGTGTTATTGGCTTTGTTAAATAGGCCGCGATACCTAATTGTCGACACCTAGCAGCATCGCCACGATTCCCTGCTGAAGTTAGCATCATAATTACAGCTTGTGCATATGTTGAATCCTGGTTGATTTTTTCTACAAGTGTGAATCCATCCATTCCAGGCATATTAGCGTCTGTAAGAATAAGAGTGAATGGCTTGTCAATCTTCATGGCCTTCTTCATAGTGGTCAATGCTTCAACTCCATTTTTGGCTAATGTTGGCTTCATACGCCAGCTTGTGAGCATTTCCTTAAGGATTCGACGGTTAGTAGCATTATCATCCACTGCCAGCACAGAAATTTCCTCTAAGTTTTTGAGTTCTGTGGGAATAAGTCTTTCTCCTGTCCCTTTCTTAATATCAAACCGGGGAGTAAAGTGAAATGTGCTCCCTTTTCCGACTTTACTCTCAACCCAAATTCGTCCACCCATGAGTTCTACTAATTGAGATGATATTGAAAGACCAAGCCCTGTTCCACCATATTGTCTGGTCATTGAACCGTCCACTTGAGAAAAAGCATTAAATATCATCTGTTGTTTTGTTTTTGGAATTCCTATTCCCGTATCAGCAACCTTGAAATGCAAACACACTTCATTTTCTTTCTTTGATTCTTCCTCTACGGAAACGACTACTTCACCTTTCTCTGTAAACTTGATTGCATTGTTTATCAGGTTTGTTAGTATCTGTCGGAGGCGGCCGGGGTCGCCTTCAACATTATATGACATATTAGGAGGAATATAGCAAAGGAGTTCCAATCCTTTTTTATGAGCTTGTAAAGCCATGGAAGAGACCGTGTTACTAATGGCGTCACTCAGATTAAAATTTATTACATCAAGTTCTATCTTTTTAGCTTCAATTTTGGAAAAATCAAGAATATCGTTAATTATTGTCAACAGAGATTTGGCCGACAATTTTATTGCATCGAGGTATTCCTTTTGCTCCGGGAAAGGTTCGCTCTCGAGAGCTAGGTCAGTCATCCCGATAATTCCGTTCATTGGAGTACGGATTTCATGGCTCATCTTTGCTAAAAATTCACTTTTTGCCTGGTTTGCCTCTTCCGCTTCTTTTTTAGCCTCTGCTATTTCTCTTTCCACTTTTTTTCGCTCGGTAATATCGCGGTAAATTGCATAGTAAGCGATATGCTCATTGCTTACTTTAATTGGTGATCCAATAACTGATACGTCAATTAGTGATCCATCTTTACGACGTCGTACATCTTCGAATTTTATGCTTTTACCTTCGCTCAAGTTTTTTGTGTAGGATTGAGCTTGTTCTACAAGATCCTTGGGTGCAATCAGGTCATCTATGCACTCGCCGATTGCTTCATCAGGAGTATATCCAAATAATTTCGTGAATTCAGGATTTATGCGGATTACTCCGTGATTAATATCCGCCATTGCAATCGCTTCTTGAGCACTATTGAATAACTGATCAAGATAGGCTTTCTCAATTCTTAATTCCTCTTCGGCCTTTTTTCGTTCAGTAATGTTCCGGTAAATTCCATACACAGCTACAAGTTCACCGTTGACTATAATTGGCGATGCAAGAAGAGAGACATTTATTGGTGTTCCATCCTTTTTGCGGCGTAAGGTCTCAAAAGATACTTTCCTGCCCTTTCTTACCTTCTTAGTAATTGAGTAAGCATCGGCGTAGATGTTTTCAGAGGCAACTAACTTGTCTACTGGCTTTCCGATCACTTCATTCATCTTGTACCCAAATAATCTGAGGAATTCAGAATTTACACGAATCACATGTCCGTTAGTATCTGCCATTACAATCGCTTCAGGAGCACTCTCGAATAATTGATCAAGATAAGCTCTTTCTTTTTGCATTGTTTCTTCAGCATGCTTTACTTCGATGATTTCTCCTAATCGTTCAGAAATAGCATTTATCAGATTTCTCTCTTCATTAAGGAAAGGTCCTTCATCGTTTGCTGGTTTTTTTTCTAGGTAAAAAACTTCTAAAGTACCGATTTTTTTGCTGTCTGCAAGGATGTTACCCGTCTGCTTCCAAAGAGTTTGTTTGAAATTCTTTGTTTTGAATTCTTGATTTTCTACAGTGATTCTTGCACAGGTAATTTCTGGGTACTGCCAAGAGGGAGGGATGAGATTGACTACTCCTTGAAGAATCCCATTCAAGGAAATACCTGGCTTAGTGACGACCTTAGAAATACCGTATAAACAATTCAATTCCTTGACTCTTTTATTAAGATCATGCGACTGCTGCTGCAGCATCTCATTGGCTGCTTCAAGCTCTTCGTTAGAAGCTCTCAGTTCTTCTGTTGTTGCCTCCAATTCTTCGTTCATTGCTCTCAGCTCTTCTTCTGAAGCTAATAATTTCTTGTTTAAAGCTTGAGTTTCTCTATGCTTTGTAAGGAGGTCTCTGCGGGCTGCTTCGAGATGCGATGCGAGCTTTCTTAAGGATTGAAGATCTTGGCCTAAGTTTTTAAACAATTCCTCAAAGGTTTCTGTTGATTTTGCTTTCTTTTGAACCATTTTTACCTCTTATAATTGTATTTAGACTGAAATTATATTATTTTCTGGTATATATGGTTTTTCGGGGAAATATAACTGAAAAAATTTTCAATTTTTGGGGCTTCTGCTGTTCCCAAGACTAAAATACCTTCATTTTTTAGAGAAGAGTAGATTTTCTTGAACATTTTTTCTTGAAACTGGGGCTCAAGGAAAATAAATAAATTTCGACATAGAATCAAATCAAATTTACCCAGAGATTTTCCTTTAATAAAGTCATGATGTTTGAACCTAACCAATTTCCTAATGTTATCGTTGATTCTGAATTCATCAGTCTTCATTTTTTTGAAATATTTATTCAGGTATTTGCGCGGAATATTTTTTACCTCTGATTTCTTATATTGAGCCCTTATGGCTTGATTAAGAACTTCCCTGTTAATGTCAGTTGCGTGGATCATAATCTTTACATCTCTGTATTTATTTTTTATTATTTCTTTCAGAATAATAGCAATTGAGTAGGATTCCTGACCTTTGGAACAGCCAATCGACCAAATCCTCATTCTCTTTCTTTTTTGTTTTTTGATTTTTTTTAATATTCCTGGTAAGACGTTCTCTTTGAGTGATAAAAAAATTCTTTTGTCGCGGAAAAAATCACTTACATTGACAGTAAAAACTTTTAAAAATCTATGACTTTCTGATGAGTCTTGTTTTAATAATGACAGATATTCTCTATAGCTTTTTGTGTTTGTGGCATGAAGTCTGAGTTGAAGGCGTCTTTTTAAAGTTGATAATCGGTAGTGTTTAGCACTGAAACCTGTCACGTCATATATTTTTTGCACTATATTGTTTAAATCATTTGCATTTTCCAGATACAATTGTAATTCCTTTATTTATTTTTGGTTGGCTTCTTATTGAGAGACTCGAGAATATATGCACAATTGCGGCCCTGCTTTTTAGCTAAGTAAAGAGCTCTGTCACTGTTTTGAATGAGGTTATTCCAGGATGATTTGGGTAAGCTTCCTGATGATGCACCACCAATGCTTATTGTTACTTTAAGAGGTCCAGATTGAGTATTTATTTTTTCTTTACAGATGGACAGGCGAAGGCGCTCTGCGATGTTTACCACATTTTCAAAACTGCAGTCAGGGAGTATCACGAGCATTTCATCCCCACCATAGCGTCCAACTTTATCATAACGGCGAATTGACTTTTTTATACAAGAAGCAACTTCACAGAGCACTGTATCTCCGGTAAAATGACCATACGAATCGTTGATGTTTTTAAAATTATCAACATCAACCATTATTGCGCCAACGGGAGTCTTTTCTCTTGAACTTCGTTCTAACTCTTCTTCGAAAAACTCGAATATCTTGCTTCGATTCCACAGATTTGTAAGACTGTCATAGAGCGATAGCTGGAGCCGGCTTTCCTCTAGTTCAATAATTCGTCTTCCATTCTGAAGTCGAATTTTAAGTTCAACATAATTAGGGGGCTTGATCAAATAGTCATCAGCTCCTGCTGTAAGTCCTTCAATGATGTCCTCTTGCTGATCTTTTCCTGTCAGTAAAATAATATAAGTATATTTTGAATATTTTTCCCTGCTCTTTTGACGAATTCGTCGGCAAAGTTCGAGCCCGTCAATTCCTGGCATTATCCAGTCCAATATAGCAAGGCGAATGTCATCTTTTTTTATGGCATCCCACGCTTCCTCTCCATTTTTGGTAGGAATAACTCTGTACCCCCATTCTTTGATGGTCTTCTCGAGCATTCTACGAGATACATGATCATCTTCGGCAATGAGAACATTTATAGACATTGTACTCTTTAAGGTGTTACCTTTCTTGATATTCATATAAGAGAGCCATAGAGCACTTAATTATTTTAAATCTCACGTCTTACTCCTAGGTTTATACAGTAATATTATACAGGCAAAGTGGTAGGTCAATAATCTAGCAAGATGAAAAAGGGGGTGATATTTACTCCATTTTTATCCCCTCTAAAGAGGGTAGGCTGGAATAAAGTGGTTAACCACACTTGTAAGAGATATTTGTGAATAGCTTTATTTCATCACGGTTTTATCAATGCTTTCCATTTAAATTTTGATTTAGCTTTCAAATAGACTATAATGAAGATGCCACGATATATGATGGAAGGAAGCAAGGTAACAACAGCCTCTCTTGTAATTATTGTAGTTTTCATTGGAGGGTTAGTTGTAAAACTTGCAAAACCTGTGCTTTTTCCATTCTTTCTAGCCATATTTCTCTCATTTATCCTGTATCCCATCTTAGATTTTCTAACTCGTTTGAGGATTCCTAAAGTAATTTCTATTATTTTTGTTCTCTTAATTACCTTTTTTGTCATTTATCTTTTAGGAGTTTTATTCTATTCCAGCGGCAAGACTTTTGCCTCTGAGTTTCCAAAATATGGCCAAAAGATTAGTTCAATATTAGAGTCGTTCCAGGCAAAATTTAAGCTTGCTCCATCCAAATGGGATCCCCTTGAATGGGTGGGACAACTAAATATAAATAAAATAGGTTCCATTCTTTTAGCTTCTATTGGGCCCTTTTTCTCTTTTATTTCTAATCTTTTTTTGATACTTGTATTTCTCGTCTTTATTCTGGCCGGAAGAGGAAAAACCAAGACAAAAATTCAAAAATCTTTTAGTGGACGAAGAGCTTTGAAGATAAATGAAGTAATTAAGAAAATAGATGCTCAAATCCAGAGATACTTGGCCATAAAAACAGTAGTCAGTCTTATCACTGGAATGTTGGCAACTCTTGTACTGGTAATATTTGGAGTGGATTTTGCAATAGTCTTCGGTTTTTTTACATTTCTTTTGAATTATATTCCCACTATCGGGTCTATTATTGCTACAGCTTTGCCTGTGATTATTGCAGTTTTTCAGTTTGAAACCATATGGCCAGCATTTTGGATTCTTATTATTCTGGGGACAATTCAGATGACTATAGGGAATTTTATAGAACCAAGGTTGATGGGTCACGGTTTAGGACTGAGCCCCCTGGTAGTTCTTTTCTCACTCTTTTTTTGGGGATGGCTATGGGGGATACCAGGTATGATCTTGGCTGTCCCGATTGCAGCAATAATTAAAATTGTCTGCAGTAACATTCCTTCTCTTGAGTTTGTAGGCGAGCTTATGAGTAAAGGATGATGGAGAGGACATAAACTCAAGTTGTAGTGATGAGTTTATTTTGGATGGATAATTCCTTTATTTTTTCGAAGCGACTGATAAGATGCTGGATATAGTTTCTCGCTCTAAAGTTACCTCGTGCCAAAAATTTCACAGAAAGAATAATTCGTTCTAAGCATTTAATCTTTTCTTCTTTACTGTAAAAATGCTGTTCTCCAGGGATGATTATCTTTTTTTCATACCGGCATTTTTCTATATTATGGTAAACAGCATCACCTGCCTTATTTTGCGGCGTGTTTTCTTTGCCTGGAATAAAAATGAGACGCTCTTCTCTGTTAATTTTTTCTTTAGCATATTCTAAGGCCAAGATGGCATCTCCATCGGTGAAAGATTCTTTTATTTCACTGTATTCCTTCAAGGGTGCTTCTATGTGAAGGGCGAGCCAGGCCAATCTTTCGTCTTGGAATATGTCCTTTTCTTCGATGAAATTTCTTGGTGATTTTACTTTTTTCTCCAGGATTTTCTTTTCTTGGTAAGGCATGTGTTTCGCCAGGTATGAGCAGTTTGCAGGGCAGTGAATCTCTTTTTGCCTGAGCGTTCCACAGCAGAGACTACATAAATAGCTTCCAAGGGCAGGGCAATAGCGCTTGGCTTTTCTTTTATTACATTTTGAGCACTTTGCCATTATTAAATTCTTTTAACAGGTTAAGTGGAAAGCTCCGATTATTTTTTTTGTAGAAGTGAGCTCATTGAATTTTTGAACAGCTGTTTTTGTTTTTTCGATGATGAGGATTATCCCTTTCTCACGAGCGTACTTTTTTACTTCTTCTTCTACTGTCATCAGGCCTACGGCTCCTGTTCCAATTACGATAATTTCAGGCTCTTCTTTGATCACTTCCTTTAAGTCTTTTAGAGAAAGTCTGTGACCTGATATTCTCCACCAAGAGCTATGGATTCTGTCGGGGAAAATGATAAGGTCAGAAGTATATTTTTGTCGCCCTATTACCATTTGTCCAAAGCTGTAAGATTCAATCATTATCGTTTTTTCTTGAAGAGAAATGTTTCTGAGGATAAGATTTTAATTTTTTTCCCTAGAAGGTTTTTTAGTGCTTTTTGGGCAGCTATTTGCTCAGCATTTTTCTTTGAACGTCCATTTGCCTTGGCTAGAGGTTTGTTATCAGCCAGCACTTCTACTATGAATCTCTTTTCGTGGTCTGGGCCTTTCTCAACAATAGTCTTATACACAGGGGCTGGCAGACTTTCTTTCTGAAAATATTCTTGGAGAGCTGACTTGTAGTTATTGACAAGGAACTTATCAACCTTGATTCTCTTAAACAGAGACTCTAAAAAGCGCAACAAAAATTTCTTCGCTTCTTCCATGCCACCGTCTAAATAAACAGATGCGACTACAGCTTCGAAAGCTCCGGCTAAAATAGTTCTTTTTTTCCTTCCACCACTTTTTTCTTCGCCTTTTCCAAGCAGGATATTTTTATCAAGCCTTATTTTTTTTGCAAATTGAGAAAGGACTGAAGAGCTTGCTGCAGTGGATTTTAGCTTGGAAAGTTCGCCTTCGGAGAGATCAGGATATGTGGAACATAGATAATCAGCAATTACCAAGCCGAGTACAGAATCTCCCAGAAATTCTAAAACTTCGTTATCGGTTGCATCTTTCTGTTGGCTTTCATGTGCGTATGAGCTGTGAGTAATGGCTTTTAACAAGAGATCTTTCTTTTTGAAATTATATCCGATTTTTTTTTCAATTTGTGAGATATTTTTCTGCATTAAGCTAGAAAGGATAGACGATTTTGCCTCCTACTATGGTCATTGCAGGGGCTCCCTTTAACTTCCACTTGTGAAAGGGATTATTCCTGCTTTTGGATTTAAATCTGGAAACATCTGCTGTGATCTCTTGGTAAAGATTCAATATTGTTAAATCAGCATCAGCACCAACACTTATTTTTCCTTTATTTTCAAGTCCGAGAATTCGAGCAGGGTTAGTGGATATCATCTCGATGAATTTATTAAGGGAGATTATGTTTTTATTTACTAATTTATCCAGAATAAGAGAAACTGCTGTTTCCAGTCCATTGATTCCGAAAGGTGCCTGATCAAATTCAACATCTTTATCGTCTTGAGTATGCGGAGCATGATCAGTGGCAAAAACGTCTATGATTCCTTCTTTAACAGCTTGTATGAGAGCTTGAGTGTCTTGCTTGCTCCTTATAGGTGGATTCACTTTCAGGTTTGTATCGTAGGTTTCGAGGTATGAATCATTCAGTAAGAGATGGTGGGGAGTAACTTCTGCTGTGACATTAACCTTTTTTTTCTTGGCTTCTTTAACGAGATTAACTGCTCCTCTCACACTTAAGTGAGCAATGTGGAGGCGGGCATTATTTTTTTCAGCTAGAATGAGGTCACGAGCCACAATAATCTCTTCAGACGAAGAAGGGATGCCCTTGAGACCTAGAAGATAAGAGTAGTGTCCTTCGTGCATTATTCCTCCATCGCTCAGATTCTTATCTTCACAGTGGTCGATGATGAGAGTGTTTACAAGCCTTGAGTACTCGAGAGCTCTCCGCATAAGTTGGCTATTCTGGACAGGTTGACCATCATCAGAGAAAGCAACCGCTCCCGCATCAACGAGATCAGCTATGTCGGTTAATTCTTCTCCTTTTTGTCCTTTAGTTATAGCAGCTACCGGGAAAACATTAACTGCAGCTCCTCTTTTTGCCTCTGAAATAATGTATTCTGTAACTCCTCGATTGTCATTTACAGGTTCAGTATTAGGCATACAGAGTATTGAGGTAAATCCTCCTTTGGCTGCAGCTAAAGATCCTGTTTTTATTGTCTCTTTTTCTTCTTGGCCAGGCTCCCTCAGGTGAGTATGCATATCAATAAATCCAGGTGCAACTACAAGTCTTGATGCATCTATGGTTTTTACTTTATCTAGACTAATTTTTGCTTTTATATCTATGAGTTTCCCTTTTTCAATGAGGATATCGAGAGTATCGTCTTTCTTTGAGGCAGGGTCGATTACTCTTCCATTCTTAATCAGTAGCCTCACTTTCTTTTCCTCCTAGTAAAAGGTAGAGAACTGCCATCCTTACCGCAATCCCGTTTTCAACTTGCTTAAGGATAACTGATTCTGCAGAATCAGCCAATTCTGTTGAAAGCTCGACACCTCTGTTAACGGGACCCGGATGCATAATTATGGCATTCTTTTTGGCTCGTCTGAACCTTTTTTTTGTTAAGCTGTAAAGATTCCTGTATTCCCGAATGGATGGAAAATAATTTTTTTGCTGTCTTTCTAGTTGAATTCTGAGCATCATGATTACGTCTGCACTTTCTACAGCTCGATCAAAGTTGTAGTCAATCTGAACTCCGAAATTTTTGAATTCCTCAGGAAGAAGCGGAGGAGGGCCAACAAGAACTACACGTGCCCCGAGCTTTTTAAGAAGAAAAATGTTGGATCGAGCAACTCGGCTGTGTAGAATGTCACCCACAATTACAACTTTCAATCCTTCGATACTTTTTTTTTCCTGAAGAATAGTAAAAGAGTCGAGAAGAGCCTGTGTAGGATGCTCATGAGCACCGTCTCCAGCATTAATTATGTTGCTACGGCAAAATGTAGATATGAAGTAGGGAGTACCG
The DNA here is from genome assembly GCA_041862375.1 of Candidatus Aminicenantaceae bacterium. Lineage (GTDB taxonomy): Bacteria > Acidobacteriota > Aminicenantia > Aminicenantales > Aminicenantaceae > WVZL01. The sequence continues at coordinate 44,596 of JBGVTE010000141.1, forward strand.
GCGCAGGAGTGGCGGATGATTAAAGCATCGGGATTCATAGCCTCCAAATTTAATACAGTATCTTTAAGGCTTTCTCCCTTAACCGCACTACTTGTCTGCCGGTTGAAATTAACAATATCTGCACTCAGTCTTTTTGCTGCCAATTCAAAGGAACTTCGAGTCCGAGTGCTTGGTTCAAAGAAGAGGTTTATAATCGTTTTTCCTCTTAATATTGGAACTTTTTTTACTTCTCTAGTTGAAATTTCAAGAAAAGATTCGGCTGTTTTCAATACTGTCATTATTTCTGATGCGGCTAAATGCTGGATTCCCAGAAGGTGTTTATGCTTGAATGCCACCTATTTCTCCTATTTCAATCCTGAGGGCTCTGTAATGAGCACTTCATCGCAGTTATCGTATTCTTTTAGTTTTACTTGAACAACTTCTCGCTTTGAAGTGGGAAGAAATTTTCCAACATAATCCGCTCTTATGGGTAATTCCCGGTGTCCTCGATCAATCAGGACCAGAAGTTGAATTGTTTTCGGACGACCTAGGTCAATCAGACTATCCATAGCTGCTCTTATTGTTCTTCCTGTAAAAAGCACGTCGTCAACGAGAAGAATATCTTTTTTTGAAACAGAAAAATTTATTTCTGTTTTTCTCACCATATGCTGAGCTTCAAGCTCAGAAAAATCGTCTCTGTAGAGGGTAATATCTAGAACTCCTACTGGGATATCTACTTTTTCTAAGTCCTTTATTAATTTTGAAATTCTCTTCCCTAAGTAAATGCCTCGTGTTCTTATGCCGACAATGACTACATTTTTCAGTTTACGGTTGCGTTCTATAATTTCTGTGGTCATCCGATGGATCGCTCTTTTAATTTTGCGGGAATCCATGATTCTTGCCTTTATTTTTTCTTCCATGAATTGCTCCTACTAGAGAAATCCCTTCTTTAAGGAAGGAGAACTTATTTTTTCTATAAGAAAATGCTATATATTTGGAAAAAAGTCAAGAAAATAAAAAGCGTAGTAAACATTCCCAAAGACATTTTTACCGCGGAAAATGAAATGCCTCCAAAAGCGTATAGAAAAATAAGGTCTTTCTGAGATAAAATATTGAATCTATCGAGGTGCTTAGTCAAAGAGTAGCAGAATATTTGAGTTACTAAGCTGTTGAATGTGAAGAATTTTTTTTTAATTTGAAGTAGTTAAGTGCTTCCTTTAAATCCTTTTTTATCTGTAAAGACAGCTCTTCAGTTGTTTTAAATCTTATCTCGTTCCTGATTTTCTTAATAAACCTCAGTATAATTCTTTTTCCGTACAGGTTTTTATTAAAATTTATGATATAGGATTCAATCTGAATCTCTTCCTGGCCAAAAGTTGGACGATACCCGGCATTAGTAACGGATGAGTATTTTTGTGAGTTTAATGACACTTCAGATATAAAAACTCCCAAGGGAATGATTTCATTCTGGGTTTCGATATTTGCTGTAGGAAAACCGAGAGCTTTGCCTCGGGCTTCTCCTTTTATTACTTTTCCTTCTACCTCGTAGCATCTTCCCAGTAAAGAATTTGCTGCTTCTATTTTACCTTCGTAAAGAAGACTTCTGATGAGACTGCTGCTTACAGTTCTCCCGTTTCTTGTGACAGATGGAATCTCATGGACTAGAAGGCCCATTTTTGAACCCAAAGTCTGAAGTGTGGTGATGTCGCCTTCTCTATTTTTACCAAAATGAAAGTTCTCTCCAATAACTACACCTCTTGCTTGGAGAGTGTCAATGAGGATTTTTTGGATAAAGTCACGACTTGACAGGTTGGAAAAGTTCTCATCAAAGGGAGTGACAAGGACACCACTAACACCAAAATTTTCGATTGTTTCTAGCCTTTGGTCTACAGTTTGAATCATCTGTATTTTACTTTTTCCAAGTATTTTTTCTGGGTGAGGTGAAAAGGTAAGAACTAGAGAGAAAAGATCATTTTTTTTAGCTTCATCAACAAGGAATTTGAGGATTTTTTGGTGTCCCAAGTGGACACCATCGAAATTTCCTATAGTGATAATTGTATTTTGGGAAAGAGAAGGAAAATTCTCGAGCCCTTTTATGGCTTCCATGAATTCATAACTTGATTATCTTTGCTTTTTCCATGTAGATCATTTTTAACTGGTGGAGGCTTGCGCTCAAAAATTTTTCTTCATCTAGTTTTAGATTTCCCTTTGTCCTATCCTTTAAAAGGTCAAGAAGATCTATCAATCGCTTGGCAAATTCCAGGTTTACTTCATTCTTCTTGGTTATCGGATCTTCAGCTTGGCCGAGTTTTATTAAGGCTTGAGTAAAAAAGGGGAAAGCAAGAGAGCTAAAATCTAATGGAGGAAGGAATTCTTTTTTTTCTTCAATTTTTCCTTTCTTTGCCTTCTGATTTTTTCCTTTTTTTTCTGTCATTAATTACCCCTTAATGGAATTTTCCTCAGAGAGTCCAGATTGAAATTTATCTTTGCTTACGTTATTGTTATTAAATTGATAAAAAATCTTACAATTTTCTCTCATAAAATTCAAGGGAGCATGGTTATTTCGTTTTCCATTACGAAAGGAATCAGGATGGATCAGGCTGAGTGTTTTAAATCCTATGCTCGAGTTTCTCTCCAGGCGGTTTTCTCAATCACCTCGCTTGATTCATTTTTATTTGTTGCAGACAATATGCTTTCCTTTCATGGAGTTGAGAATGCTTTCCGGAGGAGATGAGAAGATGAAAAATGCAGAGAGGGCAGGAGAACAATTTGGGCAATTAGTCCATCTCATTGAGACTTTACGTAGCGATAGGGGATGCCCCTGGGACAGGGAGCAGGATGAGAGATCGATAGTCAATTATTTTTTATCTGAAGTCTATGAAGCAGTAGAGGCGGTTACTGTTGACGACCCCGTTTCCCTGGCCGAGGAACTCGGGGACATACTAATGGAAATAGTTTTTTTAGCTCAAATCTATAGAGAGAGGAGTAAGTTTTCTGTTGTTGATGTTTTAAAAGGAATTAATAAGAAAATGATTCGCCGGCATCCCCATGTTTTTAGTGATACAAAAAAAGCAACTGCAAGAGAGGTTTATGATGGATGGCTAAAGAGCAAAAAGGAAGAGAAGAAGCGAGAATCTGTATTTAATGGTTTCCCTAAATCAGCTCCTTCTCTTCAGGCTGCTTTTCAGATGGGGATGCTTGTTTCACACTATGGTTTCGATTGGGGTAAACCTTTAGATGCACTTCAGAAAGTGAAGGAAGAAATTTTTGAATTGGAAAGGGTAGTTGAATCACTCGATAGAAAGCAAATATCCCAAGAAATGGGAGATGTCTTCTTTTCTCTGGCTAATGTGGCTCGTTTACTCGGTATAAATCCTGAAATTTGTTTGAGACTTTCCAATAAAAAATTCATTAAAAGGTTTAAATACATAGAGAAGAAATTGAAAGAAGAAAAAAAAGAGCTAGGTGAAGCAAGTTTAGAAGAGATGGACAAAATTTGGGAAGAATCTAAGGATAACATAAAGTAAATCCTCGCTTTTAATCATAATGTCTCCATTTGAATTAGCGTGCTTGTTCTGAACGCTTTTCAAGTCCATCTCTTGTCTTTCGTAAATTATTTTATTATTCACTGCTCACGCGCAGCTTTTTCTCCTGAGAAGGCTAGCTTTAATAAATTCATCAATATCCCCATCAAGTACTCTATCTACATCCCCGATTTCGACTCTCGTACGAAGGTCTTTTACCATTCGGTACGGATGAAGGACATATGAACGAATCTGATTTCCCCAAGCGATATCAGATTTTGAATCACTAATTTTTTCAAACTTTTCTTGCTGTTTTTTCTTTTCCGATTCATAGAGCCGAGCTTTAAGAACCTTCATGGCTGAAGCTTTATTTTTGTGCTGGGATCTTTCATTCTGACATTGCACAACTATCCCTGTGGGAATGTGAGTAATTCTTACTGCTGAGTCTGTGACGTTGACATGCTGCCCACCTCGGCCAGAAGAGCGGAAAGTATCAATCCGCAAATCTTCAGGATTTATCTCAATTTCAATATCTTCTTCAATCTCAGGGTAAACAAAAATGGCAGCAAAAGAGGTATGTCTTCTTCTGTTGGCATCAAAGGGAGATATCCTCACAAGGCGGTGAATCCCTGATTCTTGACTCAATTGCCCATAGGCATAATCTCCATCTACTCGAACGGTAACGCTCTTCAGACCGGCTTCTTCACCCGGAAGAGTATCAAGAATTTCAATTTTATACCCCTTCCTCTCAGCCCATCTCAAATACATCCTCAAAAGCATCTGGGCCCAATCTTGGGATTCAGTTCCTCCTGCACCTGGATGAATGGTAAGAATAGCGTTTAGGGAATCGTCCTCTTCAAAGAAAAGTGTTTGAAGTTCTGCTTCAGCAAGCCTCTTTCCAAAATCTACAAGAACCTTGTTTATTTCTTCTTCAATACTCTCTCCTTCATTTTCCAGCTCAATGAGAACTTCGAGTTCTTCTTTTTTTTCTTTAAGCTTTGTATAGAGTTCGACATCTCGTTCTAGCCTTTTTTTTGTTTTGAGGAGGGCTTGGAGTTCTTTCTGATTTTGCCAAATTTCTGAGGATAAAAGTTTTTTTTCTATACCCTCAATTTCTTTTTTCTTGTGAGAAAAGTCAAAGAAAGCCTCTTAATTCTTCGAATTTGAAGAAGTATTCTTGGATTGTGGCTTCTGTTTCTTTCATTTTTTTCTTTTTATTACAGCAAGAATAAAGAATATTATTGTTAAAGTCAAGCTTACGAGAGGAAGTACATCACCGAGTTGTGTATATATTGATTTTTTTGTTGAAGGAGTGATGTCCCCGAGTATAAAAGTCTGGGTCATAAGTTCAGATTGAGAAAGGATTCGACCATAGGGATCGATAATACCGCTGATTCCTGTTGTGGCTGCTCTTAAAAGATAGCGTCTGTTTTCAATGGCTCTGAGCACTGCCATGGAAAAATGTTGATAGGGAGCAGAGCTTTTTCCGTACCAGCCATCATTGGTGATAGTAACAATAAAGTTTGCTCCAATTTTAGAGAATTTTCGTACAAGATTGGGAAAGATTATTTCATAACATATAGGAGAACCGAATGTTAATGTTTTGAACTGGTGGAGAATGTGTTCATTGCCAGGCGTTATATCTCCGATAGCGTGAGTCATTTTTTCTATAAAGAAGAATATTTTTTTATAGGGAGTGTATTCTCCGAAGGGGACAAGGTGCATTTTATAGTAGTGGTTAGCTGACTGGCCTGGACCTAGACAAATAGCAGTGTTGTAGTAGGAAGTTTTTTCTTCGGTGATATTTGTTTCATTAGTACCGAGGACAAGTGTACAGCTTGTATCTTTGACAAATTTAAACAGTTTTTCCTTAAAGTTGACGTAGATTCCTTCAGGACAGCTAAAACAGAGTGGGACAGAAAATTCTGGCCAGATGATTAATTCGGCTCCTCTCTCAAGAGAATTTCGGCTAAGTTCAAGATGTTTGTTAAATAGCTCTGATATTTCTTGTGTCGATATCTGATCCCAGTAGATATCAGAAGAAACATTTCCCTGGATAACAGAAGCTTTGAAGGTAGTTTTGTCAGGAGATATCTCTTTAAGGCTTAAAAGCCCTCCCAGATGAATACAAAGGATTAGGCCCAGGGCTACAAAGAAAGGATATCTTTTCCTGAATTTAATTGAGAAAATGAACATACTTTGGAGGAGGACAAGGAAGAACGAAAGGCCGTAGACTCCAGTAATGGAAGCAAGTTGGATGAAATAAATGTTTCTATACTGGCTGTAGCCTAAAAGGCACCACGGGAAGCCAGTGAAAGCATAGGTTAAGATATATTCCATCGAGACCCAAAGGAAAGGAATGAGAAGGAAGACGATTTTGGGAAAAGACCTATAGAGTTTTGTTAAAAGAAGAGAAAAGAAAGCCCAAAGAAGGCCTAAAAAAAGCACTAAGAAAATGTATATGACAAAACTAAACCCAAGAGAAAGATTCCCGTAATGTGCAGGAACGTAAGGTATCCAATAAAGTAGTAGTGCATAGTAAGTGAAACCCGCGAGCCACCCTAGAAGAAAAGACTGTTTTGGCTTTTTTTCTAGGAGGATAAACAGAAGAGGGATTAAAGAAATCCAGCCGAAAAAGGAAAGATTAAATTTTGGAAAAGCAAGAGAAGTGAAGGCTCCACTCAAAAGAGCCAAGAAAATTTCATATTTTTTTATCTTCAAATTCTAATACAGTTTTTTTCTGCTTTTTTTTGACTGTGACTTAAGCTTCGACCCTAGCCCTTAATTATGAAATAGTCTTTTCTCTTCCTAGAGGATGATTGCAGTTTTGTTTTTATTCTAGCTGCTTCTTCTTTAGTAGCATATCCTCCAATCCTTACTCTATAAGTTGGCTTTTTGTCTGTAGTGAAGGGCTCCGAGACAAGGCATGGATATCCTTCTTTCTTGAATTGATCAGCTAGGGATAATGCGGCTTCTTTGTTACTAAAGGCGCCCACTTGGATATAGTATAGATTCTCTGGCTGAACTTTTTGCTTTTTTGCTTCTTCCTTAAATTTTTGGTGAGATTCTAATTCTTTGCTAATTAAATCCTTTTGTTCTTGAGCAGGAACGGGCTTTTTTTCCTCTACTTGAGTTACCTCTTTAGGAGAAGATACACCTGATGTAGCCGTTATTTGAGCTTGCTTTTTCCCAACTGATACTCCGAGAAGAAATATGATTATACATACAACGAGCATTCCTAAAAAAATAAAGACAAGTAGAGAGCTTGAAATCTGAAGTTCTCTATAGTTTTTTTGTCTCACTTTTTGCTTGCTTCAGACTTTTGCTTTACATAAGTGAAAGCTTTCAGTAAATCAAGAGGCAAAGGGAAAATAATAGTGGAATTCTTTTCCGTGGCTATTTCTGTTAGAGTGCCCAGAAACCTGAGTTGTAGAGCTTGAGGATTGGTAGAAATTATATCAGCAGCTTTGGTGAGTTTATCAGAAGCTTGATATTCGCCCTCTGCGTGGATGATTTTGGCTCTTTTCTCTCTCTCCGCTTCAGCTTGTTTAGCAATCGCTCTCACCATGCTATCAGGCAAATCAACATGTTTCATCTCGACGAGCTGAACTTTGATTCCCCATGGATCTGTGTGCTTGTCGATAATTTCTTGGAGCTGTGTATTGAGTTTTTCTCTCTCTGAAAGAAGCTCGTCAAGTTCAACTTCTCCGAGGACACTTCGAAGGGTTGTTTGAGCAAGCTGAGAGGTGGCGAAAAGGTAGTCCTGAACTTCAATGATTGCTTTCTGCGGGTCCATGACTCGAAAATATACTACAGCATTAACTTTTACAGAAACATTGTCCTTAGTGATAACATCTTGAGGCGGAATATCCATAACAACAATTCGCAGACTTACCCTAACCATTCGATCAATAGGAGGGAAGACAAAGATCAAGCCGGGCCCTTTTGGTTTAAAAAGGACGCGACCCAAACGGAATATAACTCCTCTTTCGTATTCCCTCAAAATTTTTATCGCGTTTAATAAATAGAGAACCACGAGAACGGCAATAATAACTGGAAATGTTATCATTTTTACCTCCTTCTCTCAGGCTTTGTGTCTGTATGTAGCTTGAGAGCTTGAGAAGAATTTATATTCAAAAAATTTAAATCGAATTTTAATTGTTGTCTTACTTTTATAAAGGGTAGATTTTTCATAAATTTTAAAATTCTTTCTTAACTAAGTACAATCTTTATATGTACGCAGGTTATACTTTTCCCTGAAGATTCCTGCTGTCCTTTTATGTTTTAGTTACGCGGATTTTTAAGTTCTTCATCACTTCTGTTATCTTTACTTTTGCACCCTTTGGAATATTTTCACTTGCTTCTGCTTCCCATATTTCACCGTGAACAAAAACTTTCCCTTCAGGATTGAGATCCGTCTGGGCAATCCCTATTTCTCCGAGGAGTCCTTCTTTTCCTGTAAATGCTTTTTTCATATGAGCCCGGATGGCCAAAACAATTAAAAATATAAAAATAAGTGAAATGCCGACAGCGACGGGAATGATAAATTTCAAGCTTGGCTTCAACTCAGGTATGGGCGCGTCTACAAGCATGATAGATCCAATGACCATGGCAGTAATTCCTCCTATAGACAGAATTCCGTAGCTCTGCACTTTCAACTCAAGAATGAATAAGCCTATAGCTAATAAGATTAATATTAACCCAACATAGTTAATTGGTAGAATCTGGAAAGAAAAAATTGCTAGGAGAAGACAAATCACTCCAATAACTCCAGGCAAAATGGAGCCTGGATTAGAAAATTCGAAATATAAACCTAGCAGTCCCAGCATTAATAGGATGTACGCAAGATTTGGGTTTGAAATTGTGAGCAAAAATTTCTGTCTTGCTGACATCGGGATCTCGACGATTTCCTCTCTCTTTAGGTCGAGAGTGGTTTCTTCTCCGTTAAACCTTTTGATTGTCTTCCCGTGGAAGTAGTCAATAATTTCCTGTTCATTTTTAGCAATTAAATCTATGAGATTTTCTCTAAAGGCTTCTTTTTCAGTGTAGGACATACTTTTTCTGACAGCATCTTCGGCTAATTTGATATTCCTTCCCCTTTTTTCTGCCAGAGTTTTTATATATGAAGCTGCATCATGAGTGACCTTTTCTTCCATGGTTTCATCCATTTGTTGGCCGGTTATTGAAATTCCCACAGGGTGAGCAGCTCCTGTGTTTGTTCCTGGAGCCATCACAAATATATCGCAGGCAATAGCAATGAAAAAACCTGCTGAGGCAGATCGAGCTCCACTCGGACTCACAAAGGCTACTATAGGAGTTTTTGAGCTTAGAATTTTTTCTATGATTTCTCTCATGGAGGTATCAAGTCCCCCTGGAGTGTTAAGAGACATGATGACTAGGCTGGCATTTTCTCTCTCTGCTTTGTCAATAGTATTACGAATGTATTCTGATGTTATGGGATGGATGGGAGCATTAACATTTATTTTAAAGATAGAGGCATGTACTGTCAGAGGAATGATTAGCACAAGTAAAAGGATTAATATATTTTTGCTCATCTGACCTCATTATAAGAAGTATCTATTGGCAAGTCAATAATTTATCTTGACTTTTTATTTTCAATAAATTAGTTATAATGTATACTTAACGAATTAAAGGAGATAGGGATGATTAAGAATGATATTGCCCTTACCATTGAAAAGAAGTCTGAATTCAATAGGGCAAAATCATTATTGATCGTTGAAAAAATTCTTGATGCGTTTAAAAAGGCTCTAACAAGAGAAGAAAAAATTGAAATCAGAGGATTTGCCAGTTTTAAAGTTGTACCTAAAAAGACAGGTTTTGGAAGGGATATCCGCCGAAATAAACAGATAAAGATTAAAAAGGGAAAAAGACTTAAATTTCGACCAGGTCAAGAATTGAAAAAAATACGTTAAGGATTGACTTTATTCCTTGCCTTTTTATTCTCAATTTCTTTTTTCCATTAAAAACAGGAGACAGTAAATACTTTTTTTAAAAAGAACCTGTTAGGATATGTAATTAATTAGTTGATGAATAAATATAAGAATAAACCTTTATCTCCCAAGAATTTGAGAACTTACTCTCTTAGCTTAAGAAAGAGCAAGGTGGATATCAAAGACTTTGCTAATCCACTAGGCCGTGAAAAATCTATTGTTCATTTCATAGAGAGCCTTCCTGACATTTTAGCAGCTAAGGATTTTAAGCAATTCCTTTTGTTAATGAAGAGAGCGAGAGATAGGAAGAAGTCTATTATTTTTGGGCTAGGAGCACACGTTATCAAAGTAGGGTTGAATCCTGTGTTAATCGATCTGATGAAAGAAGGCTGGATAACAGCCCTGGCTCTCAACGGCGCTTTTATAATTCACGATTTTGAGGTTGCCTTTAACGGTAAAACTTCTGAAGATGTAGACAGTCAGCTGAGAGAGGGGGAATTTGGCATGGCTCAAGAAACAGGAGAGATGCTTAACAAGGCTATAAATGCAGGAGCAGAGGAAGGGCTTGGCTTGGGAGAGGCTGTGGGAAGAATGTTAGCTGCTTCTGATTTTCCCTATAAAAATGTAAGTCTTTTAGCCACCTCCTATGAACTCTCAATACCTGTCACAGTACATGTTGCTCTTGGTACAGATACTATCCACTTCCATCCTACAACTAAGGGAGAAGCATTGGGGAAAACCTCCCTTAAGGATTTTTTTCTTTTTTGTTCTCTGCTAGAAAACTTTTCAGATGGAGGAATTTTCGTTAATATTGGTTCTGCTGTTATTTTGCCTGAGGTTTTTCTTAAAGCTTTAACTTTTGTCAGGAATAAAGGCATACATGTTAAAGATTTTACAACTGCTGTTTTTGATTTTATCCGCCACTATCGTCCTTACCAGAATGTTGTTAAAAGACCTGTGGCTGAGGGGGGGAAGGGCTTCTATTTTATTGGGCACCACGAGATAATGATTCCTCTTCTTGCTGCTGCCTTGTTTCCAGAATAAAAAGATTCTTTTGCCCTTGATTTATTTTTATGCTTTTCTTTTAGTTTCTTTCATGCATGTAATCCCACATTTTAATTCATAGTCCGACATCAGAATTCTGAACACACGTCCTGTTTGTTCAATCGTGCTTTGAATAGAGCCTGAGGTATCAATAGTATAGTCTGCGTAATTTAATTTTTCTCTTGATGACATCTGTGCGCTCATTTTTTTTAAAGCTTCACTTCGACTGATATTATCCCTTTCTCTTAACCTCTTTATCTGGATTTCTTCATTGCAAAAGACTACGACAATTTTATCAAAAAATGTAGTAAAGCCAGATTCTATGGTTAAAGCAGCTTCAGAAATAAAGATTTTATAACGGCCCTCTTTTTTAAGTTTTTCAATGGTTTTCTTTTTCTCTTGAAGTACAAGGGGATGAATGATCTTGTTAAGAAACTTTCTATCTTTTTCTCTTTTAAAAACAATGGTGCCTAGTTTCGCTCGGTTTATTGTTTTGTCAGGATTAAGGATTTCTCTACTGAAGTGATTGACAATTTTTTTCCAAGCTGGGTTTTCAGGCTCCATTAGCTGATGAGCAATTTTATCCGCATGATGAATATAGCAGCCTAAATTTTCTAGAGTCTTTGCCACTACAGATTTTCCTGTTGCAATTCCTCCTGTTAAAGCTACTGTTAACATTAGGTTATTATTAGAATGATATAAGACATTTTAACGGAAATAAAGAGAATAGTGGGGAAAGAGGGTGAAATATTGACAGTTAAAATTTCAAACTAACTTTTCAATTTTAATTTATCTTCTTGAATAATTTTAAATTTTTTTGAAAAACGGATTGCCACACCCTGTTTTTTCCCTCTTTCAGGTGTTCCTATTTTTCCAGTAGAAACATCTTCGAGCCTGACAGTTATCCCCCCGAGACAGAGTTTAAATTTTTTCCCCTCAGTAAGTTCTACAGGAAGATCTATCACTAAATTTACTTTTGAGCCAACAAGTAGTCCTGAGTCGAGACAAAAATATGCTCCCTTAGAACTGATATTCTTCAAAGTTGTGGATTCTTTAAATTTTTTCCCCTGGGGAAGTGTTCCTTCTACTATAGCAGAAAGAGGAAGGTCTAACCGCCACTCTTTACGGCGATTTACTTTTGCTTCAAAAGTGGCAAGACCTTTTACTAGATCATTTTTAAGAGAAGTTTTTTTAGGTTTGGGTGTTTTTGACATGGTTACCTCTAATTTATTATTAATGGAGTTAGAATAAGGCAGAGTTAATGGCATACAGTGCAAGTTGGAGACGGCTATGAGTATCGAGCTTGGCATAAATACTTTTTATATGAGACCTTACAGTATTTTTGCTTATAAAGAGAGATTGAGCTATCTCATCATTACTTCTGCCTTGGCCTATCAGCCTTAGTACTTGAAATTCAGTTGGAGTAAGTTGATCCAGAGTTTTCTCTTTTAAGTCCCTTCCGACTACTGATATGATGCGGTCCATGATGCTGCTCATTTTATCCCGTGGAAGCCATATCTCTCCCTTTTCTATACTCCGGATTGCCTCAAGCAGCTGATCAGCAGGGTCATTCAAATCAAAGTAGCCTCTTGCTCCTGCATTCATGAGGCTGACAATTTCCTCATGGGAAGGAATATTTCCTAATAGCAGTAGCTGAAGTTTTGTTTGGACCTTCGCAATTTCTCTTATTGCTTTACAGATTTCTCTAATATTAGGCAAAGGTTCGGTGTATGCAAAAAGGACAATATTAGGCTTTAGTTTTTTTATGGATTCCATGAATGAATCAATAGTTCCTTTTTCGATGCCAACAATTTTTATATCAGAAGCAATATCTAAAGCCTTAGTTATGCCGGAGAGGATCAAGTCTGAAGGACAGAAAATTAAAGTATCAATAATTTTTTTCATTTCGGGCTGGGATTTTTCTTTTCTCATAATATTAACTCACTTAATATTCCTCAAATGTATTAAAATTAATCTTACTTACCCTTTTTGTTTTCGCGGATAATGTTATAAAAACAAATGTTTATTGTCAAGGGAATAAGGATATTAAATTCTGGAGATTCTTTTAATTATGAAGTTTGATTAGCCTGGATTATTCAAGAGTCGAAATTGGGGACTGTTCTATTTTTCTGGTAATTTTTTATTCAATTCAGCAACCATTACTTCAATTAATTATATCTTTTTTTCTGGGAGTGTAAATATAAAAATAGGACCCTCTCCAATTTTAGTCACAAATTTTGTCTAGAGAAGCAGATATCATTGAAAATAAACAGAGATCTCGTCAGTTTTTATGAATAATTCAGATTAATTAGTTTTGGGAGATGAAGGATGGATTTTGTATTTTTTATCTAATCGAACAGATATCTGCTGCTTTTTATTGTTGTTTGCTGCTACTTTGACAAAAATTACTGCACCTGTGAGGGCAAGTTTAAGTCTATTTTCTAGAATAAGAGTTTTAGGGATATCAAGGCATAGGTCTATTTTCGAGCCTATCGTCACTCCAGAATTAAGCTCGAAAGTAGCTTGAAATGAGCTTATGGAGGATAGTATGGTTTGTTCCTGAAAAGAATTTCCCTTGGCATCGACTCCTGAGACGACGATAGGTACAGGCAGTTCGAAACTTCGCTCTTGCTTTCCTCTTTTAATAGTCACCTTATTCAGAGGAAGTTGGATAAATTTTTGTGTACTCATTGGAGTAAATGATTTTTACAAAGGTATTCTAACTGGTCAATCGCCTTTATGGATGAATCATAGGGTGAATATTTATTAAATGTGTTCATCGGTAAAGGTGATATTTTTAGCTGAGGGTCTGCTTTCATTCTTTTGTCTTTGATTTTGGATTAAACACGGTGATTTTTTTCAATTATTTTTCATGTTAAATAGGGAGCTATAATGACCTAATATTCTATACTGGTCAATCGCCTTTTCGGATGAATATAGGGGTGAATTTTTCTTTAATTCGCATCACCTCTGATTTTATTCGTGCTGATCTAGATGGGGAATTTGAGATAAGGAATGTAGCTTTATATTTTGAATTTAACTCATTAAAAATTAAGTAGTTAGCAACATTCTTGACAAAAAATGAGCTGGCAGATAGAATTACTTCAGAATAGAGAAATCGGAGACTGAAGTGAATAAGAATGATAGGTTTGTTAAGCAACTGACTCCAAAGAGTGTAGATTTTTCAAGGTGGTATGTTGAAGTAATCCGCAAAGCGGAGCTGGCTGATTATGCCCCTGTAAAAGGTATGATGGTTATCCGCCCTTATGGCTATGCTGTGTGGGAGAACATTCAGCGCCTCATGGATGAAAGGATCAAAGCGTCTGGTCACGCAAATGCTTACTTTCCGCTTTTGATTCCTGAGACTTTTTTACAGAAGGAAGCTGAGCATGTAGAAGGATTTGCACCTGAAGTTGCCTGGGTAACCCAGGGAGGCAAGGAAGATTTAGAAGAAAGGCTAGCTGTCCGACCTACTTCAGAAGCCATTATTTGCAGTATGTACTCAAAATGGATCAAATCGTGGAGAGATTTGCCCTTATTAATTAACCAGTGGGCAAATATCGTGCGTTGGGAAAAAGTGACAAGGCCTTTTCTGAGAACAACAGAATTCCTTTGGCAAGAAGGACACACCGCTCATGCTGCTTTTGAGGAAGCTCAGAAAGAAACATTGATGATTCTCTCCATGTACAGAGAGTTTGTCGAGAAGGAGTTAGCTATTGCTGCAGTTTCGGGAAAGAAGACTGAAAGAGAGAGGTTTGCAGGAGCATTAGAAACTTATGCTGTTGAATCTTTAATGTCCGATGGAAAAGCTCTTCAGATGGGTACTTCCCATAATTTGGGGCAGCATTTTTCTAAGGTTTTTAACATAAGATTCGAGGACAAGAATCAGAATCTTCGATATGTCTGGCAGACATCTTGGGGATTATCAACCAGGCTTGTTGGTGCTGTAATCATGGCGCATGGTGATGATTCTGGCCTTATATTTCCCCCAAAGATTGCACCTATTCAAGTTATTATTGTTCCCATCGCTATTGGCAACTGGAAAGAGAATGTCCTTCCTTATGCTAAGACTATTGAAGAAAAATTATGTAGTGAAAATGTGAGAACTAAGTTGGATGGCAGAGAAGAATTTACTCCAGGATGGAAGTTTTCTGAGTGGGAGATGAGAGGTGTTCCTTTACGGATTGAGATTGGCCCGAGAGACATCGAAGCAAAACAAGTACTTGCAGTATGGCGGAATACTGGGAAAAAGGAGACGATTAATTTTAATTCGGTAAATAAGAGAGTACAAGAAATTCTCAATGAAATTCAGAGTTTTATGTTTAACCAGAATATAGAATTCCAGCAGGAAAATACTCATCAAACTGATAACTATGATGATTTCAAAGATATAATTGAATCTAAAAAAGGATTTATCAAGGCCCTATGGTGCGGTAATCAGGACTGCGAGGATAAGATAAAAGAAGAAACAATGGCAACTATCCGCGTAATTCCTTTAAGTAAGGAGAAAGAGAAAACTCAGGGAAAATGTATTCGTTGCAAGGAAAAGGCGGATTCGCTTGTGTATTTTGCTAGAGCTTACTAGTTCATTTATTTCTCCTTGGGTTGTTTTTATGGTAAAAAGGAAATAAGGGTTGGTTTATTTACAGAGGGGAATGGTCGTTACCTTCTTTTAATATGAGAATAGATTTTAAGGCAGAAAGAGAAAGAATGGTCTCTGAACAGATCGAAGCTAGGAGTATTAAAAATAAATCTGTTCTTGAGGTTGTGCGTCATGTTCCGCGGCATCTATTTGTTCCCAAAGATATGCAAGCCTATGCTTATCAGGATGAGCCTCTCCCAATCGGCGAGGGGCAAACAATTTCCCAGCCTTACATCGTAGCCTACATGACTGAAGTTCTTCAATTAAAAGGGAATGAGAGGATTCTTGAAGTAGGGACAGGTTCCGGGTATCAAGCTGCCATTCTAGCTAAGCTAGTTAGAGAAGTTTATACCATTGAAATCTTGAGGTCTCTCTCCCTTAAAGCCCAGAAGACATTAAAAAAGTTAGGATACAAGAATATATATTTTGAAATCGGAAATGGCTCTCTTGGCTGGGAGGAAAATAGCCCTTACGACGCGATTATTGTCACGGCAGCGCCAGCCAAAGTTCCAAAAGAACTGCAAGAACAGCTTAAGGTTTCAGGAAGGATGATAATCCCTGTTGGGTCAATGTTTCAGGAATTAGTTTTGATTACGAGAACGGCGAAGAAATTCAAGAAAAAAAGGCTGCTACCGGTTCGTTTTGTTCCTTTAGTTTCAGTCCATTAAAATCTGAACAGGAGCGAAGACATTCCAAGAGTCATTCATACAAGGTGAAAAAAGCTTTTTTTTGGAAACGAAATGATTCCAAGGATGACGAATATGTTTAAAAAGACTTTGCTTTTTGTGATTTCCTTACTCTTACTTTTACTCACTTCTTCTGTTTCTTCCCCCGGAAAATTTATTAAAATTTTTCTTCCTAATGGAGTAGATCTAACTGCTGAACTCGCCATAACAGATGTGGAACGAGGGCTTGGATTAATGTTTCGGGACAGAATAAATTGGGATCAGGCAATGCTTTTTGTGTTTGAAGAAGAGTGGTTTCATTCTTTCTGGATGAAAAACGTGAAATTCCCAATAGATATACTTTGGCTTGATAAAGATAAAAAGATTGTGCACATAGAGACCGATGTTCCTCCCTGTGAAGGGGGGGATTGTCCGTCTTATTCACCTAAGTATCCAGCGTTATTTGTGTTGGAGTTTAAAAGCGGAAGTGTCCGTAAACACCAGTTGAAACTTTATGACAAGATTGATTTTATTCTCTCGGAGTTGCCCAAAAAGGAAGATAATCAATAATGTATTTTAAATTTGAATGCTATCTTCTTTGAAGAGAGGCTATTTAAGAGATTTGGCTGAGTATTTTTATCTTATCTCAAAATCAACAATTTTAATTGCTGTTTTGCCCCTTAATTTATCTTTTAAGGTCGCTTTGAATTTGTATTTTCCTGGGGAGAGGCCAGTTAATGTAAGTGTATTTGTAGCATAAAGGTCCATAATAGGTATTTTTGTAGTGTAGTGAAAGCTTAAAGCATCTTTCTTTTCGAAGAGAAGTTTTCCTTCTTCTGAAAGTAGTGACATATCTTGAGTATACCAAATTTCATAGAGCCCGTTTTTTTTGCTTGTAAAAACATTGGCAGGTTCATAATAAATTAAGAGCGTTCCATCTTTCTCGACTACTGGCTCAGGAAGGGGGACATAAGAGGCGAAAGAGATGATGTTCGAACAGAGTGTGAAATTATTGAAACCAAGTTTATTTTTGTTTTGTATTTCAATAATTTTTACTTTGAGCTTAAGAATTTCATCCTCTTGGGCGAAGATTCCTGATAAGGTTAAGATAATAACAAACAGAATCGAGAGAATTCTCTTCATTTTTTCCTCCACAGAAAGAATTGACTTTCTAAATTATGAGCTATTATAATTCTAAAAAAAATTATTTCAAGAATTTTCTTTGGAGGATTACTATTCACAATAACTTTTTAAAGTTGGTTCGCGAAAAAGTCCTCCTTTGCGATGGGGCTATGGGCACTATGCTCTATAACAAAGGAGTCTACATTAATGCTTGTTTTGATGAGCTTAACCTCATAAATTCTGTGCTCGTGAAAGAAGTCCATCGCAATTACGTTCAGAGTGGAGTTGATATTATAGAGACTAACACATTTGGTGCAAATCGATATAAGTTAAAGAAGTTTGGGCTTGAAAATAAAGTTGCTGAGATAAACCGCCAGGGTGCTCTTCTCGCCAGAGAAGAAGCAGGATGTGAAATTTTTGTGGCTGGCTCAATCGGGCCTCTTGGAGTAAAGATTGAGCCTTGGGGACATGTTACTATCCAAGAGGCTGAGGAGGCTTTTGAGGAACAAGCTGAAGCTCTTCTTGATGGAGGAGTGAATCTTTTTATACTTGAAACCTTTTCTGATGTAAACGAAATTCATCAAGCTATAAAAGCTATTCAAAAAATAAATCGGGAATTAGTTATTGTTGCCCAGATGACTATTAATGAAGACGGTGACAGCTTATACGGGACGACTCCAGAAATCTTTACTAAAAAGCTTGAAGAATGGGGAGCTCATATTATTGGCTTAAACTGCAGCGTAGGACCTGCTGCCATGCTTCAATGCATTGAGAGGATGGCTCGGTTAACATCAATTCCTCTATCAGCTATGCCCAATGCAGGAGTGCCGAGAGAAATTGAGGGAAGAAATATTTATCTATGTTCTCCCGAATACATGGCTGAATATGCAAAAAGATTTATACTTAACGGAGTAAAAATAATAGGAGGGTGCTGCGGAACTACTCCTTCCCACATCAAAGCCATGAGAGCGGCTATTAAAGCTCTACAGCCGCCTAAAAGAACAGTAGTGCGCGTGACACTTCCGAAAGAGGAACCCGAAGTTAGAGAAAAAGTCAAGAAGAGAGACAAATCTAAAATGGCCCGGAAATTGGAGGATAATGAGTTTGTAGTAAGCGTAGAAGTAGTTCCTCCTAGAGGATTTGATCCTTCCGCAGCTTTAGAAAAGGTAAGAATACTCGAACATTCTGGTATTGACTGTGTAAATATTCCCGATGGGCCAAGAGCTAGTGCTCGTATGAGCGCTATGGCACTGGCTCTTATTCTGAGTAGAGAAGCTACAGTGGAAGTAATTCTCCATTATGCTTGTCGGGACAGGAATTTATTAAGTATGCAGTCAGACCTTTTTGGCTTGTATGCCCATGGGATTAATAATATTCTTGTAATAACTGGAGATCCTCCCAAGCTTGGCGACTATCCTGATGCTACAGCTGTCTTTGATGTTGATTCCATTGGCTTTACAAATGTAATAGACTCTCTCAATAGAGGCATTGATATAGGGGGAAGGAGGTTAGCTAACGCGACCGGTTTTCATGTAGGGGTGGCTGCAAATCCAGGAGCCATCAATCTTGACTATGAGATATCTCGCTTTGAATTAAAAGTAGAGTCAGGAGCTGAGTTTGCCATTACCCAGCCTGTTTTTGACATTAAACTGCTTGAGAATTTTTTAAAGAGAATTGACCACTGCCGAATACCAGTACTCGCAGGTATTTGGCCTTTGAGTAGCTTGCGGAATGCTGAGTTCATGCACAATGAAGTTCCTGGTGCAACTATCCCTCCAGAAGTGATGGAGAGAATACGAAGAGCTCAAGAAAAAGGTCCTAAAAGGGCAAGAGAGGAGGGTGTTACTATTGCCCAAGAAACGCTGGCTGCTATAAAAAAAGACATCCAGGGAGTCCAGATAAGTCCTCCCTTTGGCAAATACGAGCTGGCTTTAGAAGTCCTTAGCGTGTTGAGATAAAACGAGTTTTACGTTACTTTCTGGTGAGCTTTTCCAATTCAATGGCAGCATTTTGAGAGGCTTTTTTTTCCCCTAAGATTTTTTTTATTCTTAAGAAATTTGATATCATTTCTAATCTTTTTTCTTCAGAGGATAAAATTTCCTTTGCTTCTTGGAGAATGTTTTCTGGAGTAAAGTCCCTCTGAATTAATTCAGGTATGATTTTTTCCCCTGCGAGGATATTCACAATACTGTAATTTTTAATCCTGATGAATTTTACACCTGCATAGTAAGTGAGGGGAGAAAGGCGGTAGAAGGAAATTAATGGAGTTTCTAAAAGGGCAGATTCGAGATTAGCAGTTCCACAAGCTGAGAGGACGAGGTCACTCCAGGCAAGTGCGTTGTAGTTGTCCTCAATCAGAATTTTTAATTCATCAGGGCCTTGAGGAATAAAGCTTTGCACTACTCCTGCCTCAAGATTTTCAGCTAAAACGAGGACAAACTGAGTCTGGAATTCCCTTTTTATTTTATTAGCCGCCTTAATAAGCACTGGCATGTGGTACTTTAATTCACTTTTCCTGCTTCCTGGAAGTAAAGTGATGAGCTTTTTTTGAGAATCCAGCCCATATTTTCTAAAGAATTCTTGTCTGGTGAGATCAGTCTTGACCCATTCTTTTAGGGGATGTCCTACATAGGAGGCAGGAATTCCCCAGGATTTATAGATTTTTTCTTCAAAGGGGAAAATAATTAACATCTTTTCTATGGTTTTTTTTATAGTTTTTAGTCTTCCCTTTCTCCATGCCCAAATAGTTGGACTTATGTAGTAAAGGACAGGAATAGACAGCTTTTTTAGTCTTTTCGCAAGTCGGAGATTAAAATCAGGGGAGTCTATGAGTACTGAAGCAGCAGGCTTTCGTTCTGCTATTTCTTTCTCCATCCGAGAAAAAATTGCTTTTATCCGGGGAAGATGGGAGATAATTTCAACTCCTCCAATGACAGCCAGTTCCTCCATTGGAAAGATTATATCTACTCCTTGAGATGCCATGTGTTTTCCCCCTATACCGAAGAAAGTAAAAGAGGAGTTTATTTTTTTAAACTGATGGACAAGGCTTGCGCCGTATTTTTCCCCTGAATTTTCACCTGCAATTATAAGAATAGAATTCATCAGTCCTTTTCGGTTTTGCCATAGTAGACTATCTCAGGCATCTTTTGAGGATCTTTGCCATAGAAAAAAAGCCATTTATCATAGGTTTCCTGGTCTTGATAAATTTTTATAGATTTTTTAGTGGATGAGCTCACAATGCCAATAATATTTGGACTGGCAATAGAAGAGAGAGCCTTAGGCGGAGCTACGAGAACTTTTTGAGCAGATTGTTCTTTTTTGATAGATAGTCCTTGAGAAAGTAGAATAAGATTCCATTCTCCATGCTCCATAATTGGATCTTTAAATAGTTTCCGAAGACATTTTTCTTCAACCAATTCATCAAGATTTTTAGGAAATTTTCCAGGGTGTCTTATTTGATAACGGCGGATAGCTTCGACATATTGCTTTCCCCTAAAAATCAGCTCTTCTTCTTTTTCCCGCTGGATTTGTGTTTGCCAAATTGGAACTGCTACTAAAAGCCCGATACTCAGCACTGAGATTGCAATGAGTAAGATAATTATGGTGTATCCTTCTCGATAGAGCATTAGTTCTCAATAGGCAATGTAAATAATTGGCTTGGACTACCACGTATTATAGGATGTCCCATCTAAAGCCTTTTGATCAGAGCCAGAATGAACATCTGTGATCCCGGGCTGGAAGTCGGTCAAGAGCTCATCTTCAGTTGGAATTTCTTGACTTGCCACCCATGTTTCTGAAGATTTTGTCATAGGATCAACAGGGATAGCTCTGAGATAATTTTCGTCAACTAGAGTTTGAAGAGATTGGGGGTATTTTCCTTTATCAGCATAATACTGATTTATTAATTTTCTCATCTGGAAAAGGTCTTCTTTTAACACAGTCTCTCGAGCTTTTTTTGTAGCGTATTTGTACTGAGGAAGTCCCAGTCCAACGAGAATCCCGATTAGGGTAAAAACAATTAGTATTTCGATGAGGGTAAAACCGTTTTTATTTTGCATCGGCCTCATCTTGATATGATATTTTACCAGTCCTTATACTTGGTTCCATCAAGTGCAGTGCCTGAACTCTTGGTAAATACATCATAGACATTTTCTCCACCCCAAATGTCTGAATCAGGATCATCCTGATATGACCTTAACCCCCAATCATAGGAATTTGTCATAGGATCTTTAGGAATACGTCTCAGAAACTTAACAGCTTTTTTTGAAGACTTTCCTGTTTGATCTGGGACCTGGACCCCATTGACTAAAGTCTCTAAATCCGGAGGAAAGCCTTCGGTATCTTCTTCTACTTGTATCTTTTTTTCGTCAGCCATTTTTTTATAAACATCGATAGCTTCCCTCATTAACCTCAAGTTTCTCCTCAATTCAATTTCTTTTTCTCTTTTGATTGCAATCTTAGTCAAAGGAAGGATGGCAGCAGCTAGGACAGCTAAAATGGTTATAGTGACCAGCATCTCTATGAGGGTGAAACCCTTTTTATGGGAAGAGATGTGAACCATCTTTAATTAACTATATGTAAACGGATTATAGCTTTTTTCTGCTGTTTTGATTTGAATCAAAGTAAGATTTTTTCTGGCGCGGCCTATCGAAATCAGGGCGGCGATGATAATTTTTTTCCAACGCTTTTTTACTCAACTTAATTTTATTGTCCTCTCCAATATCAAGGACTTTTACTTGGATTGTCTGCCCTAATTTAAGAATATCTCTGATGTTTTTTATTCGGTAATACGCAATTTCAGAAATGTGGAGGAGGCCAACGATATTAGGAAGAATTTCCACAAAGGCACCGTAATCCTCGAGTCTGACAATTTTACCCGTATACGTTTTTCCAACTTCAGCTTCTATTGTAATTTCTCTTATCATTTGTCTTGCTTTCTCTGCAGCTTCCATATCAGAGGCAGCAATGATTATTTTCCCGCTTTCTTCAATGTCTATCTTAGCATTTGTTTGGCTGAGAATCTTTTTTATGACTTTACCTCCAGGGCCGATGACTTCACTTACTTTTTCAGGATTTATGACCAAAATGATGATGCGCGGCGCATAGGGTGAGATTTCTTTTCGAGGCGATGGGAGGACTTCTTTCATTTTAGCCAGTACTTTAAGCCGAGCTTCTTTAGCTTTAATGAGCGCTTCTTGTAATATCTGAGTTGAGATAGAAGGAATCTTTAAGTCTAACTGGATAGAAGTGATTCCCTTTTCTGTCCCTGTAACTTTTAAATCCATGTCCCCGAAGTGATCCTCAAGACCGGCAATATCGGTGAGGATTGCGTAGTGGTTATTTTCTATGACTAATCCGATTGCTATGCCGGCAATAATCATGGAGAGTGGAACTCCGGCATCCATGAGAGAGAGGACTCCACCACAGACAGTAGCCATAGAAGAAGAACCATTGGATTCCAGAATGTCAGAAACAATACGAATAGTATAAGGAAAACTTTCTTCATCAGGTATGGAAGGAAGGATAGCTTTTTCCGCTAAGGCTCCATGCCCAATCTCTCGTCTTCCTGGTCCTCTTAAAAAAGCGACTTCTCCGACACTGAAAGGAGGGAAATTATAATGAAGCATAAATCTTTTTTCGTCTTCTGCTCCCAATCCATCTAATCTTTGGACATCCTCAAAAGTCCCCAGAGTAACAGTAGCCAGACACTGAGTTTCTCCTCGAGTAAAAAGAGCAGACCCATGAGTTCTGGATAGGAGGCCAGCTTCAACAGATACAGGTCTTATTTCGTCAAACTTCCTGCTATCTAATCTCTTTCCCTTCTTTAAAATGTGCTCTCTGAACAGTTTTTTCTGGATATTATAGAAAATTTGCTTAGTCTCCCGTATTTCATCTTCGTTTTCTTCTGGAATAGGTTCGATCAATTCATCTAATATTCTTTTTGTTTCCCCTTCACTCGTTTTCTTAGTTTTGGCCTGAATGCCCTTTAAAAGGGCAGTGCTAACTTGTTTTTCAATTTTTTCTTGTTTTGCTTGATCTACTTCTCTTGCTTTAAATTCCCTTTTTTCAATATTTAGTTTTGAATAAAGGTCTTTCTGAAGTTGAATTATTTTACGGATGGACTCCTGAGCTACATTGATTGCTTCTATTATCTTTTCTTCTTCAATTTCAACTCCTCCGGCCTCTATCATCACAGTTCCCTCTTCTGTACCCGCAATTACCATGTTTAGTGGGCTAGTTTCGAGTTTACTAACTGTTGGATTAATCACAAATTCATTGTTGATCAGGCCAATTTTTACTGCTCCTATAGGTGTCGAAAAAGGGATGTCTGATAAGTAGAGCGCGGTAGAAGCTCCGATGATGCCTAAAGTATCTGGTTCGTTTTCTAGGTCAGCAGAAAGCAGAAGTGCTACTATCTGGGTGTCATAAAAATAGCCTTCGGGAAATAGAGATCTTATCGGCCTGTCTATAAGGCGGCTTACAAGAATTTCTCTTTCTGATGGCCTGCCTTCTCGTTTAAAAAAGCCTCCAGGGATTTTTCCTGCAGCATAAGTGTTCTCACGATAATCAACAATTAGAGGGAGAAAAGCCTTTTCTTCCTTTATCTCTTTCTTCGAAGTAGCGGAGACAAACATGATGGTATCTCCATACCGGATTAGTGCTGCTCCATCAGCTTGTTTTCCAACTTTGCCGATTTCTAAAGACAGAGTACGATTATTTATTTCAAGACTTGCTCTGTGGAACATATTGATCCTTGAAGTGAATTATTATTTTCTAAGCTTGAGCTTTTTAATCAGGTTTTCATATCTTTTGACATCTTCTCTTTTTAAGTATTCCAGCAATCTCTTTCTACGACCAACGAGTTTCATAAGACCGGTTCGAGAATGGAAGTCCTTTTTGTGCGTTTCGAAGTGCTTGGCGAGGTAGTTTATTTTATGAGTCATGAGAGCTATCTGAACTTCTGGTGAACCGGTATCAGAAGCATTAAATTTGTACTC
Organism: Candidatus Aminicenantaceae bacterium; assembly: GCA_041862375.1. Classification (GTDB taxonomy): domain Bacteria; phylum Acidobacteriota; class Aminicenantia; order Aminicenantales; family Aminicenantaceae; genus WVZL01. The sequence goes on from JBGVTE010000141.1 coordinate 68,521, forward strand.
TTTAATAATTTCTAATTTTTCTTCTTTATCTAGCACAAGAAACTTCTCCTTTGAATTTGCTTTATAATACTATCAAAAAAATAGGATTATGTAAATCTGAAAATTGGATGTAAGCATCTTTTTTTCATGAGAGAGCTGAAGTGGTCAATAGCGAGGAGGTACGCGGCTTTAAGGCACGCTCGCATTGTCCCCAAATATATTAGGCGAGTGCATGTGGGTAAAAACTCCGCCGGGTACCTCAAAGAGAGATTCTAGAAGGCTAAATCTTCAATGGCCGATTTATCCATCCCCAAATGCTCCTTATATTATATGAATAGCTTTATTTCATCAAGGATTTGGAAATGCCTCCATTGGAATTTAAGATCCTTTCGTAGCAGGATACATTTGACATGATTGGGGAAGAGTAGTTAATCTAATACTTCAAGATTGAAAAGTAAGACATCTCTAATTCTACTCATTGCCAATTTAGTTCTGCTTTCTCTTGGTTGGATCATGGCCTTCTATGCATATCCACGTCTTCCTAAAGATATGCCTCTGTGGATTAATTTTTTCAATCAGCAGACTGTATTTATGAAAAAGTCAATCTTGTTTTTTATTTACCCTTTGCTACAAACCTTTTTTTGTATCAGTTTTTGGTTGGTTTCAAGAATAATCTTCTCGATAGAGTGGCATTCAGTTCGTTCCAAATACCCTGTTTTTGAGAATAAGAATCTTTTTAAAAACTTGAGAAATGAATACATTTATCTTACCATAATTTTTTTTAATTTAATTTTTATCCATCTCCAGAGAAGTATCATTCTTTTAGCCCACAATATCGAGAAGGGAGTAGATAGAGTCTATTTCTTTTCTCTATTCGGAATACTCCTGATTCTTATCCCTTATTTTCGTTTAAGAGTAAAATTACTTTCTAGAAAAATGATTTAAACGTAGCTTAAAGATTGAGTCTTTTGTGCTTTTTATTTCTTAAGTGCTTCCAGAATCTCTTTTCTTTTTAACAAATGCTGGGCATACTTTGAATCAAAACCGCCCATTTTTTCTCTAACTTCCTTGAGTTTTTCTTCAATCTCAGCTAAATCCATCTTGTTTATCTTCTTTTTTTTAAGGGGAGAAGGGGGTGGGGGACTGGGAGGTTTTTCTTCTTTCGGAGGAGCTTCCGCTTCTTCAACGCGCTTCTCTTCCTCAGGTTTCTTTTCCTTCTCTTCTTCTTCCTTTGCCTTAGCCTCTTCCTTCGCTTTTTTTGAGTCTTTTTCTTCTTCTGGGATCGCTTCCTCTTTCTCCTTGATTTCTTTCTTATCTTCTTTTTTTTCCTTCGTCTTTTTTACTTGCTTCTCTTTCTTCTCTTTTTTGTCCTCTTTTACTCCGTTTTTTTCTTCTTTTTCTTCAGCCATTTCTTTGTCCTTTCAATTTCTAAGTCTGACTAGTAGTATTTTTAGTTAAATAAATATGGTTTAATTAGATTATCAAAGTTTATCTCATTAAAGCAATTGTTTTTCTTTATATTTACTGTTTTATAAAATTAGAAAATGATTATAGAAAGAGAAATACTGACTAATATCCTGTGATACTATAGTAAAAATTTGATTAGCCAAGAGCTTGCATTACAACAGTGAATTTAGTTAGTATATCGAAAGTAAATGTACTGCTTTTATTCCTTTCTCCTTTCTTGTGCACTGGTTTTTCTTATACCGTTTTATTTTTTCAAAAGAACTTTATTGAGGGGAGAAGGATTGTACCTCAAGAAAAGATTGGGTTATGACTTGCCAGAGGAAAGGAATCAAAAACAGTCAATATGGATTCATGCTGTCTCTGTGGGGGAAGTCCTGTCACTTCAGAACTTAATTCAAGAACTTAAAGTGAGGCATCCTTCTTGGACAATAAATTTTTCCTCTCTCACTAACACTGGCTTTCGAATGGCCCAAAAAAAACTTCGAGAAGTAGATAATATCTTTTTTATTCCTTTGGACTTTGTACCCGTAGTCAAGAAATTTTTCAAAACCTTCACTCCTAAAGTATTAATTCTGACTGAGTCTGAATTTTGGCCAAATCTTTTGAGAATCGCAAAAGTTGAGGGTGTTTCGGTACTTCTTATAAACGGTAGAATTTCTGAGCGCTCGTTTAGAAGATACCGATGGTTTAGGTTTTTGACAAAAACAATATTGAAGAAGGTGGACCTTTTCTTAGTTCAAACTGAACAAGATAAAAAAAGATTAGAGAAAATAGGAATAAATTCCAACAGGATTAGTGTGGCAGGAAACTTAAAGGCAGAAATTGAGCTACCCCTTTTGAGTGAGGATGAGATTTCGAGTCTCAAAAGGGAGTTGAGCATCCAGGAGGGAAAAAAAGTCATTGTAGCTGGAAGCACTCGTAAAGGAGAAGAAGAACAGCTTCTGGAGGCATTCTTAAAAGCAAAAGAAGTCAGGAATGATATACTCCTTGTTCTTGCACCCCGTCATCCGGAAAGGTTTAATGAGGTAGAGAAAGCATCTCAAAATTTCTCTTTTATTGTTCAGAAAAGGACCAAAGTTAATCCGAAGGATAAGTGGGACATTTTAATACTTGATACAATCGGGGAATTGGCTCAATTCTATGCGCTCTCTGATATAGCATTTGTCGGAGGAAGCCTTGTTCCCTGGGGAGGTCACAACTTACTCGAACCAGCCTTTTACAAAAAACCGGTATTTTTCGGACCTCATATGCATAATTTCGAATTTCTTGCTGAGAAGTTTGCCAAAGCTGGGACAGCCAAGGTTATTCGATCTAAAGAAGACCTCGTTGAAATGTTTCTGATTAGGGATGAAGAAGAGCTTTGTGATATGGGAATGAAGGCAAAAGAGACCTTGGAATCATTACAAGGTGCCACAGAAAAAACTGTCGCTGCGATTGAAGAGCTGATGTTAAAATGATACAAAAAAATCTTTATGTCTGAATACAGAAGAAACATATTTTTATTTTTCATTATTTTTGGATTTCTCTCAGTCTCAGGGGGAGCCCAGAATTTAGGTGTCAAGATGTATTATAATTTCGCTAAAAATTTTTGGATAACTCCTGACCAGAGTATTTCTTTTCAAGAAGAATATGTGAGTAAATATGCAATAGGCCCTTTTATTGAACTCCGCTTTGTACCCTATTTTAGTTTTTCGTTGGAAGGAATCCTTTCTAGGAAGGGAGGAATAATATCGTATCCTTCCAAGAAAGGAATTGAGTACCAGCTGACATATATCTCTTTTCCTATCATGGCCAACATTTATATTGTCCCTCTTGGACCTGTTCAGCTGTTTATTTCAGGCGGAATTGAATATTCTCTCCTTATGCAAGGCAAAACCTATGATCACGATCTTGAAGAAGAGTTAGAAGATATTAAATCAAAGTTAGCGGGGAATGATACTGCATATCTCGTTGGGGGAGGATTGCGTTTCAACCTTGTTGTGACTGAAATAATATTGGAGGGACGTTATTCAGAAAGCCAAAAAGATATCTTTCTTCCTGAGTATCTAAAAGAGGGCGAATTATTCAGGAATAGGGTATTTTCATTCGGCATCGGATTTACTTTTTAATGTGTATTAATACGCTCGATGTGAAGTTCGCGGATTGAGAAAGCATTTTTAATTTAATGAAACAAGGAAAGATAAAGAGAAGCTATGTATCCATAGTACTTCTCCTTTTCTTTACGTGTGTATTCCAGCAATGCCTTCTATTAGGACAGAATCCATCCCTTGAATACAAGCTCAATAAAAGATTTTTTATAAAATTTAGTGATGATGTCAGAGAAACGCTTGTATCTCCTAGGAATTGGGATGGAAAAGATCTTTTAACATTTTCAGCTGTATTGGGCACAGGGATATTATTTTACGCTTTTGATCAGGAAATTAATGATTGGCTTCAAGATAATCGCACATCTTTCTCAGATGATTTTTTTAAGGTTGCCACTGATATCGGCCATGGAGCTTTCTTGGCAGGCTTGATGACAGCTATGTATGCATCAGGGGAGCTCTTTAAAAGTAATTCTTTGAGAAAGACAGCCCTCCTTAGTCTAGAAAGTTTTGTCATATCAGGAGTACTTGTCTTGGGTTTGAAGTTTTCTACCGGCAGAGCACGACCTCAAATGGGAAAGTCAAAAAATACTTTTCACTTGTTCTCCACTAGGTCAAGCTATAATTCCTTTCCTTCTGGGCATGCTTCTTCTGCCTTTGCAGTGGCTACAACCGTAGCGGAGCAGTCTGATAAAACTGTCATTGATATTCTTGCCTACAGTCTAGCCACTGTAGTTGCAGTGTCCAGGATTCATAACAGTAAACACTGGGCTTCTGATGCATTGGTAGGTTCTGCTATCGGCTACTTTGTTGCCAAGAAAATTTCAGGATTAAACCGAGATCACAATTCAACAGCGTTAAAAGTAAATTTCTACTTCAATAAAGACAGGCAAGCCATTTCTTTTTGCTTGTTTTTTTAATAATTCTGGTGCCTGAATTTTGCCCTTTTTAGTTTAATCCATGCCCGTTCAGCCTTCAAAATGTTTTTTATACCCACAATGCGTGGTCAGGTTTCGTTATTCATGTTACGCCAGAGGCTAGATTCTTGCTTTCGGCTTCCGTCTCTGATGAAGCCTGACTCCAGAGTTGCTGACACAAAGCGAGCGTACCTTTGAGCTGCATACCTCCTAGCTAATGACTGCTTTAGCTCTTATCACGGATAAAAAGATACTTATCTTCAGAGCAAATAGTAGACCTTAAAGGGGAAATAGTATATAGTTACAAAAAATGTACACTTTAAGGTGAAAATATGGGGAAAATTACGCGAAGAAATTTTATTAAAAGGTCAACAGAAGCATTAGCTATAGCAGGATTTGGTGGATGTGGAATATTAATTCAGGGATGTACTTCGAAAAGGGATTTTGACCTCGTTATCAAGGATGGATACGTTTTTGATGGCTTAGGAAAAGAGGGATTTAAAGGAGATATTGGAATAAAGGGAGCTCATATCAAAGCAATAGGAAAGATTTCCGGCTCTAGAGGAAAATCAGTCATCGATGCAAAAAATCTTGCTGTGTGCCCTGGTTTTATTGATGTTCATAATCATACCGATGAAGGGCTTATTGCTAATCCAAAAGGGGAAAGCATGATTCGTCAAGGTGTCACAACTATTATCAGTGGAAATTGCGGCTCTTCTCCTTTTCCTGTAGCAGAAGAAATATTCGAAGAATATAAAGAGAATCTATTTGAAGAATTTCAAATTGAATTAAACTGGAATGATATAAAAGGATTTCTATCTAGGTTAGAACAGAAGGGAATAGCTTTGAATTATGCAACATTGGTTGGACAGGGTTCTATCCGAGGAGCTTCCATGGGATTTAATGACCGTCCTCCAAAGGAGGATGAGCTTGAAAAAATGAAAAAGCTCGTGGCTCAGAACCTTCAGGACGGCGCTTTTGGTTTATCCACAGGACTTGAGTATGCACCGGGGAGCTATGCCCAGCCTAACGAAATCACCGAGTTGTGCAAAGTAACTGCCCTATATGCTGGAACCTATGCCACTCATATAAGGGACGAGGGGGACCAGCTTATTGAATCTTTGGATGAGGCTATTGATGTAGCTAGAAAGTCTGGTGTGAGCCTCCAGATTTCTCATTTTAAAATTGCTTATCCACGTAATTGGAATAAAATTGATAATGCCCTCAAAAAAATCGAAGAAGCAAAAGCTGAAGGGATTGATATACTCTGTGACCGTTATCCATATATTGCCGGCTCTACAGGGCTTAGTTTTTACTTTCCACTTTGGGCGAGACAGGGAACAACAGAGGAATTTTTAGGAAGACTTCAAGATCCCTCTCAGGATAGTAAGCTTCGTGCTCACTTAGCCGAGCAGGAAAAGAAACTTGGTTCATGGGAAAAAGTAGTCATCTCTCATGTTGTTTCTGAGAAAAACAGGCATGTAGAGGGCAAGAATGTTTTAGAAGCAGCCAAAGAAGCAGAGAAAGAGCCCTATGAATTTATGAAGGATCTTTTGATCGAAGAGAAAAACCGGGTAGGTATGATAACCTTTATGATGAGAGAAAGTAACTTGAAGCGTATCCTAGCTCACCCTTATGTTGGTGTAGGCTCGGACGGCTCAGCTCTTGCGCCTTATGGAGTTCTAGGTCGAGGAAAGCCTCACCCTCGTAATTACGGAACATTTCCACGTGTACTAGGAAAATACATCAGGGAAGAGAAAGTAATTCCCTTGGAGGAGATGATAAAGAAGGTTACTTCTGTCCCAACTCATAAATTTGGCATTTCCGGCCGGGGAGTATTACAGGAAGAGTATTTTGCTGATATTGTCATCTTTGATCCTGCAAAGGTAATAGATAAAGCTACTTGGGTGAATCCTCATCAATATCCCCTTGGCATAGAATTTGTACTTGTGAACGGGCAGGTTGTCATAGAAAGAGGGAATCATAAAGGAAATTTGCCTGGAAAGGTACTAAGAAAAGAAACTAAGATATCGTAGATGTATAAAGAATCAGTATGAAAGTTAGAATAAACAAATCCATGAAAAATGGAATTTGTGAAGATCAAAGGATATAATATCCGTTTTATCGAAAAAGGAGAAGGATTTCCTCTCCTTCTAATCCACGGATTGGGAGCTTCTCTCGAGTGGTGGCAATTTAATATTGACTGTATTTCTCAGAAATACCGGGTTATTGCCTTTGATTTTCTAGGATTTGGTTATTCTACGAAATCTCTAGAAGAATATTCACTATCTTATGCTTCAGAGTTTTTAATCTCCCTGCTGGATGCTTTCAAAATTGAAAAGGCCATACTCATCGGGAATTCCATGGGTGGAATAATCGCTCTTAACACAGCAATTCAATTTCAGCAAAGAGTCGAAAAGCTGGTTTTAGTGAGTAATGCTGGCTTTGGCCGAAAGCTTTCTTATCTTTTGTGCCTTGGTTCAATTTTTCCTATTGGTGAATTAGCTCTTGCTTTAAGAAATGAGTTTACAGTAAGAATTTTACTATCACAATTATTTAGTGATCCTAAGAAGCTTCCGTTAAATTTAATTCATTGTGTACAGAAGATATTTGATCTTCATAGGTCGCCAGATGCTTTTCTCAAGACGCTTCGCAGTGGAGTTAACATTCGAGGCTTAAAGAAAGCTGTTTGGCATCCTGTTGTCAAGAAAGCACCTTCTCTTCCTCACCCTACTCTAATCATTTGGGGAGAGCATGATAAGATTATTCCTGTTTATCAAGCTTATTTGGGACATAAGTTGATAAAGCATTCTGAACTTTGTATTTTAAAAAAATGCGGGCATACACCCCAGGTTGAGCGGCCGGATGAGTTCAATCGCCTGGTGCTCGAATTTTTAGAGCCTTGAGTCTTAGCATGTCAAAAAGAGTGTTTTTCCGTATAGTATTTATACTAAGCCCTTTATTCATTTTTTCTCTCCAGAGTGAAATATTAAAAAGCTCTTCTGGAGTGACCTTTGAATTCGAATTCAGAACTCTGCAGCCAGGTGAAATAATAAAGGTAGCATTAAGAGAAAATCCTTCAGTGAAAGAAGCTATAATTCGATTCATTGGGAAAGAGTATTCTTTAAAAAAGAGAAATGCTGACACAGAGTCCTTTGTTTTTATTGATCTTGACCTTGCGCTTGAGCCTAAGATCTACATCATGAAAATTTATGTAAAAAAGATTAGTGGTGAGTGGGAGTATGTTCAGAAGGAAATTCCTGTTACAGCAAAAGAATTTCCTCTGAAACAATTGTGGGTTAAAGAGGAATTTGTAACTCCTCCTCCAGAATTCCAGGATAGAATTGAAAGAGAATCTGAAATAGTGAACCTCGTTTACAGCGTGGTCACTCCTGAATGGTTAGGAGAAGGCAAGTTTATTCTTCCTTCCTCTGGAGAAATAGTGCCCAATTTTGGTGAAAGGAGGATTTTTAATAATAAGCCTCGTTCTCCCCATTCAGGAATAGATATTTCTGCTCCCTATGGAACTCCAAGCAAAGCTTCAAATTCTGGTAAAGTCGTTTTGGCCAGAGATTTATATTTTGCGGGAAAAACTGTGATTGTCGATCATGGGCTTGGTCTTTTCACTATCTACTGTCATTTTTCACAGATAAAGGTAAAAAGGGGAGAATTTGTCAAAAAAGGAGCTGTTATCGGAGAAGTGGGAGCGACAGGAAGAGTTACAGGGCCTCACCTTCACTGGGGAGTTAAGCTTTTGAAATCGAGAATTGACCCTTTATCTCTTCTCAGTCTTCCTCTAGATTGAATGCCACATTTATTTATTATATTTTAGATTTTCCGCCAGCCAATAATGAACTGTTTTCCACCAGAGCTCAACATTTTGTGGTTTTTGAAAAAAACAGTTAAAAAATTTTTATAATTATTTCAATATTTTCTGTAAATCATTTCTGAATTTACCTTTTTCTTTAATTTGTATCTTTTTTATCTCACAAATATAATTTGGAATATTTTTTAAAGGTGAACCAGAGAAACTTGCATTAATTGGACAAACAAAGCAGTTCTCTATCTCTGGGCAAAGAAAGCAGTTATTGTTATCAGTGTAGAAATTGTCCATTGAGAGCTGGGCATAATTTGAATAGATAAAAGGATAAATATCTGTATGATTTTCTATGAAGTTATCTAGAGTGCCAAAAAAGAATTTCGAATATTCTGGGGTGTCTTCTTTTCCTTTAAAGTAATCGGGGAAGAGAAAGCATCCCCAGATTCTTCCATCTGGAGTGATGGCTAATCTATCTCTTCCAGCGGAACAATAAAATATTCTTTTCCCTGAATTTTCTCTAAAATTTATTATTGGAATAGTACCTTTTCTTAGGTAATGGCTAAGAAGCATTTTCCTCAGTTTTATAATTTCTGTTTTTAATTTCAATAGAGATGTTTGATCCCATGGCTCAATAGTAGAAAGAGAAAGGTTAATATGGGGAACACCAAGATTCATAATGAATTGGATCGATCGAGAGACATAATTAACAGACACAGGAGTAAATACGCTGTTTACTTCAAGATCAATATTTGGGCAATATGATAGTTTATCAACATAAGATACAATTTTTTTAAAGCTCCCTATCTTCTTGGAGATATCCTGGGCCAGGCCATCGAAGCTTAATTCAATCGAGAATTTATGTTTATTAAAAAATTGAATAATTTCTTCTGTTAATAAGCTTCCGTTTGTAGTAATAGAAAAATTACTTCTTTTTTTGAGTTCTTTGCTTTTATTTTTTAAGAAAGATACGGTTTTTTTAATTAGATTAAATGAAAGGAGTGGTTCGCCTCCATAGAAATTTATGTAGTATGATTTTGTTAGGTAAGGTAAAAAAAAATAAGAGCTTTATGAACTGTGGAGTATTTCATATATTTCTTACTTTTAGTCTTATAACAATACTTACAATTGAAATTGCAGTCATCCGTTAAGATTAGAGTAAAGCTTGAAATTTGCATCACAAGATCATTAAATTTAAAAATTTAACATTGGGAAACTATTAAAATGTGACAAATAAGGTATTATTATCTTATTATTGGCTTATCTATAGGGCATTTTCTTCCTCTTAGGGGCTGAGATTCTCCTTTGAATGTTCTAGACAGGTAATTCAATGCTCCTTCTGCTCTTTTTCTTAAATCTCCGGCAGGAAGAGACTTAACCGCTGTTTTTAACTCTTCTAAACATTTCATAACATTTGGCGTTACTGTAATTCTTGTACTTTTAGCCATTAAGAAGCCTCCTTATTTTTTATTATTTTCTTAAATCTTTCTTCATTCTTAAATTTGTCAAAGTTCTTATCAACATCAATGTATTTATGATAAACATATAACATTTTTTTTGCCCTGATATTTTTGAAAAATAAGTTCAGATGTCTATATCCTAATTCGCTTTTTCCTATTGCCATGTATATAGAAGCTAATTTTAAGTTTTTAGAAAAAGAAATATACTCTCCTGAAGAAAGAAGGTTTATTTCTTGTATTATTCTTTGTGTTTCTTCTGTTTCTCCTTTTTGTGAAGCAATCATTCCTAGATAGAGTAAGGAACCCATTTTATATTCTAAAGGGGTAGTAAATTGTTGAAATATAGACTTGCTTTTTTCTAGGTCTTGAAAATAATAGTAAATCTCTCCTAATAGAAAGTTAACTAGTAATGAAGAATCATGCTTTTTAATTAGGTTGCATACTTCTATTGCTTTATAAAATTCTTTATTAATCATTAAAAGTTCTGCATATACAATATTGCTAAGGCTATAAGGATTCAGCAAGAAGCTTTTTTCTTTATATTCTAAGGCTTTGCCAAAGTATGACTTATCTCCTTCTTCTCCAAATCTTAGTAAGTTACAATATCCAACTATGGAATTTAATTGAGGATGATTAGGGTATTTTTTAATTCCTTCTTGAGCTAATTCAAACGCAATGTTTTTGGTATCTTTATTGAAGCAGATGTCTTTCAACAAATAAATCTCTACAAGAGTGCTATAATATTCGGGAAGATTTGGAGATAATTGTTGGGCTTTTTTAATTAAATCTTCAGCTTTATTCACCCATTTTAAATCAAAATCCCAATTGAAATTAACAAAGTTAGTATAGCAATGAGCTAATCCTATATAGGCTAAAGCATAGTTACTATCAATTTTGATGACCTGGCTAAAAAGATTTATAGCTAACTCATTACTCTCTGGTGTACACTCGCCCCAGTAATATCTCCCTTGGTGATATAATTTCCATGGATCATCATTTTCTTCTAATAATCTGTTTAATACATAATTTCCTTTCAAATAACTATCATAAGCTTCATAACTTTGAGGATTTTTGAAAGGATTAATTTTGGCTAAATTTAATATTTTGCAGATTTTCAGGCAAATGTATTCCTCAATGTAAGTAATATTTTTAAATGGCTCATCAAATTCTGCGTCCCAAATATTAGCCTCATCTTTTGTTCTTATGAATTGTGAGGTTACTTTAATTTTATTATTTTGCTTTTCTATCTCTCCTTTTAAAATATAATTAACTTTTAATTCCTTTCCGATTTGTTTTGGATTTTTTATAGTATTTTTGTACTTATTAACTGAATCTCGAGGAATCACTTTAAGGCTATTATTCATTGCAAGATTATTAATTATTTCACTAGTTATTCCCTCAGAGACATATTCATCATATTCTGCTGAATTAAGAGATTTAAATGGAAGGACTGCTATAGATAGGTTTCCAGAATAGTGCTTTATCTCTCTTGTGCTAAAGAAATATAGGAATGAAAGTATAACTAATGAAATTATTAATACAGATATTAGACCAGTAACTATCCATCTATTTTCTAAAAGGGATTTTTTATTAAGCTCTTTATAATTTGCTCTTTCTCTAAGCCATTGATCAATTTCTGATTTATAAGCAAATACTTTTGAACGTGAAGATTCACTATCAATACGATAAATCGGAAGGTGAAACTCTTTTTCCCACCTATAACAAGTTCTAATATCTCGATCCAAGTATTGAGATATAGCTTTCCATGAATCTAAGATATCTTTATTCCTCATATCAACCTCTATTTTGGAATCTGCTTCATTCATTTTGTAATAAATTAATTGTTATGTCAACAAGATCCTCTTTGAAAAGGTAAAACTTAAATGCTGGGAAAATAAAAACAGTATATATAGTGAACATTCTGTTATACCATTAGTAAAAGATGATAAGTTGGCTTAGGGTATGCTTTTTAGATATTTTATTGGAATAAAGTGGCATAAAGTGAAAAGAAGTGACATTTATGCCAATTGTGTTGATTATTAAGTTAAAATAATATTCTTTAATGTGGAAAAAGTATAAAAAATTAAATTTATGTCATTTATTTGAGGCGGTATAAGAACTAGTAATTAAAAGCGGCGTTCAAGAAAATATTGCTGTAAGTAAACATACATTAATTTTTGCTGCTGAAAAAGCAAATTAAGGTAAATACTTAAACGTAAAGGTGGGATTGTCATCATTATGAATAGCGTGAAGGGGGGTTTTTTATCTTTGGGAACCATAACATGATTGTGAATTAAACGTATAGAATAAATAGAGAGACAACTTAATAATGATGGGCAAACATTGCATCTAAAATTATGTTGTAAAAATCGTTCATTAAATGCGAAGAATTTCAATAACTAAATTTTCATATTCTCAATGTTAGATAATTATATGCAACTTATTTTTGCAATACTTACTTTATACTGTAATAACAACATAATAAAAAATTCTATTTCTGATTTGCTGTTACTTGACCTGTATTTCATAAAATATGCTGGAACCATCCACTTCGGTTATAATTGGATCAATATTAAAGCTTGAAGTCAATGAGATAAAATCATCCGGGCTAACTATACTTGCCCTGAAACCGTCCTTACAGACAATAACGCCATCGCGAGTTGTTTCTTCATCAATTTCCCCGATGAGTGCATGTTCAGACTGAAGCCGGAACCATTCAAGGCGATACTCCCAAAAGCGTTCTGAATAGCTGGAAAAGAGAACCGATCCTCCTGAACAGGTAACACGCATCGATTCTTCAATAAGTTTTCGTTGATCTACTTTAAAGACCGAGATGCCGTTTTGAATACAGGCCACCAAATCAAACTTCCGGTCACTAAATCCAAGCTCAACGGCATCCATCGCAAAAAGGTGGCAGGAAGGAGTCACGCCGAGGGCTTCATGTGCCAGACGCAGGCTTGCTTGTGAGGTGTCGATACCGACGATGGTTTGGACTTTTGTTGCCAGCTTCTTGAGGACTCTGCCGTAACCGCATCCTAGCTCAAGTACCAGATCGGAGTATTTTATCTTGTCCAGAACGAACTCAATTTCAGCCTTGAGATATTGCTTAACTCGGGGAGGAGCAATCTCGTAGCATAATTTCAGTCGTTCAGCCGATAATTTTTGAGAGTAATAATCATACATTGCTTTTTCAAGAGTTCAAGCTTTATCCCTTTCCTTAGCTCCATTGTTAATTAATTTGCATGTACTCCCTTTCTTCTATTATTTCTATGTATTTTTTAATACTTGTTTTCAGTTGTTGAAGTTTTATATTTGTACATACTATTTCCAATGCAGGCAATATTTCTGAAGCAAGATAGTCAACATTTTTAGTATTCAGAAATTTAGTTGATATTTGTTCATTAGAGATTAATAATTTTATAAGCAGGTCCAGAATTTTATTACCAATTTGCTTCTCAAAAATTTTAACGATAATATTGCGAGCTAAATTATAACGAATCTTAAAATCTATTTTTTCATTTCTCAAAAAATCAGTTAATTTAATATCAATAAGATTATGTAAGTATTGAATCTTTTTAGAACCTGATTTAATGTCTTTGAAATAACTTCTAGGTATATGTTGATTATGGGATCCTAATGTTATTGCAATAATTGATTCAAAGCTGTTGCTATCAAGATTATTAAGTATATTCGCCAGGGATTCTATGGAAGGGTTGGTTATTTGTAGTAGTTTGTCAAAAGCAACAGTATAAATTCTTGGCTTATATGTTTTTATTAATTTAGCGACTAAATACTTTATCTGGTGAGAAGTAAAATTATCATTTATAGAGTTGATCTTATCAATTGTTCTCTCTGTCTTTTTCCTGTAATAATTTTCAATAATATTTTTTAAATATGAGCCAAAAAAAGTGGGGCTTCTTCCATGAAGTAATCGGTATATTAATCTTATAACATATGCAATGACTGCATAAACAAATAAGCCTTTTACCATGCTATCCACTTTAGGCAGTAAAGGAGGTGAAATAAGAAGGCCAGAGCCTATAAAAATTCCTACTATGCCTCCAAAAATTATAGATAGACTTGTAATCAATTTATTGCTCAACTCTATATTGAATTCTTGACCTTTAATGAGATCATTTTCAGACTTATCCAGCCTATGTTTCCAAATTGTATAAGTTGTTTTTAAAAATGTATAAATTAGGTAACCGGAAAATAATGAATATGCAATTTTTCTGTCTCTTTTAACATCCTCTTGTTTCTTTATTTTGGAAAAAACATCTCTAGGTTCAACTAAACCTAATCCTAATTCTCCTCTTTTATAATAAGGATCATCTATTGGCTTCGCACTATATTTTATTATTGCGACTGCTTCTGAGCTCGATATGTCAGGATATTTGTAAAGTAACCTCCCAATAAGACCCGAAATTAAGGGCGCAGCAAAAGATGTCCCTGCGGCGATAATCCTTGTAACGGACATAAGATATTGTTCGATTTGGTGAGTAGAACCTGAAGCGGCGAGATCTACATAAGAACCCCAATTAGAATAATCTGTTTTCTTTTTTGTCCCTTCAGTTAAGGCTGCTACAGCTATTACCTCATCATATGCAGCTGGATAGTGGGACTGGAAAGTATTGTCATTTCCAGCCGATGCAACAATAATTACACCTTTTTTGTAAAGCTCTTTAATAATATCATGTTCTCTTGGGTCATAAATGTAGCTCCCACTACTTATATTCACAATAATATCAATTTCTTGATTTTCAAGAGCATAATTTAGTACTTTCGATAACCCATTAAAAACCTTACTCTTTACTATATCTCCAAATATATTTTGTATATTTATAGATATTATTTCACATTTAGAACATTGATCTCGGATTGCTTTAGCTACAATACTCCCATGCCCAATCTCAGAGTCTAAATCTCCACGTACTTCACCACCTACAAATCTAGAGTTAACTCCTGTATCCAGCACGAAAACAACAACTTTTCTTTGGGTCTTTCTTGCAGTACAATATGGAAGTTCAGAAATAGAGGATAAGATTACACCTGTTAACCCTATTTTTAGAAAATATCTACGAGTAATTAAAATCGAGTAAACTTTTTCTTTTATTTTTCTTGCTTTATTAAAATGGTTATTTAATCCTGGAAAGCAGTAATGATTTATTTCAGAGCTACATTTACTCCCCCCTTTTCTCTTGCAATACATTACTACTTTATCTAATACTCACTCACATTTCCATCTGAAATTCTTATATCATGAGGAACATTACTGTATCCACCGATTATAATAAAATATTTTCACTTTTTTTCAGACCATCGGGCATACATGGTAAATGGTTTACATCCTCCCTTCTTTGAGAATATATGAACAAGGTAGGATATATTCCTTATCAAGTTGTCAGCGTCTTTTTTGTCCCTTCTTTTTGCCAGACAGCTCGCAATACCATCTCTTTAAGATTGATTCTGCGGATTTCCCTTGAGGAGTGTATCCTCTGTCGTTTAATCCGCCCCGGTGAGGGTCAGGCTCCCAGTTCCACCAGTATATCCCTTCGAGCCATGGTTTTCCATCGAATGCCTTGATGACAGCTTGATAGCAAAGAGCCTGTTCTTTAAGGTCAAGAGTGCCAGGAGTCTCCCAATCCCAAGGCCTTATGTTTGCTCCATCTATGCTTCTGTATCCAATTTCTGTGAGGATAATAGGTCTCTTCCATTTCTCATAAAAAGCTTCGATTTCTTTAAGATAAGGCCACCAGGCAGCTAAAAGCTCGCTCAATTCGGGGTCTGTTTTATCGGTTAGGACAAAGTAGGAATCGATGCCGATATAGTTGAGGTCATCCCAGAATTCAATCTGCAGATATTCCTGCCCCCAATTCGCTGCATAGCCCAGGGGACCTTCATAAATTTCTCTGACATTCTTAATGGTCTCCCTCCATTCTAAGGTGTACTCTGATGTCGTCAATAACAGAAATTCGCAGCCGATGGAGAAGATTTCGACCCCTTCCTGTTGGGCGAGTTCTGCATAAGCTTTTATCATATTTCGGTAGTTTTCAAACCAAATCTTCGTGTTCGTGGGCTGGAAAGTGCCGCGCCAGTCGCCGCTTTGAGCATCCACATGGGGCTTGAGCATTACCTTTAGGCCGAGGCTATGAGCATACTGGATGGCATGCCTGATGCATTCATTCCTGGCAGTCCTCCCTTTATATTCAGGAAATATCTCGTTCGCATACCTGTCTTTTTGGTACAAGCTCGGCACCAGCTGAATCCATTCTGTGCAGGTGTTTTGGACGAGGATTTTGAGTGATTCATCTGAATGCAATGAGCAATATTGATCAGACTGCCACGTCGGAAAGGCCATTCCTTTCTGGAAGGCAGAAGAATCTGAGGAGCTGGAGATGAGAATAAGAGTCGGAGTGATCATTAGTGTCAAAAACAAAACAGCCCTGGATAATAGAGATAGTCTAGCATTCATTTTTTTTCTCATTATTTGAATAGAGATTATACCTTTCTTTTTTGCCAAAGGCCACGATTTTATCATTTTTGAAGCTTTATCTGTCTACAGACAGTCTGGAGAAATTGATTCGCTGAGGAATTATTGATGTCAATTACCTCAAAAGGTACAGAAAACACTCATTCGGATAAGAAAACTCACTCCCCAGAAAGGAATATTCATTGATGTTGGATAGAATTTTATCTTAAGAAGAAACAACAAGCCTAATCTTTACTGGTTTAAAATAATTCATGGTAGAATAATTATAGAAGCAAGCTGGTAGATAAAGTTTTCTCTTTGAAAATTCATTTTAAAACGATAAAATGAAATTTTAAAAGATTCAAAGATAGAAGAGGCGTTGAGAAAATGATACCCTGGGTTGATATCAAATATAGATACAAGCAGTATGAGTACATGTGCCGTTCTGTCTACAAAGATTTTAGACAGTTGATAAAAATTAATAAGAACGAATATAAAAAGTTTGAAGATAGCATTTTTATAAACAGGATTTACTTTGAGGTTACGAATATCTGTAATGCCAAGTGTGTTTTTTGTGCATATCCTTCGGTTCAACATAAAAAAGGTGTAATGAAGTTCAAAACGTTCAAGAAGGCTGTTGATGAATATAGAAGGGCAGGAGGGAATATTATAAGTTTTACACCTACAGTTGGTGATCCCCTTCTCGATCCAGGACTTCTCGAGAAGATTCATTATGTAACAAGTCTCGAGGGCATAAAGAGAGTGTATTTTTACACTAACGGCATATTGCTCGGAAAGAATAAAATGTATGAGAAATTAATTGACTCTGGAGTTGATGTAATCCATTTGAGTATTCCTGAGACTAACAAAGAAATGTATGAAAAAATCTGCGGAGTAGAGATTTATGATACATTGATTCAAAATGTTCATAAATTGTTATCATATAACGAATCACAAGATAATAAAGTTAAAATCAAGTTTGATTTCAGACCTGGTTCATACCCTAGTGAAGTCCTAAAGTCTCCTGATTTCATAGAGTACATTCAACCTTTTTTAGGTGATAGAGTTTGGTATGAATTTATGGTGGATTATGATAATTGGGGTGGTGTCGTTAAGAAGGAAGATCTAGTTGGAGTGATGAGGTTAAGAAGGAACCAGAAAGTGAAAATATTACCATGCATCAGAACTTTCGATGTCGCAATTTTATTTGATGGGAGTGTTCGTCTCTGTGCATGCAGGATAAAGTCCACAGAATTTGATGATCTTGTTATCGGCAATATTCATAATGATTCTTTAGTGAACATATTTCATAGTGAAAAGACAAAGGAAATACGGCATAAATTTGTCAAGAAAGAATTACCTGAAGTATGTAAAGATTGCGGTGTTTTTTTGCCTATAAAGAGAAAATTTTTAACAAAGAGATTACAATTTTAGATGATTCATAGGGCTTTTTCTCAGATCATGCTCTCGTCCATGAACAT
This sequence comes from Candidatus Aminicenantaceae bacterium, assembly GCA_041862375.1. Taxonomy (GTDB): domain Bacteria; phylum Acidobacteriota; class Aminicenantia; order Aminicenantales; family Aminicenantaceae; genus WVZL01. The sequence continues at coordinate 86,195 of JBGVTE010000141.1, forward strand.
GCAAATCCGATTATTATTTGTTAAATATCCTTGGAACAGTATTCCCTATATTCAGTCTTTGTGAATTTAAGAGGGATAAGAATTTCTTTTTAGCCAAAGGCGACGAGTTTCTCATTATCTCTTTTCTATCTCCCTCTTGATTTAATGTCTCGTTTATTTTTTCTCCTTTAAATATTTCGCCAACCAGAGGTGAACCGTTTTCCACCAGAGCTTCGCATTTTGTGGTTTTTGAACGAAGTGGTATTCATCCGGAAAATAGAGCATCTTTGATGGGACATTCTGCCGTTTAAGGCATGTAAAAAATTGAAATCCTTGAGCCACAGGAACGCGGAAATCATTCTGCCCATGGATGACTAAACAGGGTGTTTTAAAATATTCTACATAATTGCTCGGTGACCACTTTTCGTACATTTCTTTGTTAGTCCATGGCGTTCCTCTAAATTCCCATTCAGGAAACCAGAGTTCTTCAGTGGTTCCGTACATAGAACGAAGGTCGAAAACTCCAGCATGGGATATCAGGCAATTAAACCTGTTAGTGTGACCTTCAATCCAGTTAATCATGTACCCTCCATAAGAAGCTCCTGCTGCTGCCAGCCTATTTTCATCAATGAAATCATATTGCGAGAGAATATAGTCGAGACCCAGCATAATGTCCTTATAAGGCTTTCCACCCCAATCGCCACTTATAGAATCAGTAAAAGACTGGCCGTATCCTGTACTGCCGTGAAAATTGATCATAGCAACAACGTAGCCTGGAGAGGCAAACATCTGGGCATTCCAGCGATAGTGGAAATTGTCTCCCCAAGCTCCCTGGGGGCCACCATGGATAAGCATGACGAGTGGGTATTTTTTGGATGAGTCAAAAGAGGGAGGTTTTACCAGGAAACCGTGAACTTTATCTTTTTCTGCTCCCTCAAACCAAAATTCTTCTGCGGGATTCATCTCAAGTTTTGAAAGAAGCTCATGGTTTATATCTGTCAGTCTTTTGAGTTTTTTACTCCCCAAATCAAAGGAATACACATCGGCAGGAGAATTGATGGATTGTTTAAGGAAAATGATCTTTTTCCCATCAGGAGTAAGAGAAAGTGAGTTGAGAAAATTTCCTTCAAGAATTATTTCGATCTCTTTGTTTGCAACGTATATTTTGAACAAAATTCTTCTTCCTTTTTCTTGGGAAGTAAAATATATAGAAGCACTATCAGGTGACCAAAGAATTTCATCGACAGACAGATCTAAATTTGCTGTTAACTTTGTAATTTTCTTAGCTTCTCTATCATAGAGCATTAGACTGTATTTATCAGCTTCAAATCCCGCCCTGGCCATCGCTCGGTAAGCAATGAAGCGGCCGGTGGGTGAATAGTGGGGGGAATTATCATTTGCCCTGTTAGTTGTGACTCGAGCAATATTTTCCTCGTTTATTGAGGTTGTGAAGAGATCGTTGTTTGTTCCGAGGGAAAGTTTTAACTCTGGGTCTGTGTTTCGGACAAAACAGATTTCCATTCCATCTGGAGAAAATGTATAATCGTGCCTGCTCCCCAAAGAAATGGGCGGACTGTCGTAGTCTCCAGATGCCACATCAACTGCGTTTCCCCCCTTTTCGGGGATTACAAAGACATGGCTTCGTTTTCCGTCTTGCCAGTTATTCCAGTGGCGGAAAAGTAATGCTTCGAATACCTTGGCTTTTACTTTGCTTTTTTCTTTTTCGCTGTTTCTATTCCTGTTGCATTCATCGTCAGCACAATCAGGATAGACCGAAGAAGAAAATGCCAGATGTTTTCCAGAGGGCGACCAGATAACGCCAGAGGCTCCTGTGGAGATATCTGTCAAAGGATAAGCTTCACCGCCAAAGGGGGAGATGAGCCAGATTTGAGGATTTCCTTGTCTTGTGGAGATAAAAGCTATTTTTTTTCCATCAGGTGACCAGCGGGGATTGTAATCAGCTTTTTGACTCGAGGTTAGTATTCTTGATGTTCCCCCCGCGGCCGGGACAAGCCATATATCACTGTTGCTGCTGTTTTTTTCTGTATCCATAACAGTCACTACAAAGGCAATAAGGTCTCCATCGGGAGAAACCTGAGGGTCGCTCACTCTTTTTATTTGGATAAAATCATCAAAGACAATCGGCTCAGGTTGAGAATTAGCTGAGAGAAACAGACTTATGAGTAGGAAAAATGTAAAAAACAGGGATGATTTTTTCATATTTCCTCCTTTTTTTCGGATATAGTAAACAGTAATTAGTACAGCTTAAAGAGTCAAGTAGTATTTGGGATCAGGCGTTTTCATGAATCAATGTGTCGAAGCATGATGAAGAGTAGTGCTATTCACAACATTAAAGGCTTGATTCCGACGGCTTGAGCTAGCATTGACAACCTCTTGCTTCGTTTCTATATTATAGGCTTATTAAAAAAGGAGCATGGATGTTTAGTGAACGGATTCATAAATTAAATTCACGCTTGGTAGAAACGATGAAGAAGGCCTATCACGATGGCCAGGAAGATGAAGCTTTAGAACCCATGGTTAGAGTTGACGTGGGAGGGAATCCTCTTGGAAGACTTAAGAATGGAGACTATGTTATTTTTTATAATATCAGAGGAGAAAGAGAAGTCTATCTAACGCAAAGTTTCACTGATAAAGATTTCGACTATTTTCCTAGAAAAAAGAGCTTGAGCCTGAATTTCATCACTATGATTGAATACGATCCGCGTGTTGATGTAAAGGTTGCCTTTCCTTCTGAAAAAAAAATCAAGAATACTTTGGCTGAAGCCGTCTCAAATGCAGGATTACACCTTGTAAAAATTTCTGAATCAGAAAAGGCAATACATGTTGGCTTTTTCATGAACGGAAAGAACGAAGAAGTCTTTTCCCAAGAGGAGAGAGTAGTTGTTCCTTCTCCTCCTGAAGTTTCTTCCTATGCGGGTAATCCAGAAATGAGTGTTAAGGAAGTTACTCGAGAAATTTTTTCTAAGCTAAGAGACCCATCTTGTCAGGCTATCATAGCTAATTTAGCTAATGTGGATGTGATTGGACATATTGAAAAAAAGCCTGCAGTTCTTAAAGCTGTGGAGGCAGTTGATTTTCATTTGGGTGAGATTATAAAAGAGTGCCAAGCTCAGAGAGCAACTCTTGTCGTAACGTCTGATCATGGGACAGTCGAAGAATGGCTCTATGATGATGGGACTATTAACACCGGGCATACAAGAAATCCAGTCCCTTTCATTCTGGCTGATTTTTCTCCTGAAATGCAGGAGCCAGAATCTTTAGTTTTGAAGGAGAAAGGGGAGCTTGCTGATGTTGCCCCAACCGTTCTGGGATTGCTCGGAATAGATAAACCAGATGAGATGACGGGCGAAAGCTTACTTGAAACACTTCCTGACCAGAAGAAAAAGAGTGAAAAGCTACTACTTCTCATTCTCGATGGATGGGGGATGAGGGAAGAAAGCAAAGGTAACTTAATCGCAGAGGCAAAAACTCCCAATTTTGATGACCTGTGGAAACGATATCCACATTCCTTGCTCAAAGCTTCAGGAGAAGCAGTTGGCATGCCATCCCATACTGTAGGGAACTCTGAAGCTGGTCATCTTCACCTGGGTACAGGAAGGCGTGTTGTTCTCGATCGAGTTAAGATTGATAACGCCATTCAGGATGGAAGTTTTTTTACTAATGAAGCGTTTCGTTGGGCGATGCAAGAAGCCAAACGGAACAATAAATCTCTTCATCTTCTGGGAATTGTCTCTCACTACAGCTCTCATGGTACTATCCGTCATCTTTTTGCCCTGCTTCGAATGGCGAAAAATATGGGATTAAAAGAAGTCTATGTTCATTCTTTGATAGGGAGAAGGGGAGAGAAGCCAGAAAGCGGCGCTCTATATGTAGAGAAAGTAGAGCAAATGTGTAAAGAATTATTGGTTGGCAGAGTAGTCACAGTTATGGGCAGATTCTGGGCTTTGGACAGGGAAGAGAACTGGGATCGAGTAGAGAAAGCTTACAGAGCCTTGGTATATGGAGAAGGAATTAGGGTGTACTCTTAGACTGTATGGTATATACTAAGTGACCTGAAGCAGGGATTTAGTAGATACAAGTTAAGTGGGAAAGAGATATCAAAGATCAAGTAAAAATGGAAGCGTCTTTTTTTCCGTGATAAACGATAAACAAGCGAGCGTGCCTTAAAGCCGTATACCTCCTTGCTAATGACTGCTTTAGCTCTCACCACGGAAAAAAAGATGATTACAGTAATGATAACGCTTTGCTAAAGGAACTTTTTTCCTGATTAATCGTACTTTATTTATTAGAATAAGAGTAAGAATTCTACCATGAGTATTGAAGTAAAAGATATTCATTTTAGCTACGGAAAAGTCAAAGCACTTTCAGGAATTAATTTACACCTAGAGGAAGGAGCTATTGGCTTGCTGGGGCCCAACGGAGCGGGGAAAAGTACTCTCCTTAGGATTCTTCTCGGATTCCTCTTCCCTGATAAAGGGGCGGGAAGAGTGCTCGGTTATGACATAAAAGACGAGCAGCACCTCATTAGACGCTATGTAGGCTACATGCCCGAGGATGATTGTTTCATTCCTGGAATGGATGCAGTTACTTTCACTTCATATCTAGGAGAATTATCAGGAATGCCCCGCCAGGAAGCGATGAAGAGAGCTCATGAAGTTCTTTTCTATGTTGGCCTGGAGGAGGGCCGGTACCGCAAACTGGAAACATATTCAGTGGGAATGAAACAAAGACTCAAATTAGCTCAAGCTATAGTCCATGATCCCAAACTTCTCTTTCTAGATGAGCCTACGAGCAGCTTAGATCCTCAGGGAAGAAAAGAAATCTTGGAGCTCATAAAAGATATCTCTTCTAAAAAAGATATCCAGGTTTTAATATCTTCACATATCCTTTCTGATATCGAGTCAGCATGCTCTTATGTGGTAATTCTAGACAAAGGAAAATTGGCAGCTCAAGGAGAAATTAGTAAGCTTAAAGAAATTAAATACAAACTTTATGAAATAAAAGTAAAAGGAGAATCGAGTGGGTTTCTTCAGAAGCTTAAAAAGAATGGATGCGGAGTAGAACAGACAGAGGATATGGTCCTTAAAGTTTATATGCCTCCAAGTCAAAATCCTCAGGAAATTTTCAGTATTGCATTGGAAGAGAAGGTACAGATAAGACACTTCGTAAAAAGTCAGACCACTCTCGAAGATTTGTTTGCTGAGGCAGTTGGAGTAGATTAATGACCATAAAAGAAAAAGGCTACACGCATTGGAAAGGAGGCCTAGAAGACAAAAAACTTCCCTGGTTTCCAATCACACGCTTCGGGATAAAATCAACATTCAAGAAAAAATTCTTTAAGATTTTTTTCTTCGGCTCACTTATTCCCGCCTTAATTTTCCTTATAGGAATTTATATTTCTGAAAGATTAGAAGATTTCAGTTCTATGATTCAAAGACCAGAACAGTTACTAAATATTGATCCAGGTTACTTTAATTCCTATTTTACTGGAAGTTTTCTGCTGTTCATGATGGTTATGATTCTCATCTTTTGTGGAGCAGGGCTTATTTCAGATGATTTAAAACACAAGTCGCTTCAGTTGTATTTTTCAAGACCTATCAAAAAAAGCCATTATTTTTTGGGAAAAGCATCGGTCATATTTTTCTTCCTGTTCATGGTGACTTTAGTTCCTGGTCTTATATTCATAATAATGAAACTTATTTTTTCTGGAAGTTTTAAATTTTTAGCCTCCTATCCATTTCTCCCTCTTTCTGTAGTTGGCTATTCTTTTTTAGTAACAGGATTTTTTTCTCTCTATACACTATTTCTATCGTCTTTAAGTAAAAACAGAAGATATGTCGCCATTCTTATTTTTTCTGTATACTTATTTTCTGATATTCTTTTTGGAATCTTCTATGGAATATTTAAAGATCAATATTTTTCCCTTCTTTCAATCCAAGCGAATTTACAGCAATTAGGGGCTTTTATTTTCAATCAAAAACTCCGTTATAATCCTCCCTGGTTTTATTCTTTTCTGATCCTTTTTGGTATTTCTCTTCTGGCAGCAATTTACTTAAAAAAGAAGGTCAAAGGAGTAGAGATAATAAAATGACAGCCATCATAGAAGCTAAAGACCTGTCTAAGTGGTATGGAAATGTGCTTGGCTTGAGTGACGTATCCCTCAAGATTGAACCAGGAATTACAGGTCTCCTTGGCCCTAACGGTGCAGGCAAGTCTACTTTTTTGAAGCTTATTACTGGTCAGATGAAGCCTAATATCGGCCAGGTTTTTATCAAGGGGCAAAAGGTGAGGAATAATTATTTCCTTTTTTCTGAAATTGGATTTTGCCCTGAGCAAGATAGTTTTTACGAAGAAATGTCCGGTCTGGAATTTCTGATTAATCTTTTAAGACTTTATCATTTCTCTCCCTCAGAGATTGAAAGCAGAGCTCACTGGGCTCTTGAAATTGTTGAGCTCTCCAATGATAAAGATAGAGTAATCAAGGCCTACAGCCGCGGCATGCGCCAGAGGTTAAAGTTTGCCCAAGCTATTGCCCATGATCCAGAGATCTTTGTGCTTGATGAACCCCTTAACGGCCTCGATCCCCTTGGCAGAAGAAAAATGATCCGCCTCATAAAAGAATACAAGGAAAAAGGAAAGACTCTTATTGTTTCAAGTCATATTTTGCCTGAGATAGAAGCTATGACTAAGACTATCATTCTTATTCATCAGGGAAAAGTCTTTGCCCAGGGAGATATTCACTACATAAGAGACCTGATTGATACTCACCCTCATATGATTGCTATAAAATGCGACAATCCTCGACTTTTAGCTGAGAAATTCATTCACAAGGAATACGTCTTAAATGTCAAATTTGATGTCATGAAAGAATCTTTATTGGTGGAGACCAATAATAGAGACAAATTTTTCAGCCTCCTGCCATCATTATTTATTGAGAACAAAATTGAAGTTGGAGAAATTACTTCTCCTGATGATAATCTTCAAGCTGTCTTTGATTATCTGGTAGGGAAATAAAATGGCTGTTAAAGCTAAAAATTCTTTTGCGAATTTTCTTGCCTCGACTGGAGAAATTTTCTCTTTTTTCTTTTTTCTGGGGAAACGTGTTAAAAGGACAAAAATATTTCTCGTAATAAGCTTTTTGCCAGTTGTTATCGCTTTAATCATTAAATTCATTCAATTTTTCAATCAGAATATTTCTATTCGCGGGATAACAATTTTTTCAAATATTATCATATTTTTTTATTTGCAGTTTTTAATTCTTATCCTTGCTCTCTTTTTTGGAACTTCTATTTGTTCAGAGGAGATAGAGGCGAAGACCCTTACTTACTTAACAACGAGACCCGTTCCTAAATCAGCCATTGTTTTGGGAAAATATGCAGCTTATACTCTGCTCATTATTTTGATGGTGAATATAGGGGTGGTTTTTTCTTTTATAGTTTTAAATCTAGACCATTTATTTGATTTTTCGCTTTACAGAATATTATTCAGAGATATGGGAGTTTTGACTTTAGGTCTTGTCTGCTATACGGCTTTTTTTAATCTGATTGGTACTTTTTTGAAAAAGTCTATACTTTTCGGATTAATTTTTAGCTTTGGTTGGGAAAATGTTATCCAGTATTTTCCAGGTTCCACTCAACGGTTCACTATAGTCCATTATCTGAAATCCCTGCTTCCACAGCCAGGGAGCAGATTTTCTTTTCTCCTGTTTAGACTGGAACCAAGCCCTCATGTAAAAGCAGTAATTTTCCTCTTTCTGATGACAGGGATTTTTCTTGTCTTAGCCTGCCTTGTTTTTTCTCAAAAAGAATACATATTAGAAGATTAATAGCTTTCTACTTCTTCAGCTTTTTCTTTCTTCTTTTTGAGCTTTTCGATAAGTTGTTCTGGGATGCTGGCATGAATCTGTACAGCATCAGCTGATGATGTAATTTCAATGCTATCCAGCAATTCTCCGATATTCGGATCCTCTGTTACAGCCATGCTTCCCATAGCTTTCAAACCGTTTAAGAGATTGACGATATCTTTATTCTTGGCTTCATCTCTGCTTATAACTTTTATATCGGCAAGGATATTTTTATCTTTGTAATCAAAGTAAATGGAGGTTGAAGTAACCGTTTCTAAAGTCTTGAGCATAGGATTTTCAGCTGACACCTTTTGCATTGTTTCAGGTGGAAATAGAATTGCAGCCCAGAATAAAGCGTCTTTGTTTGTTTTTTCAATTATGGCAGCAAGATTTTCGTTTGCAAGGACATTTTCACCCTTGTTCTGGTAAAGATCTATGACTACCTTCACGTCTTTTTCGGATCCTAAGACAATGTTTGAATCGTCGAGAAAAGCTCCTACTGGCTTCTTCACTTTATCTGGAGGGCTATAGATTGTAATTCCGTTATAATCTTCTTCAAGGAGCTCTGCTTCTTCTTTTTTTATCTTGTTGAGTAAAGTTTCTTTATCGTATTTAAGGTTTATGAGAAAGACACCCTCAGCTCCGGCCTTTTTCTCTGCTTTCGCGATATCTCCTGTCAGACCACCAACGATAAGGTAAATATCCTTCTTGGGGTCAATTCCTGTTTCTTCAACAAGCTTCTGATAATTTTCGTATGCCTTTTCCTCTTTAAGAAATTTGTCAATTAGTTCTGCCGACATTGCCCTGTGAATGTCAATAGCGATAACACCATTAACATCTTTGGGAATAAGATTGAGCATGTCTTCTGCTTTGGCTGTACCTGCTGTAGGAGCAGAAGGCTTTTTGGCGCATACTGGGAAGAAAGCTAGAGAAAAGGTAAGTAATATTACAGGGACATGCAATTTTTTCATTTTATATCCTCCTTTTTTTTCTTGGATATGTATTTCTAATTGTGCTCTAGGAATATATCAGAAAGCAATCAGATTAGCAAATATTTTTTATTCATCACTCCTTACGAAGCAATTTTTCTCTAAGAACTAACATTCTGAGGTCTGTGGAGCTGTGATTTAGCTTCTTAGTTGTTAAAAATAAATCAGTTAGCTTGTTCTAACCCTAATTTTTAGTTGATTTATTCATTAAATATCATTAATGTTTTGCTTCATGGTAAGATGAAAGGAGGAAAGCCGATGGTAAAAAAAGTGAGCTTTTTTCACTTTCTCTTCTTGACTTTTCTGCTCTTGGGAGCAGGAGGAGCAGAAAGACCTCTTGCTTCCAAAGGGCTTACTCAGGCACTTGTAGAGGAAGTCTCAGGTGAAATCGCTTTTAATTACACAGCCATAATCTCACGCTATGACCGAATTCAAGCTTCAGAGGGATGGCATGATGCAGCTTTAATGATAAAAAAAGAGCTTGAAAGGATTGGATATAAGGATGCAGTTATTGAAGGGTGGCCTTCGAATGGTTCGAGATTCTACTATACATACCGAACTCCTATCGGCTGGAGGGCAAAATCTGCAGAACTGTGGATGGTAACTCCTAGAAGAGAAAAACTCTGTTCTTATGAGGAAATTCCCCTTACTCTTGTTAAGCATAGCAACTCTGCCGATGTTGAAGCTGAGCTGATTGATGTAGGAACTGGGGTGGGGGAGGAGTCCTATCGGGACAAAGACGTCAATGGTAAGATTGTCCTAGCCACCGCTTACACAGGAGAAGTTATGAAAGATGCTGTGGTTAAACGGGGAGCCCTCGGAGTTGTTACCTGGTATCCTCCCGAGGTCAGGCCGGGCTATCCCAACATGATTCGCTACACTGCTATCTGGCCTACCTGGGAGGAGCGAAACGAGATTGGGTTTGGTTTTAATGTAAGTAAAGATCAGGGTTGGCTTCTGAAGAAAATGCTTGATGAGGGTAAAAAAGTGGTCTTGAAAGTAAAAGTTGAAGCTGAATATTATGACAGCAGAATTGAAATTTTAACAGCTTCCTTTACGGGAAGTGTTGAACCACAAAAAGAGGTCATGATTATAGGCCATCTCTGCCATCCTGCTCCCAGTGCAAACGATAATGCTTCGGGGAGCGGTGGCATGCTTGAGATAGCCCGGGCTTTGAAGGAAATGGTGGATAAGGGGCTGATTGATCCTCCCGGGAGAACAATTCGTTTTCTCTGGGTTCCAGAATTTTACGGTACAGTTCCATATATCAAGTCTCACTTGGCGCGGACAAAAAATACCATTGCTGCCATTAATTGCGATATGATAGGCGAAGATCTCCATAAGACAGGGGGAACATTTAACATTACATTAACACCGGATTCTATGCCCAGTTATCTCAATGATGTTGTTGTTAATTTTACTAAGTTAGCAGAGAGGTTGAATTTGAGAAGCATAAACGGAAGCCGCCATCCTTTTTCCTACAGGATAAGTCGTTTTAGTGGAGGGTCTGACCACTACATCTTCAACGATGGAAGCCTCAGAGTGCCCTCTGTTATGTTCGGACACGGAGATAGGTTCCATCACACCAGCCTGGATACTACTGATAAGGTTGATTCTTCCGAGCTCCGTCGAGTTTGCTTCATATCGCTCGGTTCGTCCTACTATTTAGCCTCTGCTTCTTCTAAAGAAGCAGAGGATATGTCAATGCTCATTGTCCGCAACGGACTCTCTCGCCTCTCGGAAGATTACCATGATTGTTTAGTTGGGATGGTTAATGCTAAAGATGTTCAAGAGCTTCAATCTGCCTATAAGCAGGTCTTGAATATAATAGAGCATTCATACTTGAGAGAGAGCCAAGCTTTGCGTTCTACCTTGATTTTTACTGAGGAAGATGAGGTGAAGGAGGATATAAAGGACCGCTCAAGCAGTTTGACTGCATTAAAAAATACATTTAAGAAGGAAGTTGAAAAAGAGTACAAAAAACAGTGCCGGAAGTTAGGAGTAAAACTCCAGAAAATTTTTGTCTCTCCTGAGGAGAAGAGGTTAAAGAAGGTCGTTCCCGTAAGGGTTGAGAGCTTTGTCTGTCCTCTTCAAAGTGAGTATTTGGAGGCAAAGCTTGGAGAAGGAATACTCAAAAAGATTAAGATTCGGAGGTTAGCTGCCTATGAGGCTTTGAATTTTGCAGATGGTCAAAGGAGTGTCTTTGATATCACACAAGCAATTTCTGCAGAGTATGGGCCTGTTGATTATGAAAATGTTTATGATTTTTTTAAGATTCTTGAAAGTGCAGAACTGGTAAAATTAAAGAAAATTTAAGGAATGATGAATATCAGGAAGATAAAAACTCCTTTTCAGCAACTGGTACAGGCTCGTAGAAGTATTCGAAGGTTTATGGATAAGCCAGTAGAGAGGGAAAAGATACTGACTTGCATTGAAGCTGCCAGACTGGCTCCTTCAGCAGATAATGTTCAGCCCTGGCGGTTTCTAATCATTGATGAGCCCGAGCTCATAGCCAAGTTCAGCAGAGAGGCTTTTTCGGGTATCTACTTTCCCACTAAATTTGCAGCTAAAGCGCCAGTCATTATCATCATACTTGCACGCCTGGATATAATTGCTAACAGGATAGGGAAGCAAATCCAGAATATTCACTTCTATCTGATTGATATAGGTATTGCAGGAGAGCATCTTGTGCTTCAGGCCGAAGAGCTCGGCCTGGGAACATGCTGGATTGGCTGGTTTAATCCTAGAAAAGCACGAAAATTTTTCAAGATTCCTCGAAAATACAAAATAGTATCTTTAATGGCTATGGGCTATTATGAAAAAAAACCTTCGAAAGTGAAAAAGCGAAAAAGGCTGGAAGAAATCACCTGGTTTAATACATTGCCTTAGTAATTGAAATTCTTGCCTTGTTATAAGAATTTCAGTAGGAAAGCCAGCGCAATCCCGATGCTTTGGCCTTGCGGTTTGCCAGGATCAAACGTTTTCGGGAAGACAAATCTCCTGCCGAGGCAGATACTATCCAGACGGTCTGGTCCATATTTAGTGAGAAAAGGCACGGAAAAGGAAATGCTTCTCTCTGAGAGTTGAAGAGAGTTAAAGATTGCAAATTTATTTTTTTAATATTAAAATTATAATTCGAAGTAAATCGATTTAATCAGTAGAGTATTATTTGCTCTCGTCCTGACAAAGGGGTAACGCAAAATGATAAAGTACCTGATGTAATTCTTAGTTCGGTAGTAGCCGTCTTTCTCTTTATGAATATTATTTTTGTGATCACCCTTTTGAAAAAAGCCAACTCGATTGTCGATATTGCCTGGGGGCCCTGATTCATCCTGGTTGCGCTCTTAACTTTTCTCATGGCTTCCAAAAAAAAGTAGAATGCTCTTGATGTTATTTGCGTTCGGGAAAGCTAAACTTTGCGTATTATTTATAAAAAGGAGTAAAGACCATGATAGGAAGAAGAACAAAAATCCTTGTGATCCTTTCGCTATTATTCTTTTCAGGATTTTCAAAAACACATGCGCAGTGGAAAATTGACCTGGAGACAGGCGCTGTGTTCAGTGGATACAATAATGTCCGTATTCCTGGTGATACGGGAACTAAATTATCTTTTTCCAGAGACCTGAAAACAGACCTGAGTTATTTTTTCCGGTTTAGATTATGGTATCAGTTTCATTCTGGTCATAACATATCGCTTTTATATGCACCCCTAAGTCTTAAGGCTTCAGGCAGAGTTGATAAACCCGTTAGATTCACTGAGGAAGAATTCCCGCCAAATATACCTTTACACGGAGTTTATAGATTCAATTCTTACCGCTTGACTTATAGATACGATTTTATAAGGAAGAAAAACTTCAGGGCAGGGCTCGGCATAACAGCAAAAATACGAGATGCTGCAGTCAGCTTAGAAGGAAACAATAAAAAAGCTGAAAAAACAAACGTCGGCTTCGTTCCGCTCATAAACTTGAGAGTGGAATGGTTGCCTGCGAAGAAAATCGGTTTTTTACTGGAAGGCGATATGCTCGCAGCACCACAGGGAAGAGCCGAAGACGTTTTTGTTGGCCTTCAATTTCCTGTCAGTAAGAGTGTGAATTTGAAAGCTGGCTACAGGTTTATTGAGGGTGGTGCCGATGTAGCAGAAGTATACAATTTTGCCTTTCTCAATTTTATTGTAATCGGAACAGTTATCACTTTTTGAATCAAGATTATAGATGAAAGTCTTATTGACAGGCGCAACCGGCTATGTGGGGCGAAGGCTCTGGGAAAAGCTCGAGCAAGACAAAACAACCTGTCTGCGTCTGTTTGTCAGGAACACAAAGAAACTTCACATAAATATCAATGCTGTAGAAGTTTTTGAAGGGAGCACATTTGATAGAGAATCACTGAAAAAGGCGCTTGCCGGTATCGACACTGCATATTACTTGATTCACTCAATGGGTGCCGGGAAAGGTTTCGATGAGCTTGACCGAATAAGTGCTGAAAATTTCCGGGACGAATGCATTAATGCTGGAGTAAGGAGGATAATTTACCTGGGAGGGTTGGGAGATAAATCAACAGCGAGCAAGCACCTTCTCAGTAGAATTGAAACAGGTGAGATACTGAGTGCAAGACCTGACAAAATCCAGACTCTGTGGTTTAGAGCAGCTGTTATAATTGGTTCAGGCAGTGCAAGCTTCGAAATTGTTCGTCATTTAGTTCAGAAACTTCCTGTCATAGTGGCTCCCTGGTGGATTCGGACAAAGACTCAACCCATCGGAGTATCTGATGTGCTGGATTACCTCTACAAAGCAAAAAATGTGGCTGTTGGCGGGAACCTGGTTATCGATATTGGCTCGGAGCAGATAAGTTTTAAAGACATGCTGATAAGGGCGGCGAACGTTATGGATTTAAAAAGATATTTAATTCCAGTTCCATTTTTAACGCCCAGGCTATCATCTTTATGGCTGATCTTTGTGACTCCTGTAAATTATAGAATTGCAAGAGCCTTGATAGATGGCTTAAAGTCAGAAACAATACTCCAGAATGATAATGCAAAGAAGTTCTTTCTGGATATTGTTCCCGAGCCCTATGAAGAATCAGTAAAAAATTCTCTCAATGAAATCGAAAGCTCTCAGGTTATTAGCAGGTGGTGTGATAGCAGTGCAAAAGAAAAATGTGATATTAAGCATCTCGATCGAATTAGCGATGCTGTCTTTTCGTATAAAAAGGTGTATGAATTTGAAAATATTTCATCAGAAGAAGTGTTCGCCTCGATTCAGTCAATTGGAGGCAAGAGAGGATGGTCAAGATACGGGTTCTTCATGTTTTTGATAGGACTCGCTGACAAGGCATTTGGCGGGCCTGGCCTGAATAGAGGGAGGAGAGATCCTGTTAACCTGCGAATAGGGGATGGCCTGGATTTCTGCAAAGTGGTTGATCTGAAAGAGGGAAAAAGGCTTCTCCTTTTGTTGCAGATGAAAATCCCAGGAAAAGAGTGGATCGAATTTAATCTTGAAGAAAAGGCCCTAATGCTTACTGTCTACTTTCTTCCGAGGGGATTATATGGCCGGATTTACTGGCATATTTCAAAGCCACTTCACAATTTTATTCTCAGTGGCATCGCAGATAAAGTGATTGAGAGATCGCATTCGTTCTCTCGCCCAAAAAAGACTTCTGGGAAGTTTAATGACATGAGAATTAGTTAAATAAGGAGTAATCAATGGGCATATTACGGCTTGTTGTTTTATGGGTATTGTCTTTTATCTTCACGAGCATAATTGATGTGATCTGGCATCTTGTGATATTTGGCAAGCTCTATTCTCAAGGTATTAAGCCACTGGCACGAATGTCTGGCGATAATTTGGCTTTCAAGGCTTTTCCCGGCATTCTCTCACAAGTTCTTGTTGTTACATGCATTGTCTTTTTGGTGCTCTACAAGGCTCAAAAAGGCAACTTCCTCGAAGGAGCTCTGATTGGGGCATGTGCTGGAGTCTTAGCAATAACAGTCTACGGTGTCACAAATTACGCACTTTTTAAAGATTGGGGCCAAGACCTTACAATACTCGAGGTAGTCTGGGGTCCGATATTAGGAGGATTGAGCGGGATTTTTGTTGCCTGGACAAGCACTTTTATTTTGAAGTAAAAAGAATATATGATTGTTCTCAGAAATATCATAATGTAAAATTTAGCATTCGATTCGGGGTCGAATAAATTTTTGGATTTTAAGGATTTTCGATGTTTAAAAATCTCGAAAATAGAGCCTATCATCAGAATGAAAATCCAGTAGTCGCTGAGTTGATTGGCGCATCGAAAAAATTTAAAGCTGGCGACATCGAAATTATTGCCTTGCAGAAAACTGACTTGACCCTGCAAAAAGGTGAACTTCTGTTGATCATCGGGCCTTCTGGATCAGGAAAGACCACGCTTCTTTCTTTGATCGGATGCGTTATCTATCCGACTGAAGGATGCGTCTGCATACATGGCATAAACACAAAAGACTTACATGATAAAGAGCTGGCCAGGCTACGTCGGAGGGAGATCGGGTTTGTCTTTCAATATTTTAACCTGATTGCGCCCCTAAACTCCGAAGAAAACATAATGGTGCCTCTTCATTTGAACCGTTTATCAAAGGAAGAAGTCAGGCAGAAAGTTCAGCAGTCACTGAATCTTGTCGGGCTAGATCACAGGAAGAAATCCCTCCCCAAGCAGCTTTCCGGCGGTGAGCAGCAGCGTGTCGCAATCGCGCGGGCACTGGTGTCCGATCCCTCTATCATCCTCTGTGATGAGCCGACTGCAATGCTGGATGCTGAATCCCTGGAAATCGTGATGAAGGAACTACGCGGGCTGGCCGATGCTGGTAAAGCCGTGGCCGTGGTCACCCACGACCCAAGGCTGGAAAGCTTTGCCGACAAGATCATCCATTTAGAAAACGGCAGAGTCACTGAAGATAAAAGGAAAAAGTGAAAGCCATGAGAATTCGTGACTATAACTCAACTTGCAAGAGAAGGTCGAAGAAACCAATAATAGGAATCGTCAGCTGGTTCCTAGCCATTGTGGTGGCATTAAACCTTACTGGGTGCCAGAAAGAAAAACCGGCCTCACAAGAAAGCCAACCCGCCATGGACTTTACTCCAAAACAGGTGGTGGGTCTTGGTCGTATCGAACCCGAGATGAAAATACTATCTCTCAACAGTGAGACCTCCGGAATCGTCACCAGGATAATCTTCCAACCCGGAAGTTTTGTAGCCAAGGGAGAGATTATTGTCGAACTTTCGAACGCGATAGAAAAAGCACGGCTGGAACAGGCGGAGGCCAAAGTCAAGTCTCAGATCTCCCGGATAGAAGCGGCAAGGGCGGAACTGGCTTCCATCAAGATCAAAACGGAAAACGCAAAGATAACCTTCGAGCGGGCCAAAACCCTCTACGAGCAGGATGCCGAAACGAAATTTAACTACGACCGGGCCAAAACCGAATACGAATCGCTTGTTGAAGATGTCAAAAGGCTGGAAGCCGGCGTTGTCGCAGCCCAGAATCTGCTGAAGCAGTGCCAGGCCGACCACAGGCTGGCAAAAGCGGAATATGATCGGAAATTCATCAAGGCTCTGACTGAAGGAAGGCTCCTATCTCTGGACATTACCCTTGGGTCATTGGTCTCTCCTGATAAGCCCTTTGGAACTTTCGCACCGAAGAGTCCGCTGGTTGCCCGCTGTGAAATTGATGAGATGTTTGCCGCAGAGGTGAGTCTGGGACAGAAGGCATACGTGAGAAACCCGGGTATGACCGATACTTTGGCCTGGGGGCAGGTCTCCTTTGTAGGGCCCTATCTGAGAAAGAAGTCAATCTTCTCTGACGAGGTCGGTGACCTTGAGGACAGACGTGTCCGCGAAATTTGGATCAACTTGGATCCGGATGCAAAGCTACTTTATGGAACCCGGGTGGAGTGTGTGGTCATTCTTAAAAGGTAATCAAGCTGGAATTATGCTGCGTTTTGCTCTTCGCTTCATCAGCTACGACAAGCCTAAATCGATCGGTGTCATCTTGGGCATCGTAATCTCGATTTTCCTGGTCGGCCAACAGACAGGAATCTTCCTCTTCCTGACTGGAGCCATGTCATCTCTGGTCAACAACACAAAAGCCGACATCTGGGTGGTCGATAACAGGACGACAAACGTCAACGCCCTGGGGCCAATCGATATCCGAATCGGCTATCAGATCGAATCCCTTCCCGGTGTTAAAAAGGCCTATCCCCTGGTAATTGCAGGTGGTTCGGCTAAGTTCCGGGACGGGAAATCGGCTCCTGTCCAGATTATAGGCTCCCTGCCTCCCAGTTTCCGAGGAGGGCCCTGGAATATCGTCAAAGGCAGTCTTGATAACCTCATCGATGAGGGTGCAGTTTCGTCTGATGTCTTCGATAAGAAAAACCTGAATAACGCAGATCTGGGGACCCAGTTCGAGATCAACGGCAAGCGCGTCATAATAAGTGTCCAAACTAGGGGAGTGAGGAGCTTCGGTGGTATCTTTATTTTCACGACAGATTCAAGAGCCCGTGAGTTGGGAAAGATTCCCAAAAACAAGGTCAGTGCCTTCCTAATCGATGTGGAGGAAGGAGCGGATCCGCTAGCAATTCGTGACTACATCAACAGGACATTGTTCGGGGTGCGGGCTTGGACGAAAAAGGAATTTTCGAGGGCGACAGTCTCGACCATCCTCTCAACCAGCGGCATCGCCTTCTCAATCGGCACACTCATTATCTTTGCTGCTATATCGGGGATGATCATCATCGGTTTGACCATGTATTCAGCGGCTGTGGACAGGCTCCGGGACTACGGGACACTCAAGGCGATCGGAGCTGACAACACTTACATACGAAACCTGATCTTGACTCAGGCTATCTTCTTTGCGCTCACAGGCTATGGGATAGCCATTATCCTCATCCAAGGATTTCAGAGAGGGATTGCTAACTCAGGCGTATTATTTAACTATAGTACAGCAATTAAAATCGCTTTCTTCATTGTTACTATCCTTATCTCCCTTGGTGGAGCAGCGTTTGCTATGCACCGTATAGCCAGGCTAGAGCCTGCTAGTGTATTCAGAGCATGACCTTAACTCGCACCTGGCATTCACAGCAATGACAAATAACAGAAATACGAAAATATGATATAAAATACTATAAAGAAGAAGGCGGATGGGGAAGTGAAGAAGTAAGATGTAACTGTGATTATTGTTGATGGCGGGTTATTGAAAAGAGAAATTTATCTTTTTTTCACCTCATTAAGGGTTTCTTCGATGAGTGAAAGGCCGTTCAGTAAATATTCTTCCTCACTCCCGAATCCAAAACGGAGGTAATGGTCCATTTCAAAATGGTCTCCGGGAACGATGAGAACACTTTTTTCATGAATGAGCTTTTGTACTAGTTGAGTTGAGTTTATCTTTAGATTGTAACTTATAAAGGCGATAGCACCAGCTTGTGGTCGGACAAGATTGAGAATGCCATCTTGTTTATGAACCCATGATTCAAACAGAGCAAAGTTTGTTTTCAGGATGCTTTTTGTCCTTTCCAGTATTTTTTCTCGGTTGTGAGGAGTAAGAGCGATTTGAGCGAGCCGGTCACATAAAATACTCGGTGCTATGGTGGTGTAGTCATGGTAAGGCCATGTTCTTTTAATTAATTCTTCAGGCGCAACAATCCAGCCTATTCTCAAGCCAGGAAGACCGTAAGCTTTGGAGAGGCCATTGACCACAATAACCTTATCATATTTCCCATAAAAGCTTTGAGTTAACTTTCCCGCGAATTCTGCTCCCTGGTACACTTCATCAGCCAGAATCCAAGCTCCCGACGTGTCAGCACAATTTACTATGGTTTCCATTGCCTCTTCGCTTAAAATAGCTCCAGTAGGATTATTGGGATTTGTAATAACAATCAGTTTTGTTTTATCAGTAACCAATTTCTTTAGCTCTTCCAAGTCAGGAGCCCAGTTTAAATTCTCCCTGAGGTAAAGAGGCTTTACAGAGGCTCCGAATCCCCTTAAGAGCCCCCACATTTGCATGTAATTGGGAAGCATGAAGATAACCTCGTCGCCAGGCTCAATTTTACTCCAGATTGAGATAAAGTTGGCTTCAGCAGAACCATTTGTCACCAAGATATGTTCTTCTGAACTCTGAGCATAGAGTTTAGATATCAATTCTCTTAGTTCAGGTGTGCCGTTAGTCTGGCAATAGCCGAGCCTTAGCATTTGTATTTCCTCTAGTTCTTCTTGTGAAATAAACTCTTGGAGAGAAAGAGGATGGACTCCACTTTCAGAAAGGTTATAAGAGACAACATTTTCCCAGACTGATTGCATTCGTTCCATTTTAAAAGGTTCTATTTTCATGACTGTATCCTTTCAGGAAATGTCAAATTTCAACCCTGAAAATCCCTTTAAGTACAAAACCAAAAATTATTGATAAGGCAAAATAGACGATAAGCCAGTGTATGCGCCAGCCGAAAAGATCCATGTTTTTTGATGGATACATTACTTCTACCGCTTTAACAGGTAAAGCTCCTGGTAGAGGAGCTTCACCCGGATTGTACATTTCATCGATAAAGTTCCGACTTACTTTGAGAGGAGAGATTTTAGTAAAGGATCTTTGAGCTACAGAAACTTTTTTTGTAAATTTCTGGTCGTTTATCTCAAAATTAAGTATATGGAGACCTTTTTCTCTTGCTTTCAGCCTCCAGTTTATCTCATTTTCATCTTCAATCCTCAGAGGAGGAGTATCGATTATTAAAGCCTGAGATGCTTCAATAGCGATATCGAAATCTAAAGGATTTTGATACTCCTTTAATTTTACTTTTAAAATTGTTTCCTCTCCAGTCTTTAAAGATTGGTATCCAAACCAGAGATTAAGCTGAAATAGTATTAGCACAAGGGGAATTATCATTATCAACAGGGGTTTTACTGAGTAACTGAGATATTTTAGGTTATAACGAAGGATTTTTCCCTGAGCCTTGAGTGTTAATCTCAGACTGTCTTTGAAAAGTCGAAGTTCGAGAAGGTGAGCTTTTATTTTATCTTTGACTTTTCTAATTCCTTCCTGGTTGGATGCGAAACGGAAGATGAGAAGCATCATAAGTCCAGTCAGAAGCGAGATTAGAATCATGCCAAACCAAGGGCTTAGATTTCTAAAAGGCATAAAGATGAATTCAAATAATTTGCTGAAAAGCGAGTTAAAAAACCACATAATATAAGTTATGACTTTGTTATGAAATGTAACCGAGTCCTTTAAGCTTTTTCTTGATCTCTTCTTCAGAGCCTGATTCTTCTATTTTGGCAATCTCTTTTTCCAGACAGTGAGTGATAAACTCTTCTGGGGAAGAATAGCCTGATAATTGGGCTAATTTTTTAACCTTGTCCAATAAATCTTTATCAATCTTAATTTTGGCTTTGCCCATGTATATCTCCTAAATTTATTTTTCTAGTTAATTTCATTCTCGGTCTTTCTCATTACTTAAAATACAGGTTTCCCGATCATCTCTTTTGGTTGCTCAATCCCGAATATAGAAAGGATTGTAGGAGTCAAATCATAAAGAGCAGGATATTCAGCCTTTACTTTTCTGTTAATAAAGAGAATTCCGGGTATAACACTTGAGTCCATGCAGTGATCTCCGCTCCATTTTTCAGTGTTGTCTTCAATGACATTTAGCGGAATTCGGCCGAGAGGTGTACTCCATGAAGCACGGTAACCACGGTTGTAGCCGACAATAATATCAGGGGCCTGCTCAACATAACGGCCTTTGTAGATATCTTTTGCAGCGTAGGCTTTTAAAATCACCGCTTCACCTGTTTTCGGGTCCTTGGCCTTTTCCAGTTTTTGAATAATTTCTCTGACCAATGCTTCCTTTTCTCCACCAGGTTTCACGATTCCTTCTCTTTCCCTCCCTTCTTGATTAATATAGAGACTGTTTATTCCATAAGCGTAAGCCTTTGTTTTTGACCAATTTGTGTTTAAGAAGAATTCTTCTCGGCCCTGTCTCCATCTATTGATGAGATTAAGGTATCCATTTTCTTTGAGCCATGTGTTTAAATTGAATGAGCGGCGGAATGGAGTAAAGCCATGGTCTGACATGACCATCAGGATAGTGTTTTTATCTGTCTTTTCCATTGCCTTTGCCAGAAATTTATCCATTTCAAGATAGATATTCTCAATTACTTTCCCGTATTTAGATGCAAGAGTGGAGTCGTACATAGGATGTTCCTTGTCTATAAGGCGCCAGAACATATGCTGCCGTTGGTCGGTGCTTGAGACATAGTAAAAAAGAAGTCCGGAGTCGAACCTCGATAATTCATGGTCAAACATCTCTTCTCTTTCCTTCAGCACAAAGTCGTCTATTTTAAGGAATTCATGTTCATCTAAAACACCGTGATCAAGTGCTTTAGTGTCAGCTGGTAAACCTTTAGTAAAGAAAGGCCCGAATTTCTTTTCGAGCTCCTCCGAGTAGCTTTTGGGTGTGGAAATGGGAAGAGCTGCATTTCCTGGGTCTATATTAATCGGAGAAACGTAAAGCTTAAAATGAGGACGGATTTGTTTAAGGTAAAACTGGCAAATTCCGCTTACGCTCTGGGTAGGAATCATAGAGAATCGAACTTTCTTCCACTCGCTCCATTCTCCTTCCTTAAGTATGAATTCGTTGTTTTGAATTAGAATCTTGGCTACAAGATTTACGGGATCGATAAAAACTTTGAAATCGATCGAGGATTCAGGCCGATCTTTTTTAAATGTATTCCGAGGACCGGGAAGCTTATCTTCAACTATATTATCAATCACAAATACTTCATGGATTCTTCCTCCTCCTATATCTTCCTTTAATTCTGTTGGCTCTGTTGTGTAGTAGTTAAAAATACCGTATGTGCCAAGGATATCCGGAGTGTTCATTCCGGAGATTGTTCTTTGCTTTGTGTGAACTGGAGGGTAATTGGATGGGATTTTAAAGATAGTAGCGGGGATATCGTATTCTTCAAGAATCTTCCAGAAGGCTTTTCCCTGACGGAGCTGTTTAACCTCTCCTCCGGAGAGGGGGAAGACATAATCTCCGATTGTTATCGTCTTTTTTGCTTCTTCAGTTTGAGAAGAGGAAAACACAGGGAGATAATTTTCTGGATCTCGATGAATGAAGTCGAAAATTGCATGGCCGCCGGGGTTAGTTCCTGTTATGAAATTTGACCAGGCTACCGGACTCTGAGGCGGATTGCTTGTGCGAAGTGCTTTAAAACTTCCTTCGCTTCTCAGGCGCTGGAAATGGGGAAGTTTTCCTTGGTCCATTAATATTTGGACAAGGTGAGGATCCATTCCGTCAAGCCCGAGAATTATTACTTTTTTTGATGTTTCCCTTTTTCCAAAGGCTCTTAAAAGGCGCTCTGAAGTTGTCCCTAAGGTAAAAATTGAACCTGCACTTAAGCTCAGTTTGATGAATTCTCTCCTGTTCAATTTATTCATTTTTTCTTTCCTTTTTGTCTTTGAAAAAATACCGGGGATTTATCAGGGAATTTCCGTCCATGTGTTGAGGGGCTTGAAAGCCGAATAACTCAAGAGCAGTGGGAGCTATGTCAATCAGGGATGGGGATTTGATTTTAATTTTCTTGGTACAGAAGAATACTCCTGGAACTATTCGAGGGTCTATGCAGTGGTCTCCACTCCAGGCTTTTGTATTATCATCGAAAGCACGATTATTTACTTTCCCTGTAACTGAGTCCCAGGAAATACGGTACCCCTCGTTGTATCCGATGATAAGGTCAGGGCAATGTTCCTTATAAGGACCTGGTGGAAGCTCATCCCTGTCATAGACTTTGTTAATTGCCACCTCTCCATGCATTTCATCCTTGAGGCCACTCAATTTGCTGATAAGCTCTTCTTTTAAAGCCTGCGTTTCCTCACCAGGATTGACTATTCCCTTTGATTCTCTTCCTTTCTGGTTTATGTACAGACCACCCAGACCCAGTGCGTAAGCTTTGGTTCTTTCCCAGTCAACGTCTTTAAACCACTCATCGCTCACATCCTTTTCCTCGTTTAAAGATAAGTAACCTTTGATATGAAGCCATGAGTTAAGGTTGACTCCTCGCCGGAACGATTTAAAACCGTGGTCAGACATGATGATTAGTAGGCTTTTAGTGTCAATTTCATTCCTGATTCTTCCTACCATTTCATCCATTTTTATGTAGAGGTCCTCAATTACTTTGTGATTCATCGTGGCTTGTCTGTCTTTCAGGGAAGGATTCTTGATGTCAAGATATCGCCAGAACATATGCTGGATGCTGTCGGTTGTCTCAAAGACGCAGATAACAAGTCCCTTTTTTGTTTTCTCCATGGCATTGAAGAGCATATTTTCCCATTCCTTATGATTGGCGTAAGTCAATTCCAGGAAAGCTTTTTCGCTGAGTATGTTTTCATTGAGAGCCCAAGTATCGTTAGCTTCGCCCAGTGTTATGAAGCTCCCCAGGAGTTTTGCCAGGTATATCGAGTAGATAAATGGATGGGAAATGGGAAGAGCCGGCTTTTCAGGGTCGATATTGAGTGGACTTAGATACATTTCAAAGTGAGGAGATATTTGAGAAATATAAAATTTGCAGATTGCTCTTATTTTCATGCCCCAACCAGGGCAGAAAGTGAGCTTCACCCAGTCAGAGAAGGTTTCTTTTTTCAAGATAAATTTTTTCCCAGATACTTCAACAAGTGCCTCCTCTTTTTCTCTATCTATAGTTATTTTAAGCGGAAGGCAAAGTTCTTCTTCTTTTTTTAAGAGAGAATTATCAGGGCCTGATATGTAAGTTTCAATCTCGTTTCCTTCGATTTTAACCGGAATTGTTATTCCTTCCTCCAGTTTCCTTAGATTTTCTTTGTCTGAAGTATAAAATGAGAAGGTTCCTTGACTTCCCTTGAGGTCAGGAGCACACATGCCAGAGAGGAGGTGGCCTGAGAATTTTTCAGGCGGAAATGTAATAGGAACTCTTAAGATAGTGCTAAAAATTCCTTTTTCTCCCAGGATTTTCCAGAAAGGAATGCTTCTGCGTAGTCCCTTGATTTCAGGTTTTGAAAGAGGAATGCTATATTTTCCGAAAGAAAGGACTCTCTTGGGCTTGCCGATTCTGGCAGAGGAGAGGTCAGGCAGATATGTTTTGGGATCTCGGCTGAGAAAATCAAAAATATTGTGTTTTGAAGGATTAGAACCTGTCATGAAAGAAGACCAGGCCACAGGAGATATAGCGGGAGTTGTCGTTTTAAGAGGAGTATAGGTTCCTTCGTCTTTAATCTTGGAGAAATTGGGAAGTTTACCTTCCGACATATATTTCTCCACAAGGGATGGTTCTAGGCCGTCGAGCCCGACTATTACCAGCTTGCTGATTTTACTCTTTTTGTAGGCTTTTTGCCCTCTTATTGTTCGCAAGAGAAAACGAAAGGGCCAGGATATAAAAGAGAAAATAGCCAGAAAAAAAGTTATAAAAAGAATGAGGAATGAAGAGAGGAAGGCAAAACCAGCTCCAGGGCCTATGTAAGCTTCAAGAGGAATGACAGCAGAGATTAAGAAAAGCATAAAAAGGCCAAATTTTCTATTCTTTCTAGAGATTTTTATCATCATTTTAGAAGCCCATTAGTTTTATCTCTGCTAAATCGGAGATCGAGAGATCGGGGCCGTAGTTTTTATCAGCCCAGAAAAAAGCATCGTCCCATGTGTGCATGCCTTGGAGATTGGTTCTGCCAAAAACTTCTTTTTTCTTGACAGAGCCTTTCATATCGAATCCATATTCAGAGAGAACGAGTAAATCTGGTCCCTCGGAGAGATATGGGCCAGAATAAATCTCTTCAGCATCAAAAACTCTGCTGACTACTTTTTTACCTTTGTATTCCAATTTTTCCAGTTCTTTTTTGATTTCCTCCTTTAATGCTTTTTTCTCAGGATTATTAACTGTACCTTTAGGAAACTTTTCTTTCAAATTGAGGTAAATACGGTTTGGATCCAGGGCGAAAGCTTTACTTTGCTGAGATATTTCAGTCAGACTCTCAGGGGAAGAACTCTCGAATTTTAAATACCCCTTATCCACTAGCCAGGCATTAAGATAAACTTCCTGTTCAATTTCTGTGAAACCGTGGTCCGAAAGGAGGTAAAGTCCTTCATCGTCTTTATTTATATTTCTGAAAGAAGTAACTATATCGCCTATAATTTGGTCAATTTTTCGATAATAATCAAGGAAATTCTGATGGTAGATGTGGTTCTTATCTTTGTAGGCAGGCCAGAGGAAGTGGTGGAGCCTGTCAGTTCCTGTAATCACTAATTCAAAATAGTCCCAGTCTTCTTTCCAGAGAAAATTCCATGCTTTCTTTCTGCCCTCAAGAGTTTTTTCCAGCTCATTCCAGAGAAAGTCGTGATTTTCCCTGGATTTAAGGGTATCGATGTCTATCTGATAGCCCATTTTTTCAAGAGGATCTCTGTATTCAGAAGGGAAAACAGCTTTATCCAGGTCGAGAGCTACAAAACCTGATATCAATACTCCGTTAATTTTTCTGGCTGGATATGTCGAAGGTTGGTTGATGATTATACATCTTAGATTCTTTTTTCCAAGAACATCCCAGAATGTTTCTTTTTTTAGGTCGAGAAAATTGGGGAAGCGAAGCTCGTAAGAGTTTTTTTTGAGGTCTGTAAAGCCGAAGATTCCGTGAGTAGCGGGATTTGTTCCTGTCATGAAATTTGTCCAACTTACAGCAGAGATCTCTGGAAGGCTAGCTTTTATTTTGTGAAGGTGGCCTGAATTGATAAGTTCTGCTGTGGCCGGCATTATCCCTTTTTGAGCGAGTTCCCGGAGCAGAGAGTAGGGGACACCATCTAATCCTATGACACAAACACGGTTTTTGTGTTTCTTCTTAAGGAAAACCATGTAGATAGACTATTATAAACTTAAGGTTTAGGTTGTCAATTTGAGCTGAGGATTATTCTGGCATCGACTATTGTACATCCTTTTCCTTTCTCATGAACGATCAAAGGATTTAAATCTAATTCTTTGATTATTTCGAAGTCTGTAACAAACTGAGATAATCTCTTTAAACACTCTTCTATAGCCTGAAGGTCAAAAACCGGCCCGCCCCTAAAACCCTTGAGTATCTTGTGGGTTTTTGTTTTATTAATCATCATTGTGGCGGTAAGCTCTCGAATGGGTGCCAGCCTGAAAGTGACATCTTCTAAAGCTTCAACGTAAATACCTCCCAAACCAAACATTAATATAGGGCCAAACTGCGGGTCCCTGTTCATGCCCAGGATCACCTCTTTTCCTTGAGGAGCCATTTCTTCTATGATCATTCCTGTTATGTGAGCTTTTGGTTTTTTGGAGAGGATATCTTTAATTATTTCCTTATAAGCGTGGCGGAGTTCACTCTGATTTTTTATGTTGAGCTTTACTCCTCCATAGTCAAATTTATGAAGAATATCAGGTGAGACAATTTTTAATACTACGGGGAAGCCAATTTTTCGAGACTCTTCCAACGCCTCTCTTTCATTTTTTACAAGAGCAGATTTAATCACTGGAAAATGATAAGCATTGAGAACCTGATAAGCTTCATATTCAAACAGAGAAAAACGGCCTTCTCGTTTAACGGAGTCGATGATTTTCTGAGCTTTTACTTTGTTTACTTTGAATCTCTTAATTCCTGTTTTCGGTCGTTGTAGCCACCACGTATATTTGCTCATTTCAGAAAGTACTCTGGCTGCTGATTCAGGGAACCTGTAATCAGGTATGCCATTTTCCTCGAGGATTTCGATGCCTTTCGAAACATCGTAGACTCCCAAAAAACAGCATAAAACAGGTTTTTTAAATTGTTTGGATGTTTTTACGATTGAAGTTGCTATTTTTTCAACGTTGGTTATAGCGGTGGGAGTGAGAATAACTATTGAAGCGTGAACATTTTTATCTTGCAAGATTTTCCTGAGAGTGGCTTCATAGCGATCATACTGAGCGTCAGCAATCAGATCAACTGGATTAAGGTAGCTTGCTGTAGGAGGAAGGATTTTCTTCAGAGCACTGCGTGTGTTTGAGCTGAAAGGAGCTATATTTAAGCCGTAGTGAATACATGAATCTGTCGCAAGGATTCCAGGGCCTCCGGAGTTGGTGACGATGGCTACATTTTTTCCTCGAGGTAGATGCTGGCTGGAGAAAGCTTTTACATAGTCAAATAATTCCTCAATGGTCTCTACTCTAAGAACACCACACTGATCAAAAATTGCGTCATAAACTCTGTCAGAGCCTGCTAGAGAACCTGTATGGGAAGAAGCTGCCCTAGCTCCTGACAATGTGCGCCCAGCTTTAAGGGCAATGATAGGCTTGGGTTTTGAGCCATTGCTCGTAATTTCACGAGCTATTGACATAAATTTTCTTCCATCAACAAGGTCTTCGAGATACATCATGATAACATCAGTCTTTGGGTCGTTTTTTAAATAGAGTAGAAGTTCATTCTCGGTAAGACCTGCTTTATTCCCCATGCTGATAAATTTTGAGAAGCCTATATTGGATTCCTTCGCATATTCAAGAATAGCTACACACAGAGCGCCACTCTGAGAGATAAAAGCTATGTTTCCCTGTTTCGGAAACATCATGCCGAAGGTAGCGTTTAAGGATAACTTGGGATCTGTGTTAATAACACCTAAACAATTAGGGCCTACAAGAGAGATATCGTATTCCCTAATGAGTTTTTGGACTTTTTTCTCCAGCTCTACGCCCGATCCGCCTATTTCTTTAAAGCCTGCCGAAATTATTATGGCGCCTTTAATTCCCTTCTGATTGCATTCCTCTATAATTGAAGGCACGATGTTACTCGGGACTAGGATGACAGCGAGATCAACTTCATCTGGAATGTCCGTAACTCCTGGGTAGGATTTTATTCCGAGAATACCTTTTGCTTTCGGATTTACAGGATAAACAATCCCTTGAAAGCGGCTGCCAATAACATTTGCCAAAAGAGCATGGCCTACACTTTTTGGCTTCCGTGAAGCTCCGATTACAGCTACAGATTTAGGGTAAAAAATAGAGTTTAATTTTTCCATTGTCTGATCCTTTCAGTGTATAAAGTGAGAGTTAATTTTTTTGCCTGGCTAAAGTATTTATTCCTTTTGCTGATTCTCTTTTTCCTTTTCTTCAGGAGGATTAAAAGCTTTTAAGACGTGTTCGAGGAAAGTTTCCTCAGGTACAGCACCTTCCACAGCAGTTTTTTCGTTGATTATTGTCTTGGGAACTCCAAATACGTTGTATTTTTGTGAAAGATGAGGGAATTCGGAGGATTCTACCATATCAGCCTTTATATGGGGGGATTCGAGTGCGAATTGATGTCCAAGTCTTACAGCCATAGGACAGTAAGGGCATGTGGGTGTAACAAAAACTTGAATATGTATATCTTTATTAATGGCTTTGAGGGAATCTTTAGTTTTTTGGCTGAGACTGGTTTTTCCTTTTGAGGCATCTATGATAGCTTCAATGAGACTGGCGTATTCGTATCCAGAGGGAATTCCAAAAAATCTTATTCCAAAATCTTCCTCACCCATCACAACTATTGCTGGAATTTTATCTATTCCGTACTCTGCGGCTTTTTCCTTGTCTCCCACGAAATCGTATATAGTAAGATTTATTTTGTCTGAAAGAGAGCTTACTTCTTCGAGGAGCTGTCTTACTTCTTTACAGTAGAGACATTCCTGTCCCTTGAGATGTTCAGGCAGAACCAGCCGGCTTGGTTCCTGAGTGAAAAAGAGGAAAGTAACTGGGCTTTCCAGCTCCTCATTAAATTTTTTGGTAGTAGCATCGATAACCTCTTTATTTAACATTTCCATTTGTGTACTCCTGAAATTCTTTTTTTATTTTAAATTTCTCCGCTCTAAAAATCAATAAACAATGGGGTCAGGCTTTCATAACTTTGATAATTCTATCAGAATTTATACATTAAGTTCTGACGTTGTTACACAATCAAAAGATTGTAGACATGAAATGCATTAATTAAACAGATTATGAGTTCTTAAAACCTAAGAAAATATGAGAAGTTATTGGATTTCTTTTCCGAATGGAGTAAGGGCTAGTGAGGCTAATTTTATATGTTGCTTGGCAAAAGGTATTCCTATGATTGTTATTGCACATAAGAAAGCAAAAGCAATATGAGTTAAAGCAATCCAAATACCTCCAATGAGAATCCAGAAAATATTCAGTATTATGTTTAAGCATCCTGTGTAGGACTCTTTTGCAACGACTTTTTTTCCAAACGGCACCAGCGCAAGTATGGATAATTTAAAGCATTGAAATCCAAAGGGAATACCGATTATGGTTAAACACATGATCACGCCGCTAATGAGGTATTCAATAAAAATAATGAATCCCCCCAAAATAATCCATAGTATGTTTCCCAAGATACTCATGACTTCCTCCCTGTATCTCTACTTAACAGTGAAATACTCTGAAAATGAAACATCTTTTCCAGGACTAATGATGTCTTTACAATAGTTATACAAGATAGAACCATAGGCCATCTTTCCATCCAGATTAATTTCTACAATTATATACGAATTTAACAGAGATTTGTTTGCCTGCTCATTAAAAATAAAACAAGCGAGGGGAGTATGCGGTGAATAAGGTCGTGTGAAGGAAAGCTTGGGCAGTGGATTCAAAAACACGCAACTTTTTCCCAGCGAGCAAGGGATCAGGATTGTCATTAAGGTGAGCAGTGGAATAGATTTTATGCTTTGGGCATCTTTTCGTAATAAAGCCTGATCCCAGAACCATGCCCGCTCAACCTTCAAGCAGTTTTTTACACACACATGCGGGGTCTCAGGCTTCGTTATTCATGTTACGCCAGGGGCTAGATTCTTGCTTTCGGCTTCCATTCCTGATGAAGCCTGATCCCAGAGTCGCTGGGACAAAGCGAGCGTGCCTTAAGCCGCATACTTCATCACAGATGACTGCTTTAGCTCCTATCAGAGAAAGAAGGATGCTCACATATATTAAATATATTACATATATTAATAAGTTTTTGAAGAAGAACGCAGAAATGGGGTATAATCCTATGTTTTTTAAAATGAGTTACTATTGGATAAAATGTCTGGTATTTTTTCTTTGCCTTAATCTCGCTTCATTCTTAGCTATTGCAAAACCTAATGATTCAAATGGACAAGAGGGAAAAGCTGAAGTAACTGTTGAGCTTGGCATCGATTCTTTAGAGAGAAAGTATTACAGACCTCAGCTCAGGTTTGACATACCCTTGAAATTTGGTCTTCTCTTTCTTGAGTCGATGTATTACCAGAGAATAAACAGTAAGCTTCAAGGTGAAGTTGATTTCTGGCTCCGGGCAGGTTTGATGAGAAACATCTCAGATAGTGTTACTTTTGAAGCTAGCGCTAACCATATGTGCAGGCACTATTTTTCCAGATATTATCCAGATGCTTATGATTTCAATGAATTAATAGGCAGGTTCTGGCTCGAGAAAAAGAGGTATATACTAGGTTTCGGCCTGGGAACCTATTTCGGAGGAACTGCTGATTATAAGGGCTTAGCGGTTTTTAATTGTCAATTGCCAAGCATTCTTGACTCAGAGTTTTCTTTATCCGCTGAGATAAAGCTCGTGAACTTCGATGAGATTGTCTATGAGTTGGAGATTTCTGCAGCTTTAGACGAAAGTGCAGATTTATTTGTTAGGAACACCAAGCATTATGAATACAGGAACACAACTTATATAGGGATGAGGTTTAAATCAGGAGAAAATGGAAATAGCCCTGTTGATTATATGAGGTTTGGCGCTGGTTTTTATCCCTTTGATGACGACTATCAGGCTGTTGTTACAAAAAAAGTTATATTTGAATTCTTCAAAAATACCCATACCAGAGCGCTTTTCACTCTCGATACTGTAATTCCTGTACTGCGCAGCAGGGTTTTTCTGCGCAGGTTTAAGCCTGAACAAATTAGACATCCTCTATCAGTAGAGTATGAAAAGAAAGCCACTGATAATCTTTTTGTATATGGCTACTGCGAGTACGATCTTGTGATGCCGATTGATGAAGATCTCGAATTTGAGTCAAGCCTAGGAATTGGTGCTGGACTAAGAAACCAGTACAACTTTGATTTGCTTATAAGGAAATTCAGGTTCGAATTTTACGGTGGCTATAATTTCACCCATAATTATGACTTTGGAGCTAACATTGGCTACAATACTGTACAGAAACCTTTTAATGTTGGTTTGGAGGTACATCTGAGATTCAATTCTGAAAAATCACAAAATATTTTTAGATTTTTTTGTGAGTTTGGGAATGAAGTGATGATTCGGCCTTTTGTTGGAGTAGAGCAGATAGTGTATTTTAATTCAGATAAACAATCTAATCATAGATTTTTATTTGGCGTTGAATTATTCAAATGATATTAACATTTGTTTCCATGAGCCATATAATTTGAGCTTCTTTTCAGAAAATTTTTTTCAGTCACCCAATCTTGTCTCTGTTTTTGTCTTTCCTCGCGTAAAACGAAATAGTTACCCTTCCAAATGGGAATATCTCGTTTTCCATGATTGCTATACTCTTTTTAAGGATGAGTCCTGTCACGGTGCGTCCCCCGTCCATCATCGCTCCACCCATCTCCCAGTGGGGCCCTTCCGCTGCGGGCGTTGCGGGGGAGCGCACTGTGTCACCCATCCTCTTTTAATGAGGAAGAGAACCATTACATGGGAAACGAGATACTCACTCTGCCATATAAAAGCTTGTAGCCTTTTAGAGGATATGCTATATTCAATTTTTGTAATTGGAAATCGGAAATAGTTCTATTTTCAAGAAAATCTTCCATCCGATGAGGATTTTCATTCTTGATTCTGAAATTTCTTATTTTAAAAATAAGCGATAAACAAAGAAAGAATACAAGGAAAATAGAGCCATCCCTCAAATCGTAAAAGGAGATAATCCTGCTGACGGAAAAAGCTAAAGTAAGCTGCCTCTATTGCAGCGCTATAAATAATTATCCACTCGATGCAGCAGGGAAAAAGGTGGTGTGTGGCCGTTGTAAAAAAATGCTTCCTGTCCCGGGTGAAGTAATCGAGCCTTCGCCAGAACAAGTAGCAAATCTCATCCAGAATTCCGGGTTTCCGCTTCTAATAGATTTTTATTCTCCTACCTGTGCACCCTGCCATATGATGCATCCTATGGTTAAGTCTCTTGCCAAAAGGAGGCAGGGAGAAATTATGGTTGTAAAATTTAATGTAGACAACTACCCAGAATTAGCAGTTAAATTTGGCATTCAAGGCGTTCCCACCTTTGTTATCTTCTACAAAGGTTATGAAAGAGGCAGAACGACTGGAGCGATGGCTGAAGCAGATTTTTCCCTCTGGGTCGCAAGCAAAGTCTGATGGATCATATTCGGCCTTTCATAAACAATCACGAGCACTATCTCCTCCTGTCAATTATCAGGGAGCTTCGAGGTGTTGAAATAAATATTATATTAATAAATAGATTATAGAATGATGAGGTAACAAAAGTTTAAATATTTTTGTTATAGAATATGAATTCAAAATTATTTGGAGGTTATGGATGAAACATTATTTCAAACCCATCACACGAAGAAAGTTTTTAAAAGCAGGAGTTACAGGCGGAGCTGTAATCGCTACGCTCCCAGTCTGGAAACTTTTTTCTTTCACTACGCCTTCTTCAGATTTCCATGTCAATCCTGCGATTAATCTTTCCAAGGAAATACTTGAGAAGCTCATTAGGATTGCTCTGGAGCGGGGAGGTGAGTTTGCAGAAGTTTATTGTGAATACAGTGTGCAAAATCAGATTTATCTCGAGGAAAACAAGATTTACGGAGCTGGAAGAGGAGTGGATATGGGGGTCGGAATTCGAGTTCTCCACGGTGAAAAAACGGGTTATGCATACTGTGATGATTTAAGTTTTGAAAAATTGAAAAAAACAGCAGAGGTTGCTAGCCATATTGCTGCTGAAGGGGAATTAAAAGAGTCAGTCGGATTGAAATCTTTCGAAGTTCCATCCTATTACATGGTTAAAACTTCTCCCGACAGTATCACTCCTAAGGATAAGGCAAAGCTCCTCTGGAAAGCGAACGAGATCGGAAGAGCATATGACAAGAGAATCAACCAAGTTAATGTTGGATTTTCCGATAGCAACAAGAAAATTATCATCGCCAATTCTGAGGGAACATGGGTTGAAGATATGCAGACAATATCACGACTTCTGGTTAGTATCAATGCTATTGAGGGGAGCAAGAGAAGCCGCGGTTATGCTTATAAAGATGGTACATTGGGATATGAGCATTATGATGAAAGCGTAGCTGAAGAGCTGGCAAAAGAAGCAGGAAGAATAACCATCGCCATGCTTCCAGCAGAAAATGCTCCTGCAGGTGAATATCCAATAGTAATGGCTAAAGGATACTGTGGAACATTTTTCCATGAGGCAATCGGACATAGCTTGGAGAGTGACGGAATCAGAAAAAAAACTTCCTGTTTCTGGGATAAAAAAGGGGAAAAGATAGCTACAGAGATTGCTTCTCTGGCTGATGATGGGACAGTACCTGGAGCGAGAGGTTCTATTAATGTTGATGACGAAGGAACCGCAAGTCAGAAGACTATCCTTATCGACAGGGGAATATGCGCCGATTTTCTTTTTGACAGGTTAAACGCCAAATTAATGAAGGCTAATTTAACAGGTAACGGAAGAAGAGAATCTTATCAACACTATCCTCTTTCCAGAATGACTAACACATACTTGATGCCTGGGGAGGATGATCCTGAAGATATTGTAAGATCTGTTAAAAAAGGAATTTATGTAGCTCGAATCGGAGGAGGAAATGTAACCTGGGTAACAGGAAGATTTGTGTTCTCTGTTCCCGAAGGATACCTAATTGAAGATGGCAAAATCACAAAATCCCTTAAAGGGATCCAACTCATGGGAAGCGGCCCAGAAGTATTAAAGAATATTGTCATGGTAGGTCCTGACTTAGAAATTTTGGGCGGAGGGACCTGTGGCAAAGATGGACAGGGAAAACCAGTTTCTGATGGGAATCCAACCTTGAAAGTTTCCAAAATAACCATCGGTGGCGCAAAGGTTTAAAAGGAGGTGCATGATGGATTATAAATTATTAGCAGAAAAAATTGTAAAAGAGGCAATAAATTCAGGAGCAGAAGAGGCAGAGGCATACGTAGAGAATGAAAGAGAATTTGAGCTTTCCATCAGGAATGGCGATGTAGAAAACATAAAACAGGCGACATCTAAAGGGATAGGGTTGACAGTTTTTAAAGAAAAAAAGCTTGGATTTTCTTATACATCTGATTTTTCAGAGCAATCCCTTAAAGAATTCATTAAGAAAACCATTCAACTCTCACTTGTTGCTGACTCGAAGCCATGGAATGGTCTACCAGATTTCGAAAAAGGGAAGACAAGGGATTTTGATTTATACGATACTTCAATTCCTGAAATTCTAGATGAAAAGAAAATAAAGATTGCCAAGGAAGTAGAGAGAATTGCCCTTGCCTATGACAAGAGAATTACCAAGACAGATGGAGGATACTTCGGAGACTCTGAGAGAGAGACAATAATTGTCAATTCCAAAGGAATTTCTCATTCATGCAAAAGAACAGGAGTCTATTTTGGCGTATCAGTAGTGGCAGGAGAAGGAAATGAGATGCAGTCTGGAGGCTGGGGAAGCTCGAAGAGGCACTTTAAAGACTTGGATAGTATCGAGTTCGTTGCCAAAAAAGCTGGTAAGAGAGCGGTTGAAAAACTTGGAGCAAAACCTGTTCCTACCCAAAAAGCACCTGCTGTTTTTGACCGTTATTCATCAGCTGCATTCTGGGCTGGAATCTTGTTTGCTATGAATGGAGATAGTGTTTACAAGAAAACCACATTCCTGACCGATTATCTTAACAAGCCCATTGCTTCTGAGTTAATAACAGTCGTAGATGATCCAACTATCCTGAGGCATGTTTCCTCTATTCCTTTTGACGGAGAAGGAAACATAACCAGAAAGAATATTCTCATTGACAAGGGAATTCTTAAGATGTTCATCTACGATTCAATCACTGCTCGAAAGGCTGGTGTCAAAGTCAATACTATGGCTCGAAGGGGCAGCTTCCGCTCTCCAGCATCCGCCAGTTTTTTGAATGTTATAGTTCAGAATGGCGATGAAGGTCGTGAGAAAATTATCTCTGGGATAAAAAATGGTTTTTATGTAACAGGGCTCAGAGGAATTGGTACTGATATTCCTACCGGAAATTATTCCTGCGGTTCTTCAGGATTTTGGATAAAGGACGGGGAGATTGCATTTCCTGTAGATGGTGTTACCCTTGGAGGAAATGTACTTGATATACTTAAGAATATTGAAGTTGTGGCTGATGACCTTGACATGAGAGGAGGCTTGAACAGCCCCACGTTTAAAATATCTGAGATGGCAATCGGAGGGAAAAAGTAATAGCAATTATTTATAAAGCTTCTCACGGGATATCTCTATTGCTAGGTTGAACTCGCCAGCAAGAACTTGTGCAGCCACTGAAGCAGCAAACTCTCTGGCAGTTTTTATGCCCATAATCCTCAGTGCTTCGCGACCACCAGGGGAGATAAATCCTTCTCGAGATGATACAGTCCCCACTTCTATATTAGGAAGTTCCACTCCATAAATAAGATCTCCTTTTTCAGCTCTGGCATATATGCTTTGGAAAGAAGAAACAAGGCAACTTTGGGGATTGACTTTGGCTGCTTTGTAAATAGCCGGTATTATTTCTCCTCCCATACCTGAATAGAATTGACAGCCTAATTTTTGTGCGCCTGTGCAGTCTAACTCAACAAAAGAGAGGAGCTTCTCTGCATCAATTCCTATGAACTGTTCAATGTCCTGCATAGGAACCTTAACCTGAGCAGATGCATATCTTCCCCGTTTATTTCGAGGGCTTGGCTTTAGATCGCCATCATACCCTTGTGCTATTACGCTTAACTCATATTCTATGCCAATTTTTTGAAACTGCACCTCGATCAGCTTTTTAGCATACCCCACAGCGCCACTTATCGCGCCATGTCCCCTGAAGTTTACAAAGTCAGAGGCAAAATCTACATAGAGAATAAAGCCCCTTTGGTTTTCGACTTCTAAAAATTCCACAAAGCTGATTCGGCCTCCAAATTCTGACATCTTTTTATTCATCCCGATTTTAAGCTCTGGCAGGAGTGCTTCAATTGTGCTGAGTGCTTTTTTTCGTAATTGTTCTTTTTTAAATATATATCCAAGGCACCGGGCCGCTCTACCGAACTCTGAGACTTTAACCTCAGCTCCACCAAAAGTGTTGATTATGTAACATCCCCTCGTTACCCCGATAGGTCCTAATCCTGTTCCGTAAATAAGAAGATTTGTGAACTCTTTCTCGACATCACCCTTCACTTTTATTCTTCCAGCATAGGAGTAATAATCTTCGCTTCCTCCGATGTAGTTGTTGACAAGAGGGGAGTATTTACCAAGGGATTTCAGCGGAGAGCCGCAGATTGTGCACGTAAGCTTGCTATCCAATGCATCGAGTTCCCAGAAAATGTTATCTCTTTCGCACTGGTAATGGATCTTATAAGGTTTCTCAGATATGCGGATGAATTCGAACTTCTCTCCTGTTTCCTTTTCAATAAATTTCTGTCTGCATAATGCAGCGATTGAATAATTATCAGGAGGAAGTATTCCGATATTTGTCGCTATTTCTTCTTCTACTTTCCAGGGAGGGAGTTTTCCCAATTTCAATTGTTCAACACACTCTTGAATGGCGATTTTTTCTTTATAGCTATTTTTCATGCCCTTTTTCCCCTAAAAGTCTTATATCAGACAAGAAATATGAAGTCAAAATATATTGTGTTATTTACAAATAATAATTATTATTATATAGTAATTATATGATATTAAAAGGTAAGCAATTAACAGTAGATTTTTTAAGAGCCAAATGTAAAGAGCATAATCTCAAAGTGACTCCACAACGTGCTGCAATTTTCGAGGAATTACAAATGTCAAATGATCACCCCAGTGCAGATGTGATTTATCGTAGAGTCAAAAAGATCTTTCCTTACATCTCGTTTGATACAGTATACAGGACACTTATAACCTTTGATAAAATCGGAATAATCACTGTGGTTGAAGGTTACGGTGAACCAAAACGCTTCGATTCAAACTTTGAGACACATCATCATTTCAGGTGTTTAAAGTGTAATACCATAATGGATTTCTGGGATGAATCTTACGATAACATAGACATTCCAGAAAAACTTAATAAACAGTGTACAGTACTTAACAAGAAAGTTATCCTAGAAGGCATTTGTGAAGAATGTAGGAAAAAAATATTATAATGCGTACGAAAAGCAAAAGATGAAAAATAAACAAATTAAAGACAGTATGGATAGGAGAAATTGACATGGAAATCGCAAAAAGAATTATTATCTTTACCGCAGTTCTTTCATTAGTTTTGTCTATTGGAAGTAATGAAAGAGCCAAGTTTTCACCTAAAGAGCAATTGGGGAAGAGATTGTTTTTTGATACGAATCTTTCCACCCCGAGGGGACAAGCTTGTGCTTTTTGTCATAGTCCTGAGGCTGGCTGGACTGGACCAGATGGAGCTGTTAACAAATCAGTGGCAATCTACGAGGGTGCAGTGCATGGGCGCTTTGGGAACCGTAAACCTCCCTCTGCTGCCTATGCCGGAGACAGTCCTAAGTTGTACCGGGATGATGAGGGAAATTTTATCGGTGGTATGTTCTGGGACGGAAGGGCATCAGGAGATGTCTTAGGAGATCCGCTTGCTGAGCAAGCTATGGGGCCATTTCTTAATCCGCTCGAGCAGAACAATCCCGACAAGAAGAGAGTTATAATGCAAGTGCGCAATTCAGATTATGCACAACTATTTGAGAAAGCATGGAGACCTGAATCAATCGATTGGGAGGGAGATATCGACGGGACATATGAAAAGATAGCTTTCTCTATTGCTGCCTATGAGAGGTCGGCTGAGGTCAATCCGTTCAGTTCAAAATTTGATGATTTCTG
The DNA here is from genome assembly GCA_041862375.1 of Candidatus Aminicenantaceae bacterium. GTDB lineage: Bacteria > Acidobacteriota > Aminicenantia > Aminicenantales > Aminicenantaceae > WVZL01. The sequence goes on from JBGVTE010000141.1 coordinate 124,042, forward strand.
GAGGAAGGCCACATCTACTATGCTCAAAGTGGAAATAATTGATGAGTCGAACTGGAAAAACTATGAGAATATGGGATTAAATGAGAATGAACTCAAGGGCCTTATACTGTTTAATACAAAGGGTAAATGTTCAAATTGCCATGTTTTAACATCCGGAGACGACAAGCCTCCTTTATTCACAGATTTTACCTACGATAATCTGGGAGTTCCCAAGAATCTGAAAAATCCTTTCTACAGTCTGAATGAAAAATGGAATCCTGATGGAAAGGATTGGGTGGATAATGGTCTCGGAGGATATCTTGAAAAAACAGATAAATATGCAAAATTCGCGGCTGAGAACTACGGGAAACACAAAGTTCCAACCCTTCGTAATGTTGATTTAAAACCCAACAGCGACTTTGTCAAAGCATACATGCACAATGGTTTCTTTAATAGTCTCAAGGATGTTGTACGCTTCTACAACACACGAGATGTGGCTGATGCAAACTGGTCTCCACCTGAAATCAGAAAAAATGTTAATAAAGATGAAATGGGAAGCCTGGGTTTAACGTCTGAAGAAGAAGAGGCCATTGTTACATTCATGAAGACTCTTACTGATAAATGAGTGTTGAGCATTTTTGCCAACATCCTTGCAAGAAAAAATGTAAAAAAATATTAAAAACGACATGATAGAATCAGGAAGATAGGAGGAAAGAATGAAGAAGAAATTAATAATCTTTACAACCTTATTATTTCTGATCTTAGTTTCTAATTCATATTCTCAGTTTTATAAAGTTTACGGTTATGCAACGAGAGCGGAGGATGAAGCTGAAATTTCGTTGTGGACATCTTATATCAGCCAAAGCGACCATTATCATTCCTTTTTTGACAAAAAAGTCAAAAGAGAGGGGCTATGGGCTCATTCAGTAGAGCTTGAGTACGGAGTTACAGATCGTTTTACTGTGGCAATCTATATTGATTTCGAAAATCCTTCTGGAGAAAGCCTCAAGCATATCCGAACAAATGCAGTGTTTTTCAGATACAGAATTGCCGAAAAAGGCTCATTCCTGTTTGACCCTGCCATCTACCTCGAATATTACATTCCGAGAAAGGATTACAGGGATTATGAAGAATTTGAAGCCAGGCTGATCTTAGAAAGAGATATGGGAGATTTCAGGCTTATTCTCAATCCAATTTTTGAAAAAAAGACAAGCGGGAGCTTGGTCAGTCAAGGATTTGAGTTTAATTACGCCGCAGGTTTCTACTACAGGAAATTTCACAGTGTTCAACCAGGAATTGAATTTCATGGAAAAATGGGAGAAATGAGTGAAAACATTCCCTTGGAAGAGCAGCGGCATTTCTTATTTTCTACGCTAGATTTCAAGTTCGGTCCAGGATTTCACTGGCACATTGGAACCGGGATTGGTTTAACAGACAAGAGTGATAAACTTACTATCAAGAGTATCTTATCATTTAAATTTTAATTAAGAAAAAACTGTTCCCCTGCTGATTTCTTCTAATAAGTTAATTCTTTTTTTATGTTCGGCGGGCATCTCTTTGAAAGTATACACATTACCATCTTTTATGGTCACTGCTTGGGTGGCTAATTCCACAAATGGTTCGATAAAATGAGAGACTACTACGATTACAGTGCCAGCAGTGTTTTGCTGATGAATCCAATTAAGAATTTCTTTTTGAATTTTGCGGTCCATTGCTTCTAAGGGCTCATCGAGAAGAATATGCTCAGGAGTGCCAATGAAGGCAGCAGCAAAGACAGCCCGCCTTCTCTGGCCAAGAGAAAGTTCACGAACGGAACGGTTAGAAAGATTTAAGAGGCCAAAAAAGTCCAATGCCTCTCTGCCTCTTTCGAATGGTTCCCCTCTAAGTCGGCAGACAAGGTTAAGAATTTCTTTTAATGTGGCATAAGGAGATAAATCAGGTTGCTCAGGAAGATAAGCAAGGCTTTTCCTGGCAGTAACTTCATCCTTCCAGAGATCATGGCCATTGATAGTAACCTTTCCTGTGTCAGGCTTTTCAACGCCTGCGGCAAGTTTCAGAAGAGTGCTCTTTCCACAACCATTCGGGCCAAGCAGTAGAGTAAGTCCAGGGGAGAGTTCAAGATTGATATTATCCAGAATTAGTTCATCTTTCTCATAAGAAAAAGAAGCTTTCTTAAAATGGATCATTATTCACTCCATGAGAGAGAATCTCCTGCAGCAAGATGGTGCAGTTCAAGCCAGCGACTTACCTTTTGCGTTTGTTCTTCCTTTGCTGCTTTATTCAATGCCGGGAGTGTCATGGATAAAAAGCCAAGCGAAGCAAGAGGAATAAGGCATAACAGGAGTGCAAACGGTATGCCAATCACGAGAATCCTGCCAGAGGCTCCCCACCGTGATTCAGGTGCCCTTCGGATTGCGCTTGAGGCGTAAAGTGAGAGCAAGGGTAGGCTTGCAATAAGAGGAAATATTATTCTTATATTCATAATCCCCAAAGTGATAAACAGAGGAATTGTGTGAAGGGCCAGGAAAAGCGAATCAATCGCAATTCTCCGCTTGGCTGACCAGGGCAAGGAGCGAATCCAAGGCCAGGGAGGCCTCCGTGAGGCTAGAATATTCGCGAAGGATGCACAGAAAACAATAATGCTCAAGGCACCGCCAAAGCTAAGAGCTCTTAAAGATAGCAACGGATTGAAGTTGTTATTAGAGAGGAAAAGTGAAGTGGCGCCAATTATTATTGAAGAGAGCGTCCAAGGAAGGAAGAGCCTCAGTCGAAGAGCCCTCCACCCAATTGACACAATAAGCAATGAGCCTTTAAAGGCTCTGAGCAATCGATAGTGTCGTTTCTTTAGAGAAAGAGGCCCTGAAATCACATCTCCAATAAATATCAGAATTACGCCTGCTGGGAGGAATTGAAAATTTGCGGAAGAGACAAGGATACAAGCCAGGGCTGTTAGCGGGCTTGAGATGAGCCTTCTTTTAACAGGCAAAACACACTGGGCAGATGCCAAGCCGAGTAAAGGTAATCCCACTAAATAAGCCGCGACTGAAACTCGATGTTGCACGCAGGCTATAATGACAAGAGCGGCAATGATGGCCAGAATTGGGAACTGTGCAATAAAAATAGCGAATCCTGCCAGCCGACGGTTTGTGGTGCTTCCAACGGGAAGGTGACGGATCCACCCGTTGAGTCCCAGACAGACTCTGGGGGCTGCGATTTTTGCAATACTAAGGCAGATCAGAGTAGAGAACACTCCTGTGATCAAGAAATTGCTTTGGATTAGAGCAGCTATAACTGCATGGAAAAGTTCTGGTCTTAGCAAGTAATAGAGAGCAAAAATAGTTGTAACTATAGGAATGAATGTTCTTAGGGCGAGGCGGCTCCCAACACTCATGTGAAAACGGAGGAATGCCAAACCAGAGTTATTTCCCTCCAGCTTTCTCATTAGAAAGCTTATAACAGAGCGAAAATACGAAGTCAAATCAAAAGGAGGATAACCATGATGACAAAAGATCAAGAGAAGTCAGAAGAGCAGATAAAAAAAGAAGATGCTATGAAAAAAGTTGCCTGGCTTCCCGACATCAAACTGATTGCCAGACATAACGATGATTACAATATTTACCTCCTATTCAATAATTAAATTTGATTATTTTTTCAATGGCTGATATTCTTATTCAACTAAATAAAGGAAGGAGTGACGCTATGGCAGCACAAAGTGATAGTCATCAAAGCAATCAAAATTCTCAAAAGAGAGCGCTTGATAAGAAGTTGGACGCTATCGGCTGGGGATTGTTTCTTATCGTGATTGGTTGTCTGTGGCTTGTACCCGAAAAGACATTTCCGGAAAGTACCTGGCTTATTGGGACAGGGATTATCATACTGGTTCTCATGGCAGTACGCTATCTCTACAGTATCAAGATCAGCGGGTTCTGGCTTGTCCTGGGCATAATTGTCCTGGCCTTTGGGATAAGCGATGTCTTTGGTCTGAACATTCCAGTCTTTCCCATATTGATTATCATCTTTGGTGCAAGTATTATCCTCAAGCCGTTGTTAAAGAAATCGTAGGGAGGAGGGGATTGACAATTCTTGCTGTGAAAGAAGAATTAAAAAAAGAGGTCAACTACAGTAAGGTACTGAGCGAGTCTCTAAAAATCTTTTTTAAAGATGCCTTACGGATAACGCTTAGAAAGCCATCACAGGCGTATTTTTTCTTCCGAACAATAAAGTGGCAGAAGAAAGCTGCCCGAGTTAGGTCAAAATGGGAACAGGAAGGTATACATGTGCCGCCAATCATGATTTTCAGTATTACTAACAGGTGTAATCTCCATTGCAAAGGTTGCTATCATCAAGCATTACAGCGATCATCGAAGCAAGAAATGAGTAGTGACAAATTAAGAAGTATTATCTCCGAAGCAAGAGAACTTGGCATTTCTTTTATTGTACTTGCAGGAGGTGAGCCTCTGGTCCGCCCAGAGATTACAGATATTGTCAAGAGATTTCCTGAAATCATCTTCCTTGTTTTCACCAATGGCCTGCTCATTGATGATGAATTGCTGGTGAAGCTTGAGAAACTGAATAATTTTGTCCCCGTAATTAGCCTAGAGGGATATAAAGAAGATACAGATGGACGAAGAGGCAAAGGAGTTTATGAGAGCCTTTTGAATATAATCAAGAAGATAAAGGGGAGTGGTATCTTTTGGAGTGTCTCTTTGACTGTGACAAGATCAAACTTCTCATCAGTCATGGATTACCAGTTCATAAAAACCTTAACTGACCTTGGATGCAGACTGTTTTTCTTTGTCGAGTACACCCCGATCAAGGAAGGAACAGAAGACTGGCTCCTCACCGATGAGCAAAGAGGCAGTCTTCTGAGAATGAGAGATTCGTTTCGCTCAGAATTTAAGGCTCTTTTCATTGCTGTTCCTGGCGATGAAGAGGAAATTGGAGGCTGCCTGTCTGCTGGCCGGGGTTTTGTACATATCAGTGCAGAAGGAGATGTCGAGCCGTGTCCCTTTGCTCCCTATTCTGATACTAACCTGAGGGATTCATCACTCAAGGAGGCCTTGAAGTCTAGATTTCTCAGGAAAATTCGTCAAAACCATGAACACCTGAGTGAAGCTGAAAGTGGCTGTGCCCTCTGGATAGAGCGTGAATGGGTACGTTCTTTGCTACATACGAAGGAACTTTAGTAAAAGATTTTTTTGACTATCGGGAAGGAACCTCTGCTGTTTTTACAGCACCTTAATTAACTGATAATAGAGATGATAATGCCGAAGAGGGGAATCGAGCCCCTGTGGTTTTGTAACTTTTTTAAATTCAAGTATTTGTGACGTATGTTGTTGATTATACAAAAAATCATACTTTGAATTGTTTTAAGTTGTTTTAAGCTATTTTGAAACTTTTTGCATCCAAATGGTCCCAAAATGGTCCCAAGCCTGTCTTGAACACATCGCATGAGCGATCAAAAGGGAATTAAAATCCTCTATTCATTCATACCGCAGGGAATCCACCGGATTGAGGGTGGCGACTTTTATGGCATGGAAAGAAACTGTGGCAAGGGCGAGGAACAGAGCCAAAAGAGAAGATAGGATGAAAATCCATAAGCCTATGGGAGTCCGGTAGGCGAAATTCTGAAGCCATTGAGTCAAAACAAAATAGGCAATAGGCCAGGCAATGGTATTGGCGATCACTACACACTTTGTGAACTCTCTAGATAACATTAAGACGATTCCAGAGACCGAAGCCCCCAGTACCTTACGGATTCCGATCTCTTTGGTCTTCTGCTCGGCTGCAAAGGACACTAAGCCCAGAAGACCCATACAGGCTACAGATAGTCCTAGAAGGGCGAACAAGCCGAATATCCGGCTGCGAGTTTCTTCAGTCATGTACAATCTGTTGAAATCTTCGTCCAGGAAGAAGTATTCAAAAGGCTGGCCCGGAAACAATTTGTTCCAAGTCCCTTTAGCGAATGATAGAATCTCTCTGAGGTCGATTGTATTTACATTTAGGGTGATCATTTCCAGTGGGCTCCACTGAGACGGTACAGCAAATTCAAAAACCATAGGCCCGATAACAGTCTGAAGGCCTTGAAAATGGAAATCCCTGGTCACTCCAATGATGGAATCAACATTGTCCTCTGGTCCAACAACGAGCTTCTGTCCGAGAGCTTCTTCTGGTAATGCCCATCCAAAGTGTTTGACCGCAGCTTCATTGAGTATGCATGCCTGTGCATCTGTGGCACCATGGTATCCTTGAAAATTTCTTCCTGCAATGAGTTCGATCCCGTATTCTGGTAGAAAATCTTCGTCAACAACGAGATGTTTCATTTCCACAGCATACTCCTCTGTCAGCTCAAGTTTATGCACACCCCAATTTTCGATTTTCCCCCCTGGAACCGAGGAAGATACTGTGACTCCTCGTACTAAAGAGGACAAGAGAAATTCTGATTTGACTACTGATTTTTTTTCTTTTAGACCTGCGCCTATTGCCGAGATAATCAGTTTTTCCTCTTTTTCAAACCCGAGAGATGCATTTTTCATATAATCTATCTGGCTGTACATCACCAGAGTGCAAATAATCAGGCCAACTGAGATAGCAAACTGTAGAATAACTAGGATCTGCCTCATTAGAGAGCGGTTGCGGCCTCCTCCTTTTGTTCCCTGAAGGATGCTGACAGGATTGAATCTCGAAAGGAAAAAAGCCGGATAGCATCCAACTCCTACTCCGATCAACAGGGTACACGCCAAGAGCATCAGAAACATCATAGGCTGGAAAACACCAACAAACAGAATCTCCATACCAAAGGCTTTTTTAAAGTATGGCATGGACAGATATGTCAATCCCACAGACAGCACAACTGCACCCAAAGCAATAATAGAGGATTCCAACAAGAACTGCCGGATGATTTGGGATCTCTGGGCACCTATCACTTTGCGCATCCCCACCTCTCGGCTCCGATGGATGGATTTTGCAGTTGCCAGGTTGATGAAATTCAAGCATGCGATCAGAAGAGTGAGCAGGCCTACGGCAGAAAAGATCAGGATATAAGATTTGTTTCCTGGAGGCTTAAGCTCATGCTGAAGTCGGGAATTCAAATGGATTCCTGTTACACGTTGGAGATAATGAGATCGCTGAAAAGGAAAATTCTTTCCCAGAAAACTGTCTGAAATGTTTCTAATCTTGGAACCAAAGGCATCAACATCTGCACCTGGCATAAGCTTGACATAGGTATAAACCCTGGATATCGTCCAGGAACGCTCCTCATCCTCAGTATAAAATTTCTTTAGCGAGGCAATAAAGTCATAGTGCAGGTGTGAATTGACTGGTGCATTTTGTGCAATCCCGATTATCTCAAAGTCTGTGTTGTTGATCTGGATGGATTTACCTAAAAGATCCTCCGAATCTATATATTTCTCAGCCATTTGTTCTGTTAGGATTATAGTGTTGGATCTTGCCAGCTCAAGGACAGGTCCTCCCTTGAGAAGTGGTATGTGGAAAATATCGAAGATTTCAGGCTCTGCAGCAATGAGTCCATTTTCGTAGAAAGCTTTATCACCATATCGCACAAGCACTCGGTGCTTTTTGCCCAAACGCCCGATCGATTCGATTTCGTTGTATCGTTCTTTGACAACATCAGCCACCGGAAATGATATTAGGGGAATGGATTCCTCAAATGCTTCACCTTTCCAAGTGCATGCGATTCTGTAAATACGATCCGCATCATTGTGGTAGCGGTCATAGCTAAATTCGTGCTGCACATACAGAAAAATATACAGACAGCAGGTTATTCCTATCACCAATCCAATGATGTTTATGAGAGAATATCCTTTATGTCTCTTGATATTTCTTAAAGCGATTTTTATATAGTTTTTAAACATGGCTAAATTCCAATAAATAGTTGATCGGATAAGAAATGGCAGGGGCTGAAAAATTTGCCAAGTATACCATATATCCGCTTTGAATCGACCTCTTTCCGAAAGGATCATACGGTATTCTTCTTCCGTGTCGCCTAGGATGCCGGTCTTTTTGGAAGATGAAAGAATGCTGAGAATTCTTTCAGCGAATTTTGAAGGCGAAGTTCTTTTCATCTGCTGGTTTTCTCTCCCCAAATTAGCTCTGTGTATCCATCCCATATTTTTTTCTGCATTTCATAGGCATGTTTGAGCGCCGTGTTGCCCTCGGATGTAAGGGTATAATAGATCCGACTTCGGCCTCCTCTCTCTGGTTTGGATTCTCCTGTGAACCGTTTGACATATCCCTTTTTAGTCAGTTGTTCTAGAATAAAATAGAGTGTGCCGTAGGGTAGGGCTTTACCTGTGTTTTTTTGGAGGTGGCGTTTTATAGCAACTTCATAGGCATTGTCTTTAAGCCGCAGGATGGTTAAAAGCAATGTTTCTTCAGCTTTGGTTAATTCTCTCATATGAGATCCTTTTTCGTAGGAATACAAGTAACTTGTAGATATTTATATTAAATATACGAGTTTCTTGAAAAAAAGGTTTCTTTTTTTAAAAAAAAATTTGTGAGGAGATATGACCTGTCCCCTGATCAGGTATTTTCTTTAAGGTTTAAGATTCCATATTTTGAGTATGGAGTAAATTTTAGGTGATTTTTTTAAGACCTGACGAGAAAATTCACCTAAGTTATTGATAATAAAGAAGATGGAATGCCGAAGAGGGGACTCGAACCCCTACGAGCTAAAACGCTCACATGGCCCTCAACCATGCGTGTCTACCAAATTCCACCACTTCGGCATAAATTCTGGGAGGCTTATTTTTTATTCTCTTTTGCCTGGTTGCTCTGCTTTTTATCCTGCTGTTCCTTTGGCTCTTGAGCTTTCTGTTTTGTGGGTTCTTTCTTGGTTTCCGTAACCGCTGGCGCTTCCTTAGCAGGCACTTCTTCACCTTTTACAACAGATTTTGTTCCTTTTTCTGAAAGGAACCAGAAACCCATTGAAGTTATCATAAAAAGAATTGCACAGACTGTGGTTGTTTTGGAAAGGATAGTTGCTGCACCTCTGGGGCCAAAGACTGTCTGGCTACCAGCGCCACCGAAAGCTCCAGCTAAGTCAGCAGATTTGCCTGATTGAAGAAGAACAGCAATAATGAGAATAAAACAGACAATGATGTGAATTGTTAGGAGTAATGCACTCACTTTTTATCCTTGTATGCTTTTATTCCTTCTTTAGTTATTTGAATAAAGGAGTCTGCCTTTAGCGATGCTCCTCCAACTAAAGCTCCGTTTATGTTCTTTTCTTTTAATAAAGAGTACGTATTTTCTGGCTTAACAGAACCGCCGTAGAGAATTATAGCATAGGAGGCAATTTCATTTCCATATTTTTCTACGAGTTTATCTCTTATAAAGCTGTGAACTTCTTCTGCCTGAGCTGGTGTGGCAGTTAGACCAGTACCGATAGCCCAAATAGGCTCATATGCGATTATGATTTGTCTCATGTTTTCTTTTTCCAGCCCTTCTAATCCAGTATTGATCTGGGTTTCGACTTTCTCTATAGTTTTTTCTTGCTCCCGCTCTTCTATCGACTCTCCAATACACATGATTGGATTTAGTTTATAAGTTAATGCAGCTTTGACTTTTTTATTTACTGTTTCATCTGTTTCTCCAAAATACTGGCGCCTCTCTGAATGGCCAATAACCACGTACTGACAGCCTGCATCTTGAAGCATCGGGGGAGATATTTCTCCTGTGTATGCTCCTTTTTCTTCCCAGAAGAGATTTTGAGCACCGAGCTTAATTGAGCTTCCTTCAAGTGTTTTTCTTACCTCAGCCAACGCTGTGAAAGGGGGGATAACCACAATCTCTGCTTCAGCCAATTCATTCGCAGCTTCTTTTATGTTATCTACGAGAGAAACAGCCTCGGCGATATTTTTATGCATTTTCCAATTTCCAGCTATAAATGATCTTTCGTTATTAATTGTCATTTTATTTCTCCGATAAGACTTCGAGGCCAGGCAGGATTTCCTTGGCTAGAAATTCCAAGGAGGCACCTCCGCCTGTCGAAATATGTGAAATTTTTTCGCTGATGCCTGCTTTATAAACTGCTGCTACTGAATCTCCTCCTCCTACTATGGATAAGGCATTAGTTGCAGCAACTGCTTCAGCTATTCTCATAGTTCCGTGAGAAAATTTATCAATCTCAAAAACACCCATGGGACCATTCCAGAAAATTGTCTGGGCATTCTTTATGATTTCTTGGTATTCTTCCACAGTTTTTGGACCGATATCGAGAGCCATTAAATCAGGGGGAATCGGAAAGGACTCCACAATCTTTGTTTCTGCACTTGCATCTGGCTCAGCAGCAACAATATGGTCTGAGGGGAGATAAACGTTAACATTTTTCTGTTCGGCTCTTTCAAGAAGAAGGCGGGCAAGATCTGTTTTATCCTCTTCAACACGGGAGCGGCCAACTTCAAAGCCCTGAGCTCTGAAAAATGTATAGGCCATAGCTCCCCCTATGAGGATATTGTCTGCCTTATCAAGTAGATTTTCGATTACTGGGATTTTGTCCGAGACTTTTGCTCCTCCGAGAATGGCAATGTATGGTTTTTTAGGAAAATGAACCGCTTTACTCAAATATTCAACTTCTTTTTCAACGAGAAATCCTGCTACTGATTTTTCTACATACCTGGTTATCCCAACGACTGAAGCGTGGGCCCGGTGACATGCGCCAAAGGCGTCATTAACGTAGTATTCAACATCTCGAGCCAAATTTTGAGAAAAGTAATTATCATTATCTGTTTCTCCGGGGTGAAACCTGAGGTTTTCGAGGAGAAGAATATGATTCTCTTTGAGTTCTTTCTTTAATCTGTTTACTTCCTCTCCTATGACATCAAGAGCAAGAATGACCTCCTTAGAGACTAATTCGGAGAGACGCTCAGCTACCGGTTTTAGGCTGAGTGCAGGATTGTATTTACCTTTAGGACGACCTAAGTGGGAAGCAATTATCAATTTTGCCTTTTGGTCGAGAAGATAGTTAATCGTTGGCAGGGCCGCCTTTATGCGCGTGTCATCCCTTATTACTAAATTTTCATCCAGGGGAACATTGAAATCGACACGAAGAAAAACCTTTTTTCCTTTGAAATCCAAGTCTTTAAGAGAAAGCATGGCTCCATTTATCGTGAGATGTATTTTATTAAATCTAACAGACGGCAGGAGTAGCCCCATTCATTGTCATACCAGGCAAGAACTTTTACAAGGTTGTCGTCCGTTATCCGGGTAAAAGGACCATCCACGATAGCTGAATGGGGATTTGCCATAAAATCGACTGAGACAAGAGGTTCATCTGTGTATTCAAGAATATTTTTTAATTCTCCCTCTGAAGCTTTTTTGAAGGATTCATTAACTTCCTCGATGCTTGTTTCTTTCTTCAAGAGTGCCACTAAGTCTACAACAGAAACATTAGGAGTAGGGACTCGGATTGCAATGCCGTCTATTTTACCTTGGAGATCAGGAATAACAATTCCCACAGCCTTGGCAGCACCTGTGGTAGTGGGTATTTGGGCGAGTGCGGCTGCTCTGGCTCTGCGGAGATCCTTATGGGGAGCATCGAGAACCATCTGATCGTTCGTATAGGCATGTATTGTAGTCATAAAGGCTTTTTCAATTCCAAATCCCTGGTGGAGGATCTTTGCCACCGGTGCTAAGCAGTTTGTGGTGCAGGAAGCATTAGAAATGATATTGTGTTTTTCTGGTTGGTAAATTTCTTCATTTACTCCCATGACAATGGTTACATCAGGCTCAGTGGCAGGAGCAGAAATTATTACTTTTTCAGCGCCTCCTTGTTCGATGTGCTTAATTGCATCCTGCCTTTTCCTGAATAGTCCGGTAGATTCGATGACAATGGATATCCCAAGATCCCTCCATGGAAGATTGCCAGGATCTTTCTCGGATAAAACTTTTATTTTTTTATCATTTACTATTAATGCATCTTCTGAGGATTTTATGTCCGCCTCTAAAATCCCGAGCACAGAATCGTATTTCAAAAGATGAGCTAGGGTATTAGAATCAGTGATATCATTAACAGCAACAATATCAAGCTCTGGATCTTGGTAAGAGGCCCTGAAAAAGTTTCTACCGATACGGCCAAATCCATTAATTCCGATTTTAAGACTCATGTAAACCTCCTCTTTTTTTCATTTTTCTAATTAACATAATTATTAGTTTAAATCAAATGCCAGGCTCGGTATCGCTGATGCTCGCTATCGCTGATGCTTGCTCTATCAGGCACCAGCAAGCTCCACCTACATCTACACTGCCAGGCTTTTATAACATCTCTGTTTGGATATATCAGCCTTGTAAAAGAAAATTTTTGGACTTTTAGGGAAAGGCGATTGGAAGTTATAAAAGTTATGAAAGCCTGACCCCAGTGAATTTAGAAGAGGTGAAAAACGAACATAGTCGAAGCACTGAGCAGGGCTACACTGAAGTTATCATCTACACCTAAAGGTAATACTTCTGAAGTTGTGGCAACCATTGCTCCTGTTAGATACACATGGAGGGGGAGGGAGGTGAACTGGAGCATGATGTATCCTGATATGAGACAGGCATTAAAGTGAGCTAAGCTTCCTTCAAATGTTTTTTCGAATATTTTTGTTCGACCAAAGAGGAGGCCAAAAAATTTGCTGAAGAAATCACCGAATATCAGGTAAGAGATTGCTAGAGTAGCAATGTTCCTCTCAAAGAGAAGAATCGTTAAAAAGCAGGCAAAGAGAAATAGGGTTATCGAAGAGAATTTCTTGTATTCTTTTGACTTATAAAGGTCTTTTACGTTTTGGAAGAAAAATATATTTATCTTTTTAGAAAAAAGCCTGATTAAATCAAGGAGGAGAAAGAAAATAACAATACTTCCGATGAGAACCAACGTCTCTTTTTTATCGGTTTTCATGTAATTAACAATTAAAAGTACTGCCAGAGGCCTTAAATAAAGACGCCAATTTAACTCTTTTTTAGCTTTTTCAGATGGAGGCTTCAAGAGTTTTTCGTGACGGATATTAAGGATGTTTATAAGGAGGATATAAACAATAACCCCCAAGATAAATATCTGATAAATCTGAAAAGGGGAAAATACAATGATGAATATCCCCAGAAGAGGAAGGATGGTTATTCCAACTACCTCTCCTTTTTTTGCTATGTAAGAAAACGAGATAACAGCGATCGTCAGAAGGATGAGCGTTTCGTAAGGAAGCCAATTCCTTGCGTAAAAGAGAATTAAGTAATAGATCAAGATCGCAGTGGCTGTGGCTACACCCTGTCCTCCTCTGAATTTTAGATAAAAGGGAAAGACATGACCTGCAATTGCTGCAAATCCTGCTAGATTGACACAGAGAAGCGGAGCTCCCAAGACATGAGCTATATACATGGCCAAAAGGCCTTTTGAGATATCGAATGAAGCTGTAATTAGGGCCGGTACTGGACCCAGGGTTTTATAGGTATTTACGGTTCCTGCATTTCGTGTGCCGTGTTCCCTGATATCTATTTTTTTTAGTATTTTCCCTAAAATGTAAGAAGGGGAGATAGATCCGAGGATGTAGCCTACTAATAAGCAGATTTTCCAAACCATGAACTCCATAGGAGATATTTGATATTTACCTTTTATCGATGAGGGTGATGGAGAATAGATAATTCATAGTAACTTTGGTTTGAATGTAATTTGGCTATGAAATATTATAATTAATAAAAAATAATTTCAAGGAATAAGTCCATATGTAAGGATCTTTTTTATAATAAAATCTCTATATCACGGGAAAAAAGATACCTCAAATCCATGGTTATAACTTTTTGCGTGGAAATATGATATATGAATGTGTGAGCAGAACAAAGGAGTTCTCAAACATCATTTAAAATAAGTTAAAAGTGTAGACCTGACCCTAGAGTGGTTTTGTGGTAAAATTTTCACTCAACGCGGATAAATATTTGAAAGGTATAAAAATAAGGTATAAAAATAAGGTATAAAAATAAAGGAGTCTCCATGAAAATACTAAATTCAGCACAAATGAAAAATATCGACCGAACAGCTATCGAAGAAATAGGAATTATCGGACCGATTTTGATGGAAAATGCAGGATTGCAGATTTTAGAGGCTTTAAGAAGTAAATTTCCCAAACCTCAAAAAGAGACAATTGTTGTTGTTGCAGGAAGAGGGAACAATGGCGGCGATGGTCTTGTTGTCGCTCGACACCTCTTCAACCAAGGCTGCAAGATTCAAGTTCTTATCATAGGGACAAAAGATAAGGTAAAGGGAGATGCAGCGCTCAATTTAGGAATAGCCGAGAAAATAGGCGTTGAAATATGTGAAATTGCTTCTGATGAAGATTGGAAGCATCATAGAGAGAAAGTTCTTCAATCAACTATTCTTATCGATGCCGTATTTGGAACTGGACTTTCTAAGCCGGCTGAAGGTCTTTATGTAAAAGTCATCGAGGGTATAAATAAATCAAAAGCTTTTAAAATAGCAGTTGATATTCCTTCAGGTCTTTCAACTGATACGTATCACATCATCGGGCCCTGTGTGAAGGCAGATTTAACGGTAACATTAGCTGCACCTAAGATTGCGCATGTATTTCCCCCAGCTGAGGAATGTATAGGAGAATTAGTAGTGGCAGATATAAGTATACCATTGTCTCTCTTTGATGATGATAGTTTGAAGCTGGAATTGGTGGAAAAGAAGAGCCTTGTGCCCTATTTTGATAAACGGAAAAAGGATACTCATAAAGGAACCTATGGACATCTTTTTATAATTTCAGGCTCGCTTGGCAAAACCGGGGCTGCTGTTATGGCAGCGAAAGCTGCTCTCAAGATGGGAGCAGGCCTGGTGACAGTGGGTACTCCCCGGAGTTGCCTCTCTCTTGTGGCTCGCTCCATGGTGGAATTAATGACAGAGCCATTAGCAGAAACAGAAGAAAAAACAATCTCTCACGATGCTCTAGAAAAAACGTTGACTCTTCTTGAAGGGAAGGATGCTCTCCTCATTGGCCCTGGAATTTCTACCAATGAATCAACCTCTGAATTTGTTTTATCCCTCATTCCAAAAATTAAGTTGCCAGTTGTTATTGATGCTGACGGTCTGAACATTCTGGCTTCGAATCCTGAACTTCTGAAAGCTTTAGAGCAGACTGCCATTTTAACTCCTCATCCTGGAGAATTTGCCCGGCTCATTAATCGTTCAACTAGAGAAGTTTTGGAGAGTAAGTTAGAGCTTGTTCCCGAATTTTCATATAAATACCGAGTTTATCTTATACTAAAAAGCTATAAGACTCTTATTTCAACTCCAGAAGGCAATGTATTTATCAATCCCACTGGAAATCCAGGAATGGCCACGGCTGGCTCAGGTGATGTCCTGAGTGGGATGGTTGCTTCCATGGTTATCCAGGAGAAAAATTTACTTGATGCAATCCTGGCCGCTGTTTACGTCCATGGATTATGCGGAGATATTGGAGCACAAAGGCTGGGAGAGAAATTCTTGACTGCTTCAAACATGATCAGGTATATACCTCGAGCTTTAAAAAATATGGAGGAGAATTAAGGTAAGAATTGTCGCTGGCAGTAGATAAAATTATAAGTAGAAGCTCGAAAAGAAATAAAAGTAAGTCAAAACTTTAAAGTGCTTAAGATGTCAAAGAGTAGGCAAAGAGAGGAGAATTATATAACAAACTCTGAGCATGAGACTTTTCTCCTCGGCAAGAAACTGGCTGAGAGTTTTAGAGGTGAAGAAGTTGTTCTCTTAATTGGTGAACTTGGAGCGGGGAAAACAGTTTTTACCAAAGGTATAGCTTCGGGTCTGGGGCTCAAGGATATCCATCAAGTCTGCAGTCCCTCTTTTACTCTGGTTAACATCTACCGAGCAAAGCACGTCATTTATCATGTTGACCTCTATCGTCTTGAAAAAAGTGAGGAAATCATCGATTTAGGCTGGGAAGATTTCCTCGGACAGGGAGTTATTGTTGTCGAGTGGGCTGAAAAAATTGCATTTAAACTGGAAGCAATAAAGGCTATTTTCAAGGTAGGAAAAGAATATCAGAGAGAAATAAAAATACTGAGTTAAGATTTTACCTTTGCTTTCTTCCTTCCTTCTCAATTGCTTTAACTAATTCTCTTGCTGTATGTCTGATGTTTTCAGAAGTCAATATTGCAGAGACAACTGCCACGCCATCAGCGCCAGCTTTAATAGTGTCTCCTGCGTTTTCGGAATTAATTCCGCCTATAGCTAAGACTGGAATTTTTACTTCTTTTGTTATGTTTTGAAGGCCTCTGAGGCCAAGGAGAGGCCTTAAATTTTTTTTGGTTTGAGTAAAGAATACAGGACCTGCCCCCAGGTAATTTGCTCCGCCTTTTTCAGCGTCTGTGGCTTCTTTGACTGTATTGACAGAGACTCCGATAAGTTTGTTCGCGCCCATAATTTTTCGGGCAAAAAAAAGAGGTAAGTCACGCTGACCAAGGTGAACTCCCTCTGCCTCACACGATAAGGCAATGTCTATTCTATCGTTAATGATTAAGGGAATATTTTTTGCCTTTAGAATCTCTGCTGACTTTTGTCCAATTTCAAGGAATTCTCTGGTCTTGAGTTTTTTTCCTCTGAGCTGAACAATGGTGACTCCCCCTTCAACAGCTTCTGAGATACAGGAGATGATATTTTTTTCTCCAGCAACCTCAGCATCTGCTACGAGGCAAAGTTTCCAATCGATATTTTTCATGAACTTATGTTCATAAGGCTAATTAATTTTAAAATAAGGTCATCTTAAAAAATTATAACAAGTCGAGTACATTCAAA
The DNA here is from genome assembly GCA_041862375.1 of Candidatus Aminicenantaceae bacterium. GTDB lineage: Bacteria > Acidobacteriota > Aminicenantia > Aminicenantales > Aminicenantaceae > WVZL01. The sequence continues at coordinate 140,798 of JBGVTE010000141.1, forward strand.
CAAGATATCATTGCTTCATGTTAGAATCACATTTTTCATAAAGTTAAAAATGAGATATAAGCCACATACCCACGCTTTTCTTTCCTTATCACGGAAAAAAAGATGCTTAGCTTCCATTCAAGCGAATTGAAATAGGGGTGCAATTTTAGTATATATATAAGTTTAGAATATTGATAGAAATTAAAGGAGCAGCAAAAAATGAACATAATCACTGATATAGCAAATTTTATTTTGGCCAATGTTTATTTGAAATTCCTCTTTGTTACAGTCATTGCCATTATTGTTGCTTTCTTAGCTAAGGTTATCTTAAGAAATGTATTGAAGCCTCTTACTAAAAAAACCAAGACCAAGGTTGATGATTTGGTCATTAAGAGTCTTTCTTCTATAATTTTCTACATCGTTTTAGTATTGGGCTTCAGGATTGCTCTCCAGTTTTTTAAATTGAAGACAACTGTTTACAATAGTTTGATTGATACGCTGTTGATAATTGTTATATCCGTTTTTTTTACCAGAATTATTCACAATTTTGCCCACCAATGGATGAAGGAATGGAAGTTTAAGACAAAAGGATCTGCAGATGAAAGACTTATCCCCTTACTCCAAAAAATTTTAAAGGCAGTAGTCATCATTTTAGCTATAATTTTTATTTTTAGTGCCTGGCATATAAACATAAGTCCTCTTTTAGCTACCGCAGGAATTGCAGGTCTTGCTGTCGGCCTGGCTGTTAAAGATAGCCTGGCCAATATCCTTGGTGGTCTTCAGCTCGTTTTAGATAAAACTTTCAAAGTAGGAGATAAGGTAGAGTTAGAGTCAGGAGAACTGGGAGTTATTTTAGATATCGGTTTGAGAAGCACAAAATTAAGGACTTATGATAATGAGGTAATATTTATCCCGAACGGTGCCCTGGCTAATGCTAAGATAAAAAATTACACTCACCCTGATTTATCAATTCGAGTTAATGTTAATTTTGGCGTTGTATACGGTTCTGATACAGAAAGAGTAAGACAGGTTGTTTTGGAAGCAATCCAGAAAATAGATACGGTCCTTGAAGATCCCCCCTCAGAAGTCATTTTCACAAAAATGTCAGATTTTTCACTTGATTTTATAGCCAGAGCCTGGGTTAAGTCTTATACAGAAGCTTATTCCACGTGGCTTAAGATGACAGATGAAATATACAATGCATTAAATAAAGCTAATATAGGAATTCCATTCCCCACTCATACGGTGTACAGCAAAAAGGTTGATTAGAAAAGATATACTGCGAGCGAGAGTTAATAGCGTTAAAAATCTGAACGGTAGCGAATCCATCCCCAAATGCCCCTTATATGAATAGCTTTATTTAATCACGGTTTTGGATATGCACTCGGACCTCCTTTATTTGTTGACATAAGATTACTTTTATTCTTAAATTAAAACAAATTTGCTTCAGAAAGGATTCAAAGATGATCACACAGGCCAAAAATAAGATATGTGAGGTAAAGGATTTCCCCAAGCCAGGAATAGGATTTAAAGATATCACTCCTTTAGTACAGGATGCAGGCTGCTACAATCATGTAATCGATAAGATTGCTGCTTGGGCAAAGGAAAGAGAGCCTGAGATTGTAGCTGGAATTGAGTCAAGAGGATTCATCTTTGCAGCTCCTGTGGCCCATCATTTAAAGCTAGGTTTGTCCATAATAAGAAAAAAAGGAAAACTTCCTCGTAAAACAGTATGTGTTCGTGCTCCGAATGAGTATGCATTAGAGTACTTTGAAATGCATACTGACAGCATTCTTCCCTCCCAGAGAGTTCTTATAGTTGACGACCTCATAGCCACTGGTTCATCTTCTATTGGCGCTATTGACCTGATAAAGAAGTTGGGAGGGAAAATAGTTGGATTTGTTTCAGTGGTAGAACTGAGTTTTTTAAAGGGAGTAGAGTGCATCAAGAAAGCTCATCCAGATGTGGAAATTCTTAGCTTGATTCAATTTGAAAAATAGGGGGAAATAGTGAATTTTTTAGATCGTTTTTTCAAGCTCCAAGAAAATAATACAACGCTGAGGCAAGAATTAGTGGGTGGGACAACTACGTTTATGACTCTGTCTTATATTATTTTTGTTCAGCCTGCTATCCTCTCGGCAACCGGGATGGATAAAGGCGCAGTCATGTTTGCCACCTGTATATCCAGTGCATTGGCTACCCTGTTGATGGGTCTTATAGCGAAATATCCGATTGCATTAGCTCCTGGTATGGGCCTCAACCTCTTCTTCGCAGTTAGTGTTTGCGGCACAATGGGATACTCGTGGCAGGTTGCCCTGGGAGCTGTCTTCATATCAGGGTCTATTTTCATTATCCTCTCTCTACTTGGAGTATGGGAGACATTAGTAGCTGCTGTTCCTGATTCTCTCAAACACGCCATTGCAGTAGGAATAGGGCTTTTTATAGCTCTTGTTGGGCTTGAGTATGGAGGGATTGTGGTTGATACACCAGGAGTCTTGGTAGGCTTGGGAGACCTGACAAGTAAGCCTATTGCTCTCGTTTTATTCGGGGTAGTTCTTACTGCGGCGCTCATGGCACTTAGAGTCCCTGGAGCTATTCTTATAGGAATCTTAGCTACTGCAGTGCTCGGTATTCCGCTTGGAATAGTTAAATACCACGGTATACTGGCTTCTCCTCCGAGCGCTTTGCCTACTTTATTCAAGTTAGATATCTTGGGTGCCTTAAAAACAGGGCTTATAACTGTGATTTTTACTTTTTTCTTCATTGACCTTTTCGACACAATGGGAACACTTATTGGGGTGAGTGCTCCTGCTGGGTTTCTCAAGGAAGGGAAACTTCCTCGGGCAAACAAGGCTATGCTTTCCGATGCTGTTGGAACAGTAAGCGGTGCGTTCCTTGGAACCTCGACAGTCACAAGCTATATCGAGAGTATAACAGGAATAGCCCAAGGTGCGAGAACAGGATTGGCTAATGTATTTACGTCTCTCCTATTCTTTGTTGCTCTTTTTTTCAGTCCTTTAGTTGAGATGGTAGGAGGAGAATACGTCTACAAGGACATGGTTCTCCGTCCTGTGATTGCTCCTCCCTTAATCATCGTTGGTTATTTGATGATGAGATGTGTTGCCTACATAGATTGGGAGGATTTAACTGAAGCAATTCCTGCCTTTTTAACTATTATAATTATGCCGTTGGCTCTCAGCATTACAGAAGGAATTGCTTTCGGATTTATTTCGTATTCTCTCTTGAAGCTTGTTACAGGAAAGGGAAGGGCAGTTCACTGGGTAATTTACCTTTTTGCTGTGCTGTTTGTGGTTCGTTATTTGATTAAATAAGCAAGAAAAAAGGCTTCAAGATATAGTTAATAAAGAGGGTAAACTCCAGAGATAAAGCTTAAATCATACGAGTTATCGAATATCAGAAATAACCAACTGTCCAAGGTTTTAAGAAAGGAGATCATTAAACTTATGATGGAAAAAAAACTGGAATCAAAGAGAATTAATTTAATCATTGCTTTTTTAATAATCATTATTACTGGCACGTGTGCCCGGATTCCGCATAAACCCCAGCTATTTTTTGGCCCGGGAGAGGGAAAGTGGGTAAATAAAACAATGGAGAAAATGACTATAGAGGAAAAGATCGGGCAGATGGTGGTATTGCGGTATTCAGGCTACTTTGTTAACAGAGACAGTGATTACATAAAAAGGCTTGAATCGTTAATTGTGGAGCGAAAAATCGGAGGCTTAATTCTTTCTGGAGGAGAGGCGTACGAAACCGCCTATTTGACGAACATGTTCCAGAATATGGCAAAAACACCATTACTTATTGCTTCAGACTTCGAAAGGGGAGCAGGGAATCAGATTAGAGGAGCTACTAAATTTCCCCCTCTGATGGGTATTGGAGCGACTGGTTCAGAAGAGCTGGCTTATCAAATGGGGAAAATTACTGCTGTTGAAGGAAGAGCCATGGGAATTCATGTGACATATGCTCCTGTGGTCGATGTTAATATCAATCCCATAAATCCCATAATAAATGCCCGGTCCTTTGGAGAGGATCCAGAGCAGGTAAGCCTCTTGGCAAAGGCGTTCATAAGGGGCTGTCAGGAAAATGGTCTAATAGCCACAGCCAAGCATTTCCCTGGTCACGGGGATACTGATCTCGATTCCCACAGTCACCTTCCGACTGTAAATGCTGATCGAGAACGCCTGGAAAAAGTGGAGCTCTATCCTTTTAAACAGGCCATTGAGGCTGGTGTTCAGGCCATTATGACAGCTCATATTCACCTCCCTGCCCTTGATTCCACACCAGACCTTCCCGCCACTCTTTCTCCTGTGATCCTTACAGAACTTTTAAGAAAAAGGCTTCGTTTTAAAGGAATAGTTGTTACTGATTCCATGGGAATGGGAGGAGTTACTACACTTTACGGCCCCGAGGAGGCGGCAATGATGGCTGTCAAGGCTGGAGTTGATATGGTGCTTCTTCCCCCTAAACCTGAGCAGGTTATTGGTGCGCTCATCAAGGCAGTCTCATCAGGGGATATTTCTGAAAAAAGAATTGATGTTTCTGTGAAAAGAATTCTTGAAGCAAAAGCACGCCTTGGGCTTCATAGGGAGAGATTAGTGGAAATGGATTCTATTGGCACGATTGTAGCTTCCAAAGCACATCTTCAGCAGGCTGCAAGAACATTTGAGCACTCAGTAACTCTTGTGAAAAACGACGAAGAGGTTCTTCCTATTTCTAACTCAACAGAAAAAATTGCTGTCTTTTCCTTAAGCAGTGACCCCGGGAGTTATTATGCAGGCAGGAGTTTTGTCAGTGAGGTACAAAAAAGATGTCCTTACCTAATTAGTTTCTACGCTGATTGTTATACTGGGGACGAGTTTATCAAGCAAGGAGTAGAAAACGCTTCAAATGCACAGGTGGTTATTTGTGCTCTTTTCTCTAGTCTTCGAGCGTGGAAGGGGAGTGTAGACCTCGAGCCGAGGCATATTCAACTCGTCAAAGAATTAGCTAAAGGTCCTTATCCAGTTTCCGTGGTTTCATTTGGAAGTCCATATTTTTTACGCCATTTTCCTGAAGTCGATTCATACCTCTGCGCCTACCGGGATACACCACAAGCTCAGGAGGCTGCAGCCAAAGCCCTTTTTGGGGAAATAGAAGTTAAGGGGAAATTACCTGTGACTCTTCCAGGCCTCTATCCTATAGGTCATGGTCTGGTTTTACAAAAAAGCGAGTAAATAAGTATCTCCAATAAGGGACTTTAATCAGGGGAAAGTTCTACTTTTATTTTATGAATAACTTTGGCAAGAAAATTAGAAATACAACAAGACATATTGTGTAGATAATTAAGGCGGAATAAGATATCTTCCAGATAGATTTTTCTTTGGGGATTTTTATTTTAAGGGAGCTTTTAAAAGACTGCTGGACCAGGTGGCTTCCGATAAAGATAATTGATACTGTGAGTAAAAATCCGATCGCGTTCCACCACATCCATGATACCGAGGGTATAAATAACCAGAGGATGAGGTTGATTGTAACTCCTCCTGCAAGACCGATGATTGCTGGAATGGGTTTAGCCTTTGGATAAATAATCCCGAGCAAGAAGACGGCAAAAATTGGGCCGTAAAAAGTTGATCCTATTTTGTTTATCGCCTCGACGATAGTAGCAGAGATGTCATCGACGAGAAATGCGAAACAAATGCAAAAAATTCCCCAAAAAAACGTAAATATTTTTGATAGCTTAATTTCTTCTCGATGTGTAAGTCTTTTTTTCTTGATTTTCTTATAGATATCCTCTAATGAAGCAGCACTTAAAGAGTTGATTGAGGAATCGAGAGATGACATGGCTGCTGCCATGATGGCAATGAAGATAAGCCCGACAACTCCTGAAGGCAGTTTTTCAATAACAAACGTAGGCAGGAGATAATCATAGTTTCCTTGGGGAAGTTTTTCCATGAATTCAGTATGTTGGACAACATACGTGCCTAAAATTAATCCAACAGTACAATATGTAAGAACCACAGGGAAGCGGAAGAGGCCGTTAAAAAGGAGGCTCCGCTTGCAATCTTTTAGACTCCTGGCTGAAAGCTCTCTCTGAACTTGGCTCTGGTCACAACCGTAATAAGAAGCGTAGAGGAAGAAACCTCCAAAGAATAGGGGCCAGAAGCCGTAGTCTTGGCTGTCACCAAGGCCATGAACAGTGAAGTCTACAGCTTTAAACCTAGCTGGGTCCAAGTGCTGAGAAAGAGCACTCCAACCCCCGATAATATGCAATCCTGCTAAGCCAATCACAACTATTCCTGCTAATATGATTATCATTTGAATAGTGTCTGATATTATATCAACGTGAATTCCTCCAAAGAGCTCGTAGACCATTGCTGCTGCTCCGATGAGCACAATAGTTATCCAGAGAGAAATATGAAGTACTACTGAGAGAACAATTGCAGCTGCATAAACAGTAACTCCTGTGGCTAATCCTCGGCTCAATTGAAAAACAAGGCTCATTATAATCCTTGTCCTGGAATCGAAGCGTCTTTCCAAGTATTCATAAACACTGATTATTCTGAGGGAATGGAAAACAGGAAAGAGAAATGCCATGATTACAACCATGGCTAAAGGAAGAGAGAGCTCATACCCTAACCATATCATGCCTCCACCGGGCTTGAGAGCAACAAAAGCTGGGGCAGAGATGAAAGAGATTGCTCCGAGTTGGGTGGCCATCGTTGAAAAACCGATAGGAAGCCAGGGAAGCCTTCTTCCCGCCAGGTAGTAATCTTCCGATGATTTTTGCTTGAGACCCAGCCACCATCCGAGAAATATAAGGCCACCTGTATAGACGATCATGATGATCCAGTCGAGGGGCGTCACAGAAGAGCCTTATTCTTTTTTATCCCAGTTTTCTATCAGATATGGCTTTAATATTTCAAATTCAAGGCAAATTTTTTCTATTTCTTCTTCAGCTTCTTGGTTACTCATGTCTCTTGTCTTCTGCACATATGACGCAATGAAGCCAAAATAGAAGGGAATCATGGATTCGAGAACTAAAGGAAGACTCATCTCTATGAATACATGTTTGAATCTATTGTAGAAGCAGATATAATCATAGAGAATTTTTACCCAGAGATGGATGGGAAAGTCAAATTCCTTCTTTGAGAGAGGAGCAATTTTTGCCAGCTCTTCGTAATTTTCTTTTTTCAGTATTTCTTGCCAGATACAGTCAAATTTTTTGAATCCTCTCTGAAACCTATGGAAAAGTTCATTAAAATCTTGGAAGGTTTCTTCAGGAATGACACTGGCTTGAAAACCATAGGTTGGCAGATCTTCACTCTTTTTGACTGCTTTCCATTTATCTTGGTATTCACCCGCAAGAGCAAAGATGGTTCCGATAATTTGCTTGAACATTGGTGCCAAGGTTGCTACTGTCTTGGGATTGTGAATTTTTGCACCCAAAAAAGATTGGCAGACTTTAAAATCATCAGCTAGAGCAACAGTAGTCATCCAGATGTCAATACCGTAGTAGGCGACGTCTGTATCCCAAATATTTTTTCTTATTAACTCACCAAGCACATTCGCTGAGAAGCCAAATTCTCCTCCAATAGGTTGACGAATTTTTTTCCCGTATAAGGCCCGGGTTAGGGGATAAATTATTGAATTGGTGATTGTTCCGTCATATTTGTGGCGTGTGTAAAGGGGAGAAACATAATCATATTCTTTAAACAGAACAGGTCCGGCAAGGAGTTGAATCCACTCGGGAGTAATTGATCGCAAATCTGAGTCAACAACGACAACTGCTTTAGCTTTGAGTTCATTTGCTATTTCAAACAGTCTCCTGAAAGCTTTGCCTTTTCCTGGAGCTCCCCTGAAGCTTGTCACCATTTCTTGAATGGGAATATGAAGACTTCTAGTATAGGGATGCATCTCATGAGAAATCAATATTGACTCAAACTCTCTGGTTTCTTCCAGGTGATTTCGAGCTATTTTCCGAGTGTTATCTGAAGAACCGCAGTCAGAATTCACTATAACACTTTTGTATTTGGGAAAGAATTTTGTCAATCCGAGGCGTACTGCTTTTATGACATGGCCTATTGTGTCTTCATTATTATAGCTTGGGATTCCGACGAGAATGTCTACTTTTTTGATTTTTTCAACTTGCTCTATTATCTTTTGAGTGAGGACGAGTTTCTTATTCATTTGCGAGAGACTTGATCTAAAATTTGAAGTATAACCAATCCAAAGCAAAAATCAAGTGATTGACAGAATATTTATTTTTTTTTATTTTATTAACAAACGATTTTTTCCCTTGAGATTAGTCTTTCGCTGAAATGTGTCTATGTTAGGAGGAAAAAATGTCAGATTTTTTCCAGAACGGAGTTATTACTACTTTTCACAAATTAGGTAAAATAGATTTGAATAGACTGGAAGATGAGCTTAAAGAGTTTTCACGAATAAGGCCGATAGCCTTAGTTCTTCCCTCTCTTTATCGGGAATTTTCCAGCGGAGCTCTTCCCGAAATTTTAGAGCAACTAAAAAAAGTAAAGTATCTTAGTCAAATTGTCTTATGTCTAGATAAGGCAAGCTCTGTCCAATTTAGAGAAGTAAAGAAATTTTTTTCCTCTCAGAAGAAATTAACCATAATCTGGAACGATGGACCTCAAATGAAAAAGCTTTATAGACTTTTAGAGAAGAACGATTTATTTCCTGGATTGGAAGGTAAGGGACGGGCTGTGTGGATATCGTTAGGATACGTCCTGGCTAAACGCAAAAGCGGAGTCATTGCTCTTCATGATTGCGATATCATAAACTATGATCCCTCGCTCCTCGCGCGCCTTTGTTATCCTGTGGCCAATCCTTATTCAGAATATGAATTTTGCAAAGGCTTCTACAGCCGTGTCACAGACAGGATGCATGGAAGAGCAACCAGGCTCTTCTTTACTCCTTTCATCAGAGCTTTAGAAAAGATGCTGGGGTATTTGCCATTCTTGATATACATGGACAGTTTTCGGTACGCTTTATCCGGAGAAATTGCATTAAGAAGAGATTTAGCCATGGCAGTACGAATTCCGAGTGACTGGGGATTAGAGGTTGCGACCTTAGCTGAAGTTTACAGAAACATGTCCTTAAACAGAATCTGTCAGGTTGATATTGCAGATGCTTACGAACATAAGCATCAAAAATTAGTTCCTGATGACGCAGAGAAGGGAATATTGAAAATGGCTGTTGATATTGCCAAATCCATTTTCAGAACCCTTGCTGGCGAAGGGGTCCAGTTTTCTGAAGGATTCCATAAGACATTGAGCAATCTTTATTTGAAGATTGCTCAAGAGGCTGTCATTCGTTATGAGAATGATGCAGCTATTAATGGCTTATATTTTGATCGACATGCTGAATCAGTATGCATTGAATCTTTTACTAAAGCCATAAGAATTGCAGGAGAAGCCTTCTGGATGAATCCTTATGAAATACTTCTCATTCCTAACTGGCACAGAGTTACCTCTGCAGTACCTGAATTTTTAGACCTGCTAATAGAAAGTGTAAATAAAGATAATCAGCAGGAATAAGAGTAATAACTGGTAACATTTGGCTTTCTAATTCGTTATTAATAATGTGGGTGGGTAAAGTAATGCTTGAAAGGAAGTATTAAGATGATATTTCCCAAAAAAATACTAATCATTTCGTTGGCTGTAATTGTATGTGGAATATTGGTCTTTTTCATCTTTTTCCAGAAAAAATCAGAGCCTTCGCCAGATAATTCACTCCAAGGCTCATCTCCTCAAGTGACGAAGGCAGAGGAAGTGCTGCTTCCTGTGAAAGTTATACCTGCTAAAAGAGAAACTCTTATTATAAAGTTAAAGTCTCCAGGTGAAGCAGTAACGAACAGAAAAATAATTATCAAGGCTGAAGTATCAGGTATTATTAAGGATTTAAATGTAGAGGAAGGTAAACATGTGGAAAAAGGGGAGTTGTTAGTTGTACTCGATGATAAAGAATACAGATTAGAGTTAGAAGGAAGGGAAGCTTCCCGTTTGAAGCATTTATCAGAATTATTCTTAGAAAAGAAGTTCGCTGAACCTGAGAAAGAGTTAAGTCCTGCTGAGAGTGAAAATATAATTAAAGCTAAAGAAGGGTATAAAAAAGCAAGTCAATTATACGATAAAGGGCTCCTATCTAAAGAAGAGTTTGAAAAAGCAAAGAGACATTATGAATTCATTTTAATTGAGGCTGGAGAAAAGAAAGAAGAAATCATGGCAGCTTCTTTAACTCAAGCTGAAGTTGAAGTAAAAATTGCTCAAATGAATCTAGAAAAGACAAAGATTAGAGCTCCCTTTTCAGGTATTATTTGTGATATTAAAGTTTCTCCACAGGAACACGTTGTAAGCCAACAGGAGCTCTTTACGCTTGTAAACATCAGCCGGATTAGAGTGGAAGCAAGAGTACTGGAGAGTGAAATAGGAAAGATGAAATTAGGACGAGAAGTCGATTTGAAGTTTAGTGCCTACCCTGGGAGGGTCTTTAGAGGAAGAGTAAAAGCCATTAGCCCGATAGTTAATCCCGAAGATAAAACCTGTAAAGTCATCATTGATCTTCCCAACCCTAAAGAAGAAATAAAGCCAGGTATGCATGCTGAAGTTGAAATAGCGGCTGAGATTCATGAAAGTAAAATACTCATACCTCAAGGAGCTTATCTGGTAAGAGCAGGAAGAAAGCTGGCTTTTGTGGTAGAGGAGGGCTTAGCCAAATGGAGGTATATTGAAGTCGGCCTTGAAAATGAAGACTATGCAGAGGTTTTAGATGGAATTAAAGTGGGTGAGTTGGTTATTGTCGAAGGGCACTTTACCTTAGCTCATGATACTAGAGTAAGGATCGTAAAGTAAAGATTAGATTTTCCCTTATTTTAATGTAAACGTGGCCTTAGAAGCATCCTCATAATATTTCTCATAATCAATAAATTCTCATTTCTGTTGAGGGGAAAGTGCGCCTCATTTAAGTAGCTTATTAATCATGTCTAATCCATATCCAGCAGAAAACAATCTGTACAGTATAAGCTAATCCTAGATATGCGATATTAATTGGAGCATTGAATGTGACATAAAGCGACATAAAATGAAAAAAAAGGATATTTTATTAAAAAGTTAGACAAATATTATTTAGCAATTTACATTTGTTTAACATGTCACTGATTCATGAAAATGTACACGATTCTGTTTTTCATGTACTACCCGATGATCTGCACACAATTTCTCTTAAAGATTAGTAAGGTTATTTTGCAGGTGTGAAAGAGTAATATGAAATTCCTGACATTCATTTCACCTGACATATAAATTTGACGTCAGCATAGGGTGGAAATAAAAACATAAGAGGGTGCTGATCGCAACAATTCAAAAAAGAAAATTTCTGTATATATAAATTTATATCGCTTTTTAAAATGCATTTGGAATGGAGGTTCTGAATGTTTAAAAAGAGGAAATTCATTGGGAAGCGGATAATGTTAGTCGGATCGCTGTTAGGACTGGCAATGCTGGGCTTGTTCTGTACCAAAGTTCAAGAGGTGAGTTTGCGTGGGATGGTTTGGTCGTGGTCACCTGAGAACGACGAGGCGTTTGAGAGGGCTCTCAGCAAGATTGGGGAATCACGTGGTGTCGACATCGAACTGACTCTGATCGCAGATCAGGATACGTATTTCGATTCTCTGGCGGACAAGTTACAAAAAGGGGAGAGTCCTGATGTATTCTGGGTTCGCTACGATATGGTGTCATCTCTCGCTGAGGAGGGCCGAATTGTCGAGGTAAGCCACTTTATCAAAGAACACCCTGAAGTCATACGAGGATTAACGGAAGAAGAACTCGGACGCTTCCAGTATAAAGGCGGCCTCTATGGGATCCCATTTGCAGCCCCTGGCGGATCTCCCCGGAATGCATATGTAATAGCGAGCATCTCCAAACACATCGACCTGGCCTTTTCTATCATAAAGGATATAAAAAATATAAAACTACTTCCTGCATGGCGAAATCCAGATCCCAACTCGGTCATTGTCGCCCACGGAGATGCCGGCGATGCTATGGACTTTGCGGAGGCATTCATCTCCGGGAAGGACAGCAAAGGACAGCCTGTAGCAGGAGTATCCAACCACTGCCCCGACACATGGACTAAGAGACATATCCATGTCAAGAGCCTCAACTACCCCCTTGTTTCATTGACTAACACGGATCATTTCTACCACGACTTAGACCTCATCTCTACAGGGAAAGACCATAATCTGCCTAACGGTATCGACCAAGCCATGCTGTTCTTCTGTGTTGGTCATAGTTCTTTCTCTCAATGGTCACCCCCCAACTGTGACCTTGGGCTGAAGTGGCAGACGGTGGGCAACTATGCGACTGCGAAGCACATGAGTCTTGGGGATTACGATGGGTGGGGATTCCTTCGTTACTACTGGCAGGCCTCCTGCTGGGTATTTGCACATGGACCGCTGAACTGCCCTAGCGCAAGCGAGAAGTATAGTTGTCCCTGGATGTATAATGGCTCCCCGGATAAATGCGCGATGCGGAGTGTTTATGATCGGTGGGGACCGGTACTTAATCCGGACTTGCGTATGGCTTGCGGGGTATCTACCTCCTGCAGTTACGGGCCATACAAAGGATCAGAGATCTGGAATTACCTCAACAACCTCCAGTATAACATTACTGATGCCTGGATCTGGGGAATGGTTGCAGATCCAAAAGACGCGTGGATGAAGCCTTTGTGCATTACTTTGGGCGGCAAGGACATCAAAAAAACTCCACTTTATGATAAGAAGTTTGATAACAAGCCCAATACCTCAGGTACCTCGTATTATCACATTATTTATGCCAAGGAACTGAAGAAAACCGGGCTCGCGGTGGGAACTGGAAGCAAGACAACGCCACTCTCCGCACCGGTGGAGTTGCCGATACTAAAAATAAAGCCAATGCAGCTTCCTCCTCCCTTGCGCGACATTCGGTTCAAACCAGAGGAAAATTTCTTGGTCTCTCCTGACGAAGTGGAGGAACGAGGCCCCCGAGTGCGGATAAATCGACTCAGCGGTGCAGTCTATGTCGTCGGAGAGCAGATGCTAGACGAGATGCCGATTCTTGAGGATGAGGAATACGTCGAGCATGCGCTCCACTTCATCGAGGAGGCTGGTTGGTCCGAAGAAGTATCGCAGGAAGCATCTGGTGTGCGGTTGATCATTGCCAGAAGGCCTGTCGAAGGAGATGGTGAAGACATAGATGAGTTCCAGAAAAATGTGATCGTGACCTTCAGAAGGCAGATTGAAGTAGACAGCGTGTGGGTAAACGTTATCGGCGAAGGCGGAGAGATCAACGTACAGATGAACAACGATGGATCAGTTCTCAATGCTTCAAAGGTTTGGAGAGAGATTGAGGAGGTCAGCCAGCCGGTACCTGTGAAGACGTATGAACAGGCCCTTCAGGAAGCCTTAGAGCAGCTCGACAATCCGGACGTCTACCAGCTCTATGACTGGACCTGGGGCTACAGGGAGGATGCAGGTAATATTGAGCAGAATGAATTGCGCGTCGTATACCGCTTCTGGTTTAGGCCGGTTTTGTTCGAGGGTGGAGAAAGAACTTTAGGCAGGATGATCGAGATCCCTGCTCAGGTGTGAGAGATCTTGCTAAGAGTTCTTATTTTGGGGCTAAAATGTATATCTCCATGAAAAAAACATGGAGATTTTAAGAATATGCCTTTCACTGCTATTGAAATATCAGCTCTTCCTTTATTTTAATGTAAATGTAACCTTAACAGTAAATATTACCCCTCTAGGTTTACCGTTAATTATCATTGGCTCGAAGATCCACTGGCGGACAGCATCTTTTGCTGCTTGATCAAGTAAGGGAATTGACCTCAGAACTCTTAAATTTTGTACCCTTCCGTAGATATCAGTAGTAGCTTCTATAATTACTATCCCTTCAACTCTTGCCTGTCGGGCAATTTCAGGATATAGGGGCTCTACTTTTTTGATTAATCTAGGCGGTTTTATCTCACCTACAGCTCTTACAGGTACTTCAACTTCGCCGACAACGCCTCCCAGCACTCCACCGAGTACACCTCCAAGAACACCCCCGACAACGCCTCCTTCGACTCCACCTTCGACTCCGCCTTCAACTCCAAAATCAGAGACTTCTTCTTCAGCGATTTCGTCAGGGATTTCCACTGGTGCAACAAGCCTTCCCGGTTCGATGGGCTTTTGAGCTCGAACTGGTCTGATGCGTGTTTTGACTTTAGATTTTGAACTTTTTTTTGGAGGAGGTGGAGGAGGTGGAGGAGGCGGCGGTGGGGGAGCTAAGAAAGCTGTGGTTACTTCGATTTCAGGAAGATTTCCTGGATTAAGAAGGGGAAATGTGATCATTAGTAAAGCAATGATTGCGTGGATTGTTAATGAAGCAGGGAAAACTAAGGCCTTTAATCCTATCTTTTTTTCACCCTTGATAAAAGAATCATCAAACATTTTTTCCTCCTTGAGAGGGCTTTTATAAATTCATTTATTCGAGATCCTGATTAAGGGTAGATTAAAGGATTTCTGCCCTGATATTCGACTTGAGATGCTCAGAGTACCTTTTTCTATTGGCATTTCTTTTCTATCCGCTCATTAAAATAAGGAGCAATTTTTATGCCATAATAGCCATATTTGATTCCAGGCTAAGCTTAAAAATTAAATGACTAAATTTATTTTTTAGGGGAGGAATTACTATTTCTTTGTTTTAAAAAGATATTATAGTTTCAAAGGAAAGAATAGAGTTAGACATATGAAGTAAATTTTTTTTACATGTGTAAAGAATTTTTTGTAAAGATTGGGGAAGGTTCTATTTTTAAATAAAAAGGTTCCTAATTACTCGAGAGAAAGAAGTTTTCCAAAGTGCTTAATCTTCACAGAATGATTGAGAAGTTTTTGTAGTCCATAGAGGGAAGCGGAATTACTGGAAATCACGGGAATTCCTGCCTCATCCTCTAAGGATTGCAGTAGTTGAGCAGAGGGCATATTTGTACAGGAGAGAAAAAGGGTATCTGCGTTCAATTTTTTCATTAGAAACCGGCTTGCTTTAATAATGCGCTCTGCCGGTACTCTTCCAATCTCTAGATTAGATGTTAAATTAAAGCCTTCTACTGATACTACTTCCAGCTCAGGCATAGATTCTTCCAAGAATTGTACTTCAAGAGAGTTTAATTCAGGAATATAAGGTGTCAATATGGCCAGATGCCGTGCTTTGATCGCCTTAAGGGCCATGACAACGCATTCAGAAGTTGTTATAGAGGGAATATCTGTAGCCAGCTCAATAATATTCTTGAGGTTGTTAATGCCATTTCTGCCGCCAATAAAAGATCCTGATGTACAAGCAAGACAAATTCCATCCACCGATGCATCAGCAAGAAGGAGAGCTGCTTGCTTGAGATTTGTTGCCATTTCATTAAGAGCTGAAGGAGTGACCTCTTCAAGTTTAATTCGCGATGTGTGGAAGGTAATCTGGGGATGAGCAGCTGCCATTTGAGCAAATTCTGGCTCCGCAGTTGTGTTAGAGGAGGGAATAATCAGCCCAAGCCTCACTTTTAATGAATTGGATTTCACTCTTATCTCCCTATAACCTTCTATTATGTTGACACGTTCTTTATTTACTAATAATAGGGCGTCACAAAAATAGTTTAAAAAGCATATCGAGGTAAAAACGATTTGACATACCTGATTTTATCAGTAAAGCCCATTCGATGAGCCGCCAAAGCTACCAACAATACAGTTATATGAGAAAT
>JBGVTE010000142.1:0-56765 GCA_041862375.1 Candidatus Aminicenantaceae bacterium
GCTTGCTGGTGATAATGATGTACTTCATGCCAGCGTTTTTCGCAATCCTCACCCATTCTGCTGCGTCGAACTTCACTGGATTAAATTGGGGAGCAAATTTCTCGTATTCATCAACAGGAATCTGGGCTGTTGTCAGGATCCATTCAGCATGATCCGTCTCGCCTTTCCACTCACCAGCAGGAATGGCGTACAATCCCCAGTGGATGAACAGGCCAAAACTTGCTTCCCGCCACCAGGCCATACGCTCGTTTCTCTGTTCTTCTGTCTCTTTAATGAATTTTTTTCCAATTGCTTCTCTTTTAGTCTCGCTCGTTTCCTCTTTTCTGCATGAGGATAACGAACCCATGATCAAGCAGAGAACTATAAAAAGACAAAAGAACATAAAAAGCCATTTTTTTTTCAACATGTCATTATCCTTTCAAGCGAATCAATCAGTCATAACTTTCATAATTATAAGTGATTCGTTAGATTTTAAGAAAAATCATAGTCTAATGTTATACACTATGCAACTGCAGACCTTATCTGGTTGTCTATTTCTTTAAATTATCGAAGTTCATCGCAAAAATGATTGAAAAGTACTGAAGCTATGATATTTGTGCTGAGCACCTAGAAAAGCATTCCCCCAAGAAATCTGGCTCCCTCTATATGAATTATTTCGAAACTTGAGGAAGAATTTTGAGTTAAATTATGTTGAATTGAAGAGACTCATCATAAATCCAATTTATGCTGAAGTATAGCTTATCTCATTGAATTGTTAAGCCAAATTAATCCTGATCAATCTTATTTTTTTAGAGCAACGGACTTACAAACTGAGGGTCATAGGTTCGAACTCTAGGGATTTAAAGCTTCAGAATATCATAGCTGAAAAAGGAAGGAATGCCCTGATTTTCATTGACGCCAAATCTTTCCTGTGCTATTATCAGCTATGCTGAAATTAAAGAAAACTGTCCGCTTGCAAGAACAGGAAGGAATCACAAGGGATTAGGGAAAATTTTAACAAGTTAAAGTTACATCCCTCCCCCTTATTAAAATTTCAATATTAAAGGAAGCTAGAATGAATATTTACGTAGGCAATTTGTCACAGGAGGCCACTGAAGAAGATTTGCGAAAGGCTTTTGAAGCCTTCGGGCAGGTCACATCTGTCAAAACCATAACAGACAAGTACACTGGCGATTCGAGGGGATTCGGATTTGTGGAGATGCCAAACAGTCGCGAAGCCCAGTCCGCGATCTCCGGGCTTGATGGAAAAGATCTGAAAGGGCGCGCTCTTAAGGTCAACGAGGCCCGCCCTCGTCGTGACGACCCCCGAGGTGGATTTGGGGGGAGAAGACGCTTCTGATAAGCGGCACTCAGAGATTCAGGATCATAGTAAAATTCTGCATTAAATCATATTTGAGGGTTACTCGACTTGCCCATTTGCCTTTACAAATTCGTAAATACACCTATCATTCCAGTTAAAAGAAAGGAAAATTCTGCTTGAAAAATGCCTAATTTATCCTCGTGATTGTTTGCTAATACCAAGCTGTTTGACAATTGGCCCTCCATGATAGGCAGAGGTACCCTAAGTGGAATGTAAGAAGTTATGTTCAACTATTAAATTCAAAAAAAGAATAATGAATGAAAAAACGTGAGAGAAAAGAAAAAGAAGGAGTCAAGTACAAACTTAAACTCTAGAGTGTTCGCCTAAGATAAGGCGTAATTGGTAGCACTTACAAAGTAAGAAAGAGGCGAGAGAAAGTGTGAACAAATTTTACAAAAAATAAGAACTATATAATAGATATGGAAGAAGACAAAATTAATCAATTCATTTCAAAAGGAAAGAAACAAGGAAATCTATTTTTTAATGAGGTAGAGAACTCTTTCTGGGATGATTTGAATACTGGAGAGAGTTTTGATGCTTTTCTAAGCTCTAAGCATCACCATGGGATAAAAATACTTAATAAACATAGAGAAATTCTTCCAAAAAAGGGAAAGAGTGGCTCTATTTCTTTCAAGAATCTGGAAAAAGTCACCGATCCTGTGAAGTGCTATTTTAAGGATATGGGCAATATTCCACTCTTAAATCGGGAAGAAGAGCTAGCTATTGCAAGGGAAATTGAAAGAGGCGAAAAGATTTATATCAAGGCTATTGCCAAAACACGATTTATTCTTAACAAAGTTCTTTCGCTAGAAGAGAAGATAAGAAAGAATCCGGAAATTATTAGGGAAATTTTTGAATTCAGCAAGAATAATAACGCAGAGGGAAACCGTGAAGAAAAAATATTAGAGATTACAGAGAAAATCAAGAAGATCAGAGAGCTAAATTCCCATCTGGAGAGAATCCCTTCATGGAAAAAGTATGGTTTCGCCCAAAAGCGTCTCACAGTCAACATGATCCTTCTCATCAGAGGTCTTAATATCCGTAAGACATACATAGAAATGATTATTGAGGATCTCAAAGATAAACTTAATACTGTAAACAAAATAGAAGAAACAAAAAAAGAGCTGAGTAAATTACTTTCTAAAGCCGTAGCTAAGAAAGAAAAAGAGAAAATTAAGAAAATTCGAGAAATCAACAAACTTCTGAGGTTATTTCAGAAAGAGATCGGACTTGATTCCCAGGGTTTAAAGAGAACACTTTGTACCATCTCTGAAGGAAAGAAAATCAGCGATCAAGCGAAAAAAGAGCTTATTACAGCTAATTTGAGATTAGTGATTTCTATTGCCAAGAAATACCTCAACTTCGGACTCCAATTTATTGATTTGATCCAGGAAGGAAACATGGGCTTAATGACAGCGGTGGATAAATTTGAATACAGAAGGGGATACAAATTTTCAACCTATGCGCATTGGTGGGTAAGACAGGGAATTACTCGTGCCATTGCTGACCAGTCAAGGACGATAAGAATTCCTGTTCATATGTCTGAGGCAATAAACAAGTTAAATAAAGTTTCGAGAAACTTTGTCCAGGAGATAGGAAGAGAACCAACCTGTGAAGAAATTGCGAACAGGATGAATATGCCTATCTCTAAAGTAAGAAAAATCATGAAAATCTCCCAAGCACCTCTCTCTCTTGAAACACCTATTGGGGAAGAAGAAAATAGCCACCTTGGTGATTTTATCGAAGATAAAGTCATTCCCTCTCCTCCCGATACAGTTATTCAAATTGATTTAAGAGAGAAAATTGAAGAAGCATTGAAAAACCACACCGAGAGAGAAGCGAAAGTTATAAAAATGAGATTCGGATTAGGAGATGGTAATGAACATACCTTGGAAGAAGTTGGTCAGCAATTCAAGGTTACACGGGAGAGAATCAGGCAAATTGAGGAAAAGGCCTTGAGGAAATTAAGGCAATCAAGTTATAGTCGAAAACTAAAGTCTTTTATAAGTGACTATTGAAAATAAGTACTTTACATCCTCCATTTTTCAGAGAATCCGAAGGTCAGGGGTTCAAAAGACGCAGATGCGAATTCACTGTCCTAGGGGAAGATGAGTGAGGAGAAATAAATTCTTAAAGGTGAAAAAAACAACTTAGGGATTAAGGGAGGTTATAGTGAAAGAAATCGTTGAATTGATTGCCAAATCATTAGTGGACAATCCGGACAAGGTTAAGGTTTCCCAATTAGACGGGCAACAGAGCTCGATTATTGAATTAAAGGTTGCTACGGAAGATGTGGGTAAGATTATTGGAAAACAGGGAAGAAATGTTCAGGCTATCAGAGTTATTCTCGGTGCTGCTGGAATGAAGCTGAAAAAGAGATTTAATCTCGAGTTAATCGAAAAAGAGTAATTGAATAAGCATAGAAAGACAATTCTCTATTGGCGCTTATGTTCCCATTATTTTTCGAAAATGAAAGCCATAAATTGCAAGTGTAATTGCTAACCTGAAGAAGCGGGGACGTCTAACTAAAGTCCAGGAAATAAGTTTCCAGTAATGAAATCTTTCTTTTCCTTTTATTCCCAAAAACCAGATAGATTTAAAGAAGGCTCTAAGGTTATGAAAATTGAAATGGATTTCAGAGCATGCTTAAAACTCCAAAAAGTGTCTGGATATTTCGGGTAAACCAAAAGCACTTTCATATCTAAACTCCTAAGTCATTCTTTCTACGAGTCGCTGTGTAAGAATCTCCGTCTGTGACATTGGCTTTTCAGTTGGATTATCATTATATGGGAAACCAAGTTAATTAGAATACATGATTGCTCCACAAATGCCAAATATTTGTTCAAGCATCTTCTTAAAATTACTCAAATTTTTCACAAATACTGTGAATAAATTTTTTCTATCCCTCCATTTCACTTAATATTGTCAAAGGCAACAATCATCCCTCTCACCTACCTTTTTTAAAAAAATTATCTTCAGTAATACCCTAATTCAAGAAAGGAAACCTGTGCAATTTAAAGCTTCATTGGAAATATGTTTGAAGTTGAAGAAGTTTCTTAAAAAAGACAGCTGTGGCAAATTTAATGCTCAAATTCAATATAATTTTTATATTCATTTAAAAAGTGTTCAATAATTTCCTCTTTTTTAATATCAGCGATATCATAGTCCTGAATACCTGGCCTTAAAGACCCCTCAGCTCTTAATCTCTTACTCCTTGCCTACTCTGTATAATGAGTAGAGAGCGGACTTCTCATCCCTGTGTCAGTGGTATGTCAGAAATTGCTTAATCTTGCTTAACTATGGATAAGGTTGATTAAATTGAAGGCTTTGATTTTCCCCTGAAAATCTGGCTCCTCGGGCAGGACTCGAACCTACAACCTAGTGGTTAACAGCCACCCGCTCTGCCAATTGAGCTACCGAGGAGCAGGGAAATTAATGTATCACGATTCTTAAATAATATCAACGAGATGTAATGGGAAAGGATTTTTAGAGAAAACCTAAAAGCGATAACTTGCTTGTTTGGCAATCTTTCGGTAATCGTCCCCCCATATATTAACTATCTTACACATTTCATACAGCCTTGACCTCAGGCGGACTCCGATTCTATCAACAAGCGAGTCATCTCCTTTCTTAAAATAAGAATTCCGCGTATCTTCTTCTTCCTCAGTATCAAGGTAATTTGAGGTAAAAACCGTTAATCTCTTGTGATTATACCGCTGGTTAATGATGTAGAAGATCGTCTCCTCAATCCAGGCTGATGTCCTCTTGGCACCCAATTCATCCAGTACCAAAAGGTCACTCTTGAATACTGGAGCTAATACTTCAGATTCAGAAAACAGAGAATCAGGAGTGTAAGTATTCTGAATATCCTTGATGAGACCTCTGAAGTCATAGAAATAACAGGGGACACTTTTCTTCTCGATTAATTCACGACATATGGCAACAGCCAGATGTGTCTTACCTACTCCACAAGGTCCTATGAAAAGAAGGCCAACTTCTTGGACAGGATAATTCTTAACAAACTGTTTGGATATTTTCAAAGCATCTCGATGGGATGGATTGTGAATTTCAAAACTACTAAAAGTACAATCTTTGTATCTTCTTGGTATATTGGCCCGTTCAAGGAGAACTTCGGCTCGCTGTTCGTAATAACATTTGCACCGTTTAGCCATAGTTCTCAGCCCAGACTCTTCCAAAACCCATCCTGTACCCTGACACTTAGAACAAACTTTTGCTGCCATCAGTTTAAATATCCTCTCAGCTTTTGAAGCTTATGGGACCGAGCTAGCTTTCTCATAGCTTTTTGCTCGACCTGCCTAATTCTTTCCCGGGATAAATTGAGCATATCTCCTATTTCCTGAAGTGTCCGAGGTTGATTATCATTGAGACCAAATCTTAATTTCAAAACAAGAGCTTCTTTTTCACTTAATTCTCCCAACATCTCTCTGATTTGCTCCTGGATAGAGGATTTAATTATTTCGTATTCAACTGAAGGAGAAATTGTATCTTCTATTTTTTCTCCGACTTCCAACTCATCATCATGGAATTTATCGCTCAATGAAATTTTTTCCTTCTCTAAGGCAAGCAAATCCTCAACATCTTCGTATGTTATACCCATAATCTTGGCAATTTCTTCTCTCGTTGGTTCTCTACCGAGCTCTACTTTGAGCTTAGAAGTTTTTCTCTTCATCAGGGAGATCTGATCTGACAGTTTTTGAGGGATATTGTAAATCCGGGAATAACTGGTGAGTGCGTGAATAATAGCCTGTCGAATCCACCAGACAGCATACGAGATGAACTTGACATTACGGTAAGGATCAAACCGCTTTGCTGCTTCGATAAGACCTAAGTTTCCTTCATTAATAAGATCAAGCAAGCTCAAGCCCATGCCTTTATATTTTTTTGCATATGAAACAACAAACCTGAGGTTTGCTTCGATTAGCTTCTTCAACGCATCCTTATCGCCTTTAAGTTTGAGCTCTCCGAGTCTCTTTTCCTCTTCTTCACTCAGAGGCTTGAATTTGGCTATCTGATTCAGGTAGAATCTCAGATTCTTTGAAGCAAGATAATCATCATAATATTTTGTCATTTATCTTATTCTACCTTTTCAATTTTTATTATTTTTGCCGGTCTTAGTCTGATTAAGCTACTCTTTCTCATTTCAAATTCTTCTTCTCGTCCCTCAAAAAATTCTTTTTTTACATATTCCAAAAATCCATTTACTTCTTTTTCAATTTGTTCAATTTTATTTCTCATGTTCAGGATAATTTCTATCCCTGCCAGATTAACTCCTAAATCCCTCGACAAGTTCAGGATTATTTCGAGCTGTTTTAAATCTTCTTCTGAGTAAAGACGAGTATTTTTTTCGCTTCGTGATGGTTTTAGCAAACCCTCCCTTTCGTACAGTCTCAGAGTCTGCGGATGGATATCATACAGCCGCGAGACACTGCTTATATGATAATACCTTTTTCGTTCTTCTTTTTTATCCATTTTAATGTACTCTCATTTTATCCCGGGGTTTTTGGGGTGAAATTTTCTCCAGCTCTCTCATTAATTCTCTAATCCTTTCATCATTAAAAGGAGGAGGAACGATGGAAACCTCTACAAATTGACTGCCCCGAACTCTCTTGCCGGGAATGGGAGCGCCTTTATCTTTCAACCTGAATTTTTGTCCGCTTTTTGTTCCAGGGGGAATCCTGATCATAGTCAGGTCGTAAAGTGTGGGAACTTCAATTTTTGCTCCCAAAGTGGCCTCCGGTACTGTTATGGGTAATTTCAAGTAAATATTTGAGCCTTCTCGCTTGAAGAGATTATGGGGAGTAACCTCAATTATGATGAACAAATCTCCTGGTGGAGCTCCTCTTTTGCCTCCATTTCCTTTTCCTTGAATTCTCACTTTTGAGCCAGTGTCAACTCCTCCAGGAATCCTGACATTAATTAATTCATTCTTTAAGACAAGCCCCTGGCCTCGACATGTTTGACATTCTTCTCCTGGTGTTTGGCCACTGCCTCCACAGGCAGAACAAGGAGTTGAAAACCTCATAAAACCTCTCTGAATAGCCTGCTGACCGCTCCCTCCACACACAGGACATGTACGTTGTCCGCTTCCTTGAGTGTATCGATGGCCGTTGCATGTTGAGCATGTTACCATTCGTGTTAACTTAATCCGCGTCTGCAAACCATGGATTGCATCTTCAAAGCCCATTTTCATGGTATAGTGGAGATCCTCACCCTTCTCCGGCCTCGCCTGAGCTGCCTGGGCACTTCTTCCAAAAATGCCGTTAAAGATATCTCTAAAAGCAGAAGAACCAAAATCAGAGAAATCAAAGCCATCAAATCCTGAAGCGTACGTTCTGTATTGAGCACCTCCTGGAGAATCTCCCACAAAGCCAAATTGATCGTATTGACTCTTTTTCTTGGGATCGCTTAAAACAGAATAAGCTTCTTGTATTTCCTTGAATTTTGCTTCTGACTCTTTATTCCCGGGATTGAGATCAGGATGGTATTTTCGTGCTAGCTTTCTGTAAGCCTTTTTAATATCGGCTGGGGAAGCTTTTCTGTCTACCCCAAGAATTTTATAATAGTCCTTATCCATTCCTCATCTCTTTACTCTGTTGGAGCTAAGGAATTATGCTGCTTTGAAGAAAAGAATTCAATAAAGATTATTTTTTCTTCTCTTCATCAACAACTTCAGCATCAATGACTTCTTCTTCAGAGGAACTCTTTTCTGATGTGTCTCCAGTGTCTTGAGCTGATGCTTGCTGCTGTGTTTGTCCCTGTTGAGCTTGCTGCTGAGCAGTTTGCTGATACATTATTTCTGACAGCTTATGAGATGCCTGAGAGAGAGATTCCATAGCATTCTTTATAGTCTCAACATTCTCGCTTTCAATAGCCTTCTTGGTATTGTCGATTTCAGATTGTATTTTTGAAGCCTCATCTTGTGGAATCTTATCCTTGTTTTCTCTCATAAGTTTTTCCAAGCTATAGACCATCTGGTCAGCCTGGTTTTTAGCATCAATGAGCTCTCTTCTCTTTTTATCCTCTTCAGCATGAGATTCTGCATCTTTAACCATGTTATCTATTTCCTTCTCATCGAGTCCACTATGGCCGGTAATCGTAATTGCCTGTTGTTTCCCTGTGCCCATATCTTTAGCTGAGACATGAAGGATTCCGTTGGCATCTATATCAAAGGTCACTTCAATCTTAGGCACTCCTCGTGGTGCTGGAGGTATTCCATCCAGGTGGAATCGACCTAATGTGCGGTTATTAGCAGCCATTTCTCTTTCTCCCTGGAGAACATTAATTTCTACACTGGGTTGATTATCTGAAGCAGTTGAGAATATTTCTGTTTTCTTTGTAGGAATTGTGGTATTTCGAGTAATCATCTTTGTGAAGACTCCTCCCAATGTTTCAATTCCAAGGGTTAGCGGAGTAACATCTAAGAGAAGAACATCTTTTACGTCACCCGATAAAACAGCGCCCTGGATAGCAGCACCTACTGCAACCACTTCATCAGGATTCACACCTTTGTGGGCCTCTTTTCCAAATAGTTCTTTTACTACCTGTTGAACCTTGGGAATCCTCGTTGACCCTCCAACCAAGATTACTTCATTTATATTTTCTGGTTTCAGGTTGGCATCAGCTAGAGCCTGTTTGCACGGTTCAACTGTTCTCTCAATCAGGTCTTCCATTAACTGTTCTAATTTAGCTCTGGTGAGTTTCATCAACAGATGTTTTGGGCCAGATGCATCAGCAGTGATAAATGGAAGATTTATCTCAGTCTCTATAGTAGTAGAAAGCTCAATTTTTGCCTTTTCTGCCGCCTCTTTTAATCTCTGGAGGGCCATCTTATCCTTGGTTAGGTCTATTCCTGATTCTTTCTTGAACTCGGCAACGAGCCAGTTCTGCACTCTCTGGTCAATATCATCGCCGCCTAAATGAGTGTCTCCATTGGTGGATTTTACTTCCACAACACCTTCTCCAACCTCAAGAATAGAGATATCAAATGTTCCGCCACCGAAATCATAAACAGCAATTGTTTGATCCTTCTTCTTTTCCATCCCATAAGCTAAGGCCGCTGCTGTAGGCTCGTTTATAATCCTTTCTACTTTTAATCCAGCAATAGTACCTGAATCTTTAGTGGCTTTGCGTTGGCTGTCGTTAAAATAAGCAGGGACCGTGATTACAGCTCGATCGACTTTCTCTCCTAAATAGTCTTCAGCTGCCTTTTTTAATTTCTGAAGTATCATTGCCGAAAGTTCTGGAGGTGCATACTCTTTGTCTAAAGCTTTTATCCTTACATCACCATTGGAAGCTTGTCCTACTTTAAAAGGAACTTGCTTTATCTCTTCAGGAACTTCTTTGAAGCGGCGTCCCATAAATCTTTTGATAGAATATATCGTATTTTCTGGGTTTGTTACCCGTTGTCGCTTGGCAACTTGCCCAACCAATCTCTCTCCTTTTTCATTGAAAGCAACTACAGATGGCGTTGTTCTTCCACCTTCCTCATTAGAAATTACGGTCGATTTGTCACCTTCCATGACAGCAACCACAGAATTAGTCGTTCCTAAGTCAATTCCTATAATTTTAGCCATTTTATTCCTCCTATTTTAGTCTCTTTATAATATAAAATATGAGTATATTAATGTCAAGTATTTTAATAAAATATTTTTATTTTTAAAATTATAGGCGTGAATATTTAATTTTTTTAGTTTATATGATTACTTTAATTCTTCTACTTTAAATCTTTTCTTCATCCGGATCTTTAATGTATCCTTCTCTCATCATCATTTGAACTTCTTCACGAGCTCTTTTTATGATTGATTCTGCAATTTTAAATCTTTCTTCTGCAGGAAGTTTTATTCTAGCTACGCCCTGTTCGATTCCTTTAGTTCCAACAGCTACTGCTTCTCTAGGAAAAACTTCCCATTGATCCATATTGGGGATGATATATTCTTCATTAATCCCATTGTCTTCAGCAACTTTAGCTAACTCTTTTGCAGCTTCAATACACATTTCATCTGTAATCTGACTGGCTCTTATATCCAAAGCTCCTCGGAATATCCCAGGAAATCCAAGAGAATTATTTACTTGATTAGGAAAATCAGATCTACCAGTTGCAATTATTCGGGCACCTGCTTCTTTTGCTTCCCACGGCCAGATTTCAGGAATTGGATTAGCCTCGGCAAACACAATAGAATCTTTGGCCATACTTTTCACCCACTCAGGCTTTATTACTCCTGGTCCTGGTTTTGAGGCAGATATCAAAATATCTGCTCCTTCCATAGCCTCTTTTATATCACCCTTTACGCCTTTAGAATTTGTAGTAAGGCAGAGATTCCATTTCTCTTTATATTTTGTCTTTAAGGTTTCTCTATCTCCACGATCTTTATGTAAAATTCCCTTCGAATCTACAGCGATAATATTTTCTGGACTTATTCCTGCAGTTAAAATTAATCTTGATATAGCTATGTTAGCTGCACCTGCGCCAACCATAGCAACACTTACATCCTCAATTTTCTTATTAACAATTTTTAATGCGTTAAGAAGACCGGCTAAAGTCACACAAGCTGTTCCCTGCTGGTCATCATGCCAGACAGGAATCTCCATCTCCTTTCTTAAAGTATCCAAAATATGAAAGCATTTAGGATGAGAAATATCTTCTAAATTAATTCCTCCAAAGGAAGGCTGGATCCATTTAACAGTCTGAATAATTTCTTCTGGGTTCTTTGTATCTAAACATAAAGGAAATGCATCAACTCCTCCTAAATACTTATAGAGAAGTGCCTTTCCTTCCATAACAGGCAAGCCTGCTTCAGGTCCGATGTCTCCTAGACCTAGGACTCTCGATCCATCAGAAACAACTGCAACTAAATTCCATTTGTTAGTCATTTCATAAACTTTTTCCTTGTCTTGATATATCTCTTTGCAAGGAGCCGCTACTCCAGGAGTGTACCAAATAGCAAAGTCATTAAAATCCCTGATCCTGCACTTAAGCATTACTTCGACCTTTCCTCTGTAATAGGGATGAAGGCGGAGTGCATCTTTCGAAGGTTGTTCAGCCTTGGCTAACAACTCCTCCACAGAAACTTTTTTCATTTATATCCTCCTTATAATTACGTATTAAATTTAATATAAAAGAATTCACTATTATAATCCTTCGACTTCTAAAGTCAAATTTATTTAGCTCTCAGAAGATATTTCCAAAACCTTTATGAGATAAAGCTTTCATATAATGGATATTTGGGAATGGATGAAACGGCCTTTTTAGATTTAGCCTTCCCGAGTCGCTCTTTGAAGGAATCCGACGGAGTCAGGCAACAGTGTCATTTAATCGAGGGATTTAAATTTATACTTTTCTCCCTCTTTTTTTACTTTACCGAAAAAATATTTAGGATCATGGTCAAAGGCAAATATCCAATCTTCTCTTATTGCCTCTTCATATATTTTTTTCTTATTCTCCAATGTTTCCAGAGGGTAAAGATCGTAGCTCATGATGTATGGAACTTTTATATGAGCTGCCGTAGGAACTAAGTCACCAAGGTGAAAGAGTACATTCCCTCGGGATTTTACTTTGACACACTGATGCGAGGCCGTATGACCTGTTACTAAAATTACTTCCACTCCTTCTGAGATTTCTTTGTTACCATCTACGAACAAAACAAGGCCATATTTTTCTAATGGCAAAAAATTTTCACTTAAGTAGCTTGCCTTATCCCTTTCGTTAGGAGATAAAGCATTTTCCCATTCCTTTTTCTGGATAACATACTTTGCCCTAGGAAAAGTAGGTACATCCTGCCCCTTTTCATCTTTATACGTATTTCCTCCGCAATGGTCAAAATGCAGGTGTGTATTTATTACAAAATCTACATCCTCAACTTTAAAGCCCAGTTTGTGCAGAGAAGGAACAAGGCCAGGTTTCCTTTCTACTTTGTAAATGTCTATAAACTTCTGGTCTAACTTTGTCCCAATCCCCGTTTCAATAAGGATTAATGCGCTGGGAGTTTTGATTAGGATAGAATTCAGTGAGAGCTTTATCCTGTTAATGCTATCAGCGGGGAAGCTCTTTTGCCATAGAGGTTTGGGAACAACTCCGAACATTGCCCCCCCGTCTAAATGGAAATATCCGTCTTGAAGACCGTATATTTCAAAGCCCCCTAATGCGAGCTTTCCTATTCTCATTCTAAAAGTTTATCCAGATCATATATCAAGTCGTTACGGTCATACTGCGCAATTTCAATTATTCCTGTATCCATCCTGATAGCATCCTCAGGACAGGCTTCAACACAAAAGCCACAGAAGCAACAACGGTTTATATCTATGATGAATGTAGAAGGATATTTCTGAATCTCTGGATCTGGGTCTTCTGCTGCTTCTACATAGATGCATTCAGATGGACAAACAGTTACACACAACATACATGCAACGCAGCGAGGTTTGCCATCTTCTCTTTTCATAATACGGTGCAAGCTTCGATGTCTTGAGGCAAGCTTTTTTTTCTGTTCGGGATACTGGATCGTCACTGCACCCTTTCTCTTGGTTTTAATGCCAATAACTTTCAGAATGTGGAAGAACATATTGACCACAAAATGGCGGGTCGTGATTATGCTGCCTCGAATTATCTCGATAAAATATCCCAATGCTTTTATCATTTTAGATACTCATTACGATAGCTGTTCCTGCTATGTTAACTAAACTCAATGGTATGAGGAGTTTCCAACCTAAATCCATAAGCTGGTCATAGCGGAAACGAGGATAAGTCCAGCGAAAAAGTATTTGGAGCCAACAGAAAAAGAAAACTTTTAGATTAAAGGCTGCAACTTGAATAATGATTACAGCCCAGTGAGGAAGCAGCCACTCTCCATCCCAAGGCCATTGGAAACCTTGAGAAGTGAGCCAGGGAACCTGCCAGCCTCCAAAAAAGAGAGTTGTGAGGAGCGTGGATATAATGACTATTTCCATAAAATCAGTCATCATGAATAGCCCCCACTTAAGGCCGCTGTATTCGGTAAAAAATCCAATTATCTCTGATTCTCCTTCAGGAAGATCAAAAGGAACTCTTTTAGTCTCTGCTAATGCTGCGAAGAGAAAAATAATAAATCCCAATGGTTGAAGGAAAAAACCCCACTTAGGGATGAATCCAAGTATTAATTCACCCTGAAAGTGAACAATGCTCGACATTTTCAGAGAGGGATAGATCATGATTAAACCAACAAGTGATAATCCTAAAGCTATTTCGTAAGAAATTAGTTGAGCAGCGCCTCTCATCCCTCCCAGGAGTGTAAACCTGTTGTTTGAAGCCCAGCCAGCAATAATAATTCCATAGATTCCGAGAGACATCATAGCAATAATAAAAAGAAGTCCTACATTAATGTCCAGAACCTGGAGATTTATGGAACGACCTCCAATTCTGATTGAATCCCCAAAAGGAATCGCAGCTATTGTGATGCTAACAAAAAAGAAAGAGAGAAACGGTGCTATGGTATGAAGGAATTTTTTGGAAAAAGAAGGAACAAAGTCCTCCTTAAAAATCATTTTTATGGCATCAGCAAATGGCTGAAAAAGCCCTATAACACGGATTCCTAAAATTGAGGCGCGGTTTGCTCCAATCCTGTCTTGAAGCACTGCACTCTCCTTCCTTTCTACCCACGTAAGGTAGAGAGTAATAGTGAGGAGCCATATAAGTGCGCAGATAACCTTTATTAAAACAATTAATGCATCAATCATTTTTTTTCTGGCTAAAGAAAGGGATTTCTCTTTCTAATTTTTCAAAAATCTTATCAGGGGATTTAAATTGCCTGTAATAAGTAAAATTCATTTTTAATTCTTTGGCCAATCTTACAAGTATTTCCCATTCAGGAAGGCTTGCTCCAACTGGTTCTAAAACAGGTAAGAAGTACTGTACTCTTCCGTCTATATTCGTAAGAGAACCTCTTTTCTCAGCAACCAGCGCAGTAGGTAAGACCAAGTCCACTAGAGTATCTAATTCACTTTTCCAAGAGGTAAAGAGAATTGTGGTTTCAATCTTATCGAGAGCTGTTTTTATTTCTCCAGGGCTGAAGTGATCCAAGAGATAGTTCCCAAAAATAATGAGGATATCTGTCTTATTCGCTATTTCTTCTAAATTAATTAACTTTGAGTCAATGCCCATCACTTGAGCACCTTTTCTGTTCGAACTTCGTTCTGATGACAGTAAAAAATCATCTCCTTCGCCTTCATTGGAGTCAACCATAAATATCTTTTCTAATTTTAAATCTTCTCTAAAAATTTTGTTCACAAGAAATAGTTCTTCATTAGTAAGAGAAGAATGAAAAATCAAGAAAATTCTTGATGTTTTTTTCATGTAGTATAATTTTTTAATTTTTCTGACTAAAAACTGGAGAGCATTTTCCCAGTCAATCTTTACTCCTTTATTGCTGTTGTTTGAGATAATATCCTCAAGTCTATCTTCATCGAGATAGGAGTATGTATATCGTCCAAGATCACAGATCCAGTGGCTGTTAACTTCTGGATTTTCACGGGATGTTATCCGATAGACCCTCCTTTTTATTGGAATACGCGGAAATCCAGGATGGTATTCGATTGAAATATTGCAGCCACGACTACAGAGGGGACAAATAGAATCTCCCTTTTTCAGGAACCAGCTCCGGGTTTTAAAACGAAAGTCAGTATCTGTGATAGCTCCTACTGGACAAATTTCAGCTAAATTCCCCGAGTAATGATTATCGACCATTTCCTTTTCATAGATGTCAATTTCTGAATGGAGGCCCCTGTTTGACATACCCAATTCTTGGGTTTTTGTTATTTCTCTTAGAAATCTGATACAGCGAGTGCAGAGGATGCATCGTTCCCTGTCGAGAATTAAGTTTTTTCCGATACCTAGCTTCTTTTCTTTTTTCTCTTTGTACTCTTTGAATTGGCTTTCGAAATGCCCGTACTCCTCGTAGTAATCCTGGAGCTTACATTCTCCCGCCTTGTCACATATGGGGCAGTCAAGGGGGTGCTCAGCTAAGAGAAATTCAAGCACTCCTTTCCTTGCTTCGACGACTCTTTCTGATTTAGTCCAGATCTTCATTCCTTCTTTAACCTGAGTAGAACAAGCAAGCTCAAGTTTTGGGAATCCTTCAATCTCTACCAAACACATGCGACAGGATCCTTCCGGAGTAAACGCCCGATGGAAACATAAATGAGGTATAGGAATACCTGCTTGCTCAGCAGCCAACAAAATAGTAGTGCCTTCTTGAGCTTCTACAGGTTTATCATCTATTAAGATATTTGCCATTTACATCTTCTTATCATTCTGTTTTCCAGATACATAGGATTCCAGTTCTTCTCGGAATTTTCCCACGATTGAACTGATTGGCATAGCTGCAGCATCTCCTAAAGGACACAGCGTTTTACCCAAAATATTGTCTGCTAATCTTTCAATATTGTTTATATCTTCTTTTTTGCCCTTTCCCTCAACTATTCGTTTTACAATTTTATTTATCCAGGAAGTCCCGATACGGCATGGAGTGCACTGCCCGCAGGATTCATGGGAATAAAACTTAGCAACAGCTTTTAAGACATCAATAATAGGAGTATCTTTGTCTATCACAATGATAGCAGCTGAACCAAGCATGGAGTGAGCATTCACTAAAGAGTCAAAATCCATTTTTATGCTTATTTCGTCAGCTTTAAGTATAGGAGCCGACATACCACCAGGGACAACTGCCTTCAGCTTTTTGCCTGGTTTCATTCCTCCCGCATGCTTATAGATGATATCCTTTAAGCTTGTTCCGAGAGGAAGCTCATAAATTCCAGGCTTTTTAACCATGCCGCTTACCCCAAAAATTCTCGTTCCTCCATCTTTTGGCAGCCCTAATTTGCAAAACCACTCAGCTCCTTTAAGGATAATCGCAGGAATATTAGATATAGTCTCGACATTATTGATGACTGTCGGGCAGTTAAAAAGTCCTATCGAAGCAGGAAAAGGAGGTTTTAAACGAGGATGTCCCCGCTTCCCTTCAAGAGATTCGAGCAAAGCTGTCTCTTCTCCACAAATATATGCACCAGCGCCTCTATGTATAATAATATCCAGATCATGACCTGTATCTAATATATTCTTGCCTAAAAATCCCTTCTCGTATGCTTCAGAAATAGCCTGCTCAAGCCTTTGGGCGATAGCTTCGTATTCGCCACGAATATAAATATAAGCCTGGCGAATACCAACGCAGAAAGATGTAATGATAATTCCTTCAATCAACAAGTGGGGATTGTGGCTCATTATGTAGCGATCCTTAAAAGTCCCGGGTTCTCCTTCATCAGCATTTACGCATAGATATTTCGGTTTGGGAACATCTTGAGGGACAAATCCCCATTTAACTCCGGCTGGGAACCCGGCTCCTCCCCTCCCCCTTAAATTTGCTTTTTTAACTTCATCCATTATTTGTTCGGGCTTCATCTTTTTAAGTGCTTTTTTTACAGCCTGGTATCCATCATGCTTAAGGTAAACATCCATTTTAAAATAATTTTTTAGATGGAAATTTTGAGTTATTACTTTTTCTTCCATTCCTATTTCAAGCTGTTTAGAATTGAATCAATCTTTTTTTTGTCGAGATTCCCGTTATAATCAAAATTAACCTGCATACACGGAGCTTCTTCGCAATTACCCAGACATTCAACGGTCGATAGAGTAAATTTTCCATCCGGAGTTGTCTCACCTATCTCAATCTTAATTTTTTTCTTCAAATAATCGATCAGGGTTTCTGCTCCCAAGATAGAGCAACTTAAGTTAGAACACACCTGAATATGATACTTCCCTATAGGTCGTCGGTTAAGCATAGTGTAGAATGTCACTGCCTCTCTTACTCTTATTGGTTTTATCTCTAGCATTTCAGCCAGCACTTTCTCACTCTCTGTTGAAATGTGCCCGAATTCTTGTTGAGCAATATGAAGAAGAGGAAGAAGTGCTGCTTCTTTTTTTGGATATCGAGATATGACTTCCCTAATTTTCTTTTTAGCTTGATCGGAGAATTCAGGACTCACCGGTCTAACTCCCCTCCAATCATGTTTAAAGAGCCAAAGGAAGGAATGATATCTGCAACATAGTGACCGTGAATCATTTTTTCTAAAGCGGAGACAATATGAAAGCAGGGTGCTCTAAGATGAAGCCTGTAGGGCCTGTCTGTTCCATCCGACACGATATAGAAGCCGAGTTCACCGTTTCCTCCTTCTACAGAAAAATAAACTTCCCCTTTAGGAGGTCTTATTCCATGTCCCTTCATAAAGAATTTAAAGTGATTGATTATACCTTCAATGGAAGTATATGTGTCTTCCTTAGGTGGGATTATGTATCTTTTATCGTCCGTAAGAATGCCTTTGTATGCATCTTTCTCTGAGCCTTCTAGATTCGATGAAAGCTTAATTCTCTCCTCAGTCTTTTTTTTCCGGGAAGCTTTTATTGCTTCTGCCGGTTCTATTCCTTTTGCCATAAGAGAAGCCGAGCTTGAGGACTTTGGAATTTTTTCCATGGATTGTTCTATAATACGCAAGCTTTGTTCCATCTCCTTCATTCTGACGTAATAACGGTCAAAGTTATCGCCTCTTTCACCTAGCGGAATTTCAAAATCCAAGTTCTTATATACCAAGTAGGGATGAGCTTTGCGGACATCGTAATACACACCTGTTGACCGCAGGCATGGGCCTGTCCACCCAAAAGAAACTGCCTCTTCGGGTGTAACAACAGCAATATCCTTTGTCCTGTTGAGAAAAATTTTATTTTTACTCAAAAGCCCATCCACATCTTCTAAAACTTTTCTTGTTTCCTTTATGGCTGTCTTGAGCTGACTTTCGTAATCTGGATGAAGATCAGACTTTACACCTCCTATCCGTATGTAAGAAGTAGTCATGCGAGCTCCCGTTGTTTCTTCAATAACGTCCCAGATGAATTCTCGTGCTTTTATCTTGTAAAGAAAAACAGTAAATGCTCCGCATTCCATAGCCATGGCAGCAATACATGTTAAGTGATCGGCGATTCGCGAGAGTTCACCCATGATAACTCTGATATGCTGAGCCCTTTCTGGGACATCCACTCCTAGCATTTTTTCGATAGTCATTACATAAGCCAGGTTATTAATAAGCGGGGAAACATAATTCATCCTGTCTGTGTAAGGAAGCAAATTGAAGTATGTTCTGTTTTCACATATCTTCTCGAACCCGCGGTGAAGGTATCCAACTTCTACTTCTGAATTGAGAATCTTCTCGCCATCAAGCTCAAGCATGATCCTGATTGTCCCGTGCATAGCAGGATGGGAAGGTCCCATATTTATGAGGAGGTTTTCCTTTTTTGCCTCTTTTTGAATTCTTGTTGACATTTTATTTCCTCAAGGGAATTCTCGGCTGCCTCTTTCTTAAGGGGTAATCTTTACGCAGAGGATATCCTTCAAAGCCGTCATACATAAAAATCCGGCGCAGGTCAGGATGACCTTTGAAATGGACACCGAACATATCGAATACTTCTCTCTCTAGCCAGTTAGCATTTCTCCAGAGAGAAGTAAGGGAATCGATAATGAGATCTTTCTCAGATAATTGAGTTTTTATCCTGAGGCGATGATTATTAGGAACAGAAAACAAGTGATAAACTATCTCAAATCTCGGCTCCTGTCCCTTATAATCCACACACGTCAGATCCAGAAGCATGTTGCACTCATAAGGCTTGTTTTTTAAAAAAGCAACAATTTCAAAGAGAGATTCTCTCTCGATTACAATTGCAACATCGCCAAAAAGTTTAGATGTTTCTCTAATTTTCTGGGGGAATTTTTCGTTGAGTTCTTCTAATATTTTCTTTTCTTCCATCTCCACTCTTGCTCTTGATTTTGAATTTTTTCTTGAAGTTTTATTAAAGCATTTAAAACTGTCTCTGGACGAGGTGGACATCCAGGAATGTAGATATCAACTGGAATAATCGAGTCTATTCCCTGAATTACAGCATAATTATCGTAGATACCACCGCTTACTGCACATGCTCCAAAGGCAACAACCCACTTGGGCTCAGTTATCTGTTCATATACTGTTCTTAAGACCGGTGCTAATTTTTGAGTAACAGTGCCTACCACAAGCAACATATCAGATTGCCGCGGCGAGAATCTTGTCCACCCTGCACCGAACCTGTCTAAATCAAAATGGGCACAAGCTGCAGACATGTATTCCATACCGCAACAAGCTGTAACATAAGGATAGTGAAAAAGAGAAAATTTTCTGGCCCAGCCCAAAATATGATTGAATTTAGTAGTGATAAAGCTTCCTTCCATTATAAACCTTTACTTAAATCTCTTATTACACTCTCTGGTTTCATTCCCACTTGAAAGCGCCCTTCTTCCAGGCATAAATAAAGCCTATACCAAGAACAAAAATGTAAGCAAACATCACTATTAAAGCTGACAGCCCTATTTCCTTAAAAATTAAAGCCCAGGGAAAGAAGAAGACAACTTCGATATCGAAAAGAAGAAAGAGGAAAGCAACAAGATAAAATTTGATCGGAAAGGGATTTATTTCTTTTTGAAGATAAGGACTTCCGCACTCAAAGGGACTCTCTTTGATAGGATTTGTTTTTTTCGGCCCAAGAAGCTTATTCATCATGAGCAGTACACCACCAAGCAGACCGAAAATCAGAAAAATTAAGAACAGTTCAATCATTTCTTCCTATAAATAAAGGCATAGATTTTATAAAAATAAATTTAAATTTGCAAACAAATTTAGAAACATTCTGATTTTTTCTAAGTTACTTAGATTGGCAAAAAAGTTACTCTCAGATTTATATATTCAGAATGTGGAGAGCAGCACCTTTTGCCTTCATCGATGC
This sequence comes from Candidatus Aminicenantaceae bacterium, assembly GCA_041862375.1. Taxonomy (GTDB): domain Bacteria; phylum Acidobacteriota; class Aminicenantia; order Aminicenantales; family Aminicenantaceae; genus WVZL01. Next base: position 20,202 of record JBGVTE010000142.1, read on the forward strand.
TTCCATGACTGCCTCTGAAATTGAGGGATGAATATGAATTAAAGACGCGATATCGTGTATTTTCATACGGCTAGCGATTGCTAGAGAAATTTCTGTAATAATCTCACTAGCGTTTGGAGCAAGTATATGAGCGCCAATTATCTTGTCTTTCTCATCGGCCATGACTTTCACCATTCCATCCGGTCTTTCCATGGTGAGTGCTCTGCTGTTAGCGCGAAGAGGAAAACGGCCTATCTTGGTTTTTATACCTTTATTAAGTGCTTCTTCTTCTGTCAGCCCCACAGATGAAAATTCCGGTTCAGTATAAACGGCTATGGGCAGTGCATCATAATTTATAGTTCTTTTTGCCCCTGAAATGTTTTCTGCTGCCACAATACCTTCATGCGACGCTTTGTGAGCAAGGAGCTTTCCCCCAATCAAGTCCCCTATAGCATAAACACCAGGAATGTTTGTCTCCAATTGGGGAGTTACACGTACAAAATCACTTTGATCGAGCAATATATTTAAACCTGCTGACTTAAGAAATTCTGAGTTTGGTCTCCTTCCTGTAGCCAAAAGAACTCTATTTCCTTGGAGCTCGAAAGAAGTATCGTCTTTCAACGAAACACCTTTTAAAGTGACAAAATCCTTCTTAACATGGCTTTTTTCTATTCGCATGTGCGTAAATATTTTAAGTCCTTGGCTTTTGAGAACTCTTTCCAGCCGGGAAACTACTTCCCTATCCCATCCTGGAAGAATAGTAGGCATTATTTCTATGATTGAGACATCAGTGCCTAATCTTTGGTAGAAAGTACCCAGCTCAATACCTATAGCTCCTGCTCCAATAATCAACATCTTCTGGGGAATATCTTCAAACTCCAAAGCTTCTCTACTGGTAACAACCTTCTCTCCATCTGGAATGAGAAAGGGAAGTTCTGACGGGTGACTCCCAGCAGCCAAAACAATTGCATTTCCTTCAATTATTTTCTCTTCTTCTCCTGTCAATACTGAAACTCGCCGCTCATCCTTTAAACTTGCCTCTCCCTTGATAACTTCAACTCCGTTTTTCTCAAGGAGGAAAAGTAAACCTTTGACAAATTGCTCAACTACCTTTCGTTTCTCTTTTTGTATCTTTCCCAAGTTTACTCTTAACTCATCCAAAGGACCGTCTACTGTCTTACTTTCTCGTAGCTCGCTAAAAATTTTTGTCTGGTGGAGCAGGTATTTAGTCGGGATACAGCCACGATTCATGCATGTTCCCCCTATTCTCTCCTTCTCGATCAAAGCAACTTCTTTTTTAAGCTGAGCTCCTCTCAGAGCACTTACATAACCTCCTGGCCCGCCGCCTATGATAATAATGTCATAATTTCTCTGCATATCTCCCTCTCCTTGGAAAAGCTACAATCGAGCTTTCCATTTTTACATAAAATTTGTTTTCTTTATAATGTGATGCGAATAGTGAATGTAGTCATTACGGAAATCGATTCGGTTTTCCAAGCTATTCTACTCATTAAATGCTGGCATTTTATTATTCAAAAAGTCAAGAATATCTTAAAATTTATGAGAGAATTCTATATCCTAGAGAGTCAAACAGCTATTACTATTACTTGAATTTAAATAGTATTATTTCCCATAAATATTAAAGTTGAGGTTATAGAGAAAAGAGAATTCAAATCGTAAAAATTATAATTGTATAACCTTGGGACGTTGTTTTCCTTGACAGATAAATAGAAAAAAGTAAAAAATAGTGAGATTTTTACGATGAAGAGAATAAGTAAAGTCATTCTTATTATTTCTCTTTTCTGTTTAATCCCCCGCCTTTATGCAGAAGATACTGTGAATTTTTGGGGTCAAGTGCTGGACAAAAACAAGATCCCTTTCCAGGGAGCAATGGTTACTGTTTCTTCAAAAAGCCAAGAATTCAGTCAAACTTTAACAAGTGATGACTTTGGATATTTCAGGCTGAGCGGCCTTCCCTCTGGTCTGTACACCATTATTTGTAAAGCAGACGGTTATCCGTTGTATGTTCAAGAAAATGTTCCCTTTGAGCCTTTACAGACTATCTTTCTTGAAATCATATTGAACCACGGTGAAGAGGCAGAAAAACTTCCTTCAGACTCCTCCATTATCGATTACTCCAATTGTACTTCCCAGACAATAATTGATCAGTCTCAAATCCATACCTTGCCAACTGCCAGAAATATTTGGGCTCTGGTTGAAAATCAAGATTTGTCAGCTACAACAAACCGCATTGATGTGGGCGGAATGTGGTCTGATACTCCCGCTCTGTTTAGTTCAAGAGGAGCCAGTTCCTGGACTCAAAATATTTATCTGTTAAACGGTTTGGACGTTACTGATCCTTACTGGACAGGAATGCCTCTTTTTTTCCCCGATCTTATCGCTCTTCGTTTTACTCAGTTAATTAACGCAGGCCATCCCCCTCAAGCTCTGAATCCAGGAGCTTACTTTAACCTAGTGACTCGAGAAGGGGAATCTGAATCCCACGGTGGTATATCTACTTACTTTATTAATAAAAACATGAAAAGCTCTAACATATCTCATGTCTTGAGGAAAGAAGGTATTTTTGAGAGTCATTCTTTTAACTACTGCGTAGATAGTAATTTTTATCTCTCAGGTCCTGTTGTCAAAGACAGGCTTTTCTTTTTCACTTCCTGGAAAGCCCTAAATCTGTCACGAGATATTGCTGACTACAATGAAGATGATAAAGCTTCTCTCTACTCTGGTTTTTTGAGCTTAAAATATAACTTCTCTCAAAGCACGCTTCGGTTTATATGGTCAAGCCAGCTTATTTATCATCCTTCCTTTGGTGCTGGAAGGAGTATCCCCTACTCGGCTACCACAAACCAGAAAAATTTCTACAATGTTATCCAACTTATCTGGAATTTAAATCCCTCAGAAAACAGCTCCCTCAAAATAGGCTGCTCCCTAAACCATGGCAAGCTGGATTCTGACTTTCAGGATAGCACTAACACCTATCACAGGCACGAGATTTTTAAGAAAACTTCCTCAGGAGCTGCTCCTCTAGCTTCTGAAGATACTCGAGCTTCATTTACCCTTTTCTTGAAGGCAGAGTCACTGAGAACTCGTTTCCTCAAGGCACGTCACTTATTCCAGTATGGAGTACAATTTCAGCATACCCTCTCTTCATCTAAGAAAAAAATTCTAGAGAACCTTCACCTTCGTTTCTTTGAAGGAAATCCCCTTGAAATAGTAAAGTACAATACTCCTGTGCATCACCGTGAATCTGCCATTCATCTTAATGTATATGCCCAGGACAGCTTTTCATTTTCCAATTTTATATCCTTCTACCTTGGCTTCAACGTAGCTTACAGCAGAGGATGGGTTCCTTCCCAATCACACATAGCTTCTTCATCTGACTTTACAGTAAATTCTCCAAAAAGAGCAGGAAATATAAACTGGTTTAATATATCTCCACGCGTGGGCCTAATATTCCCTCTTTCCAAGCAAAAATCATCTGCTCTCAAGATTTCCCTGGGAAGATACTATTTTACTCTTCCCCTCTATCTTTTAACTTACGGTAATCCTAATGCTCTAGGAGGCCTCGCTTATACTTGGCAGGATATTAATAACGACAATCAGTATCAACAAGGAGAAGAAAAGACTCTCATCCGGAGAGAAGGCCCTTTCTTTTCGAGAATAGACACAGGTTTGAAGAGGCCTTACACTGACGAAGCAGCGTTATCATTTATTCACACTTTTGGCTCAAGTTGGTACCTGGCAGTGAGTGTATTTTTTAGAGAGAGTAAGAATCTCATTGAAACTACTAACATCGGTGTGCCATTTTCAGCCTACAATCCCTTAGAGTTCTATGATGAAGGAGATGACAGAATTCCAGGAACTAATGACGACCTCAATTTTACTGTTTACAATCAGAAAAGAGAATTTTTTGGTCAAGATTTTTTTCTCCTTACTAATCCTGATACATCTCAGAGAACATCAAAATATCAAGGTCTCGACCTGATCCTTTTTAAAAAATACAGTTCAAAGTTAACTTTCTTTCTTTCTCTGACAGCAACTCAAGCCATAGGAACAACAAGTCCAGGAAATACAGAATGGGAAAATGACGACGGGCTTGTGGGCAGTTTATACGACAACCCGAATACTCTTATAAATGCAAGAGGGAAGCTGCGATTTGATCGTGCCTATACAGGAAGAATCGGCTGCAGCTATCTAGCTCCTCATGATATCCGGATAAGCTGTGTTATAAAATACTACGATGGTCAACCTTTTGCCCGGAAAATAATTATTACAGGAATGAACCAAGGCCCATTTTACATTCAAGCCCATCCCCGTGGAGTAGCCCGCTACGAGTATAACAGGACTGTTGATATAAGAATAGAAAAAACATTTACCTGGAGAAAAGTGAAATTAAGAATAATTCTTGATAGTTTTAATATCTTCAACAGAGGTCTGGCTGTTGAAGAGAATGAATGGACAGGACCCGAATTTCCTTTACGCTTTGCTACTGAAATTCAATCTCCCCGTGTTTTCCGTTTAGGACTAGCTTATGAATTTTAAATTTGTATTAATAAAAAGGAGATACCATGCTTACATTCTGGGAAAAGATAATATTTATTATTGTTATTCTTATTACTATATGCGTCTTTTTCTACCCGATTCTTTACCGTTATCGAATCATCAGTTCAGGTCTTTCTGAAGAAAGATTTGACAAACTTTGGAAAAGATTCAAAGATACCCTGGCTAAAGTCTTTCTTCAAAAGTGTACTCTCAAGAACGAAAGGATTGCCACAGGTTTTATACACTGTTTCATTTTCTACGGTGCCTTAACCTTTGATACCATAACTATAAACCATACTCTTGAAGGATTTATCGACAATTTTTATCTTTTCGGGAATACAAATTTTGCCCTCTTCTTCTCACTTATCGTTGATATTTTTACTATTCTCGTGCTGGCCGGAGTTGTTTTCTTTGTCATTCGAAGATTCATCCAAAGATCAATAGCGTATGCTACAACTCACCTTGATTCAGCTGTGATTTACATCCTTATCGCAACAGCCACCTTAAGCTACCTTTATTTTGAGTCCTTTGCTATCGCAAACAATCCCGAGACTCAACGTCTGTCTTTTTTAGGCATTACCATGGCAAACATCATAAAAAACGCTGAATTGAGTGTCCAAACTCTTGCTGTTCATCTGAAAATTTCCTGGTGGCTCCATATTTTTATCGTCTATTCATTTATCGCTTATGTGCCTCACTCTAAATATCTCCACATGTTTACTGGCCCTCTGAATGTCTTTTTCTCCTCTCCGAGGGCAGGTAAAGAAATAAAATCTATAGACATCGAAAGAGCAGAGGTTTTCGGAGTTGAAAAAGCAAGCGATTTCACTTGGAAAGATTTTTTAGATGCCTTCGCTTGTATGGAGTGTGGACGTTGCCAGGATGTCTGCCCAGCCTTCGCTAGCGAAAAACCATTGTCTCCAAAAATGATTATCTTCAACCTCGAAAATCATCTATTGAATGAAGGCCTCAAACTAAGAAAAAGGGACGAAATGAAACCACTTATGGAGGGAGTTTACAGCGAAGACGAAATCTGGACTTGTACTACATGTGGAGCTTGTATGCATGTCTGCCCTGTGGAAATAGAACATATTCCTAAAATCATTGGAGTTCGCCAGAGCCGGGTTTTAATGGAAAGCAAATTCCCTCAAGAATTAAATACATTTTTCAGGAATATGGAAACAAACAGTAATCCCTGGGGCATTGGTTTTGCTTCTAGAGCCGACTGGGCTGAGAGTCTTGATGTAAAATTTATAAATGATCATCCGGATGCTGAATACCTTTTCTGGGTAGGATGTGCAGGTTCATATGATGACAATGGAAAAAAAATTACGAAAGCTTTGGTATCAATCATGAATAAAGCTAAACTGGACTTCGCAATTCTAGGGACAGAAGAGAAATGTTGTGGTGATTCAGCCCGAAGGTTAGGGAATGAATATTTATTTCAGATGCTTGCTACAGAAAATTTTGAGTTATTCAAGAAGTACAGAATTAAAAAAATAATTACTATGTGTCCACATGGCTATAATACTTTTAAAAATGAATATCCCCGGCTTCTTGGATTGCTACCAACAATTTCCTCCGGAGAAAAAGACGATCTCAAAAAGATAGAGGTCATTCACCATGTTCAGCTCCTTCACAAGCTGGCAAAAGAGGGCAAACTATCTTTAAATCCAGTGATAGAGAATCTTATCACCTATCATGACTCATGCTACTTAGCTCGACATAACAAAATTTTTAATGATCCTCGGGAAATCTTATCAAAAATTAGCACAAAACACATAGTAGAACTCAAGAATAACAAAGAACACAGTTTTTGTTGCGGAGCAGGGGGCGGCTTGATGTGGACTGAAGAGGCTATTGGAAAGAGAATTAACCATATCAGAACTGATGAAGTTATATCCTCTCAAGCTGAAATCATTACAACCTCTTGCCCTTTTTGTCTGACTATGCTCCAGGATGGTTTGAAGGATAAAGAAAAGACTGAGATAAAAGTTAAAGATATTGCAGAACTCGTAGAAGAGGCTATCTTTGGAGAGAAAGAGAAAAATCAGACTGTTACGTCTACAGAGGCTACCTAACTTATCAAGTCTGAGAAAGAAGATCAAAGTCAATAAGTCAATATTTTGTGAAAGGTTAGGATAGTTTTCTCAATATCCTGATCATCAATATCCTTGTGAGTTACAAGCCGAATTCCTCCTTTAGTTGCTAAAGCTAAGATACTTCTCCTTTTCAATTCCTCCAAAAATGCAGGTATTGAAAGCTTTGGATGGTCGAAATCAAATATAATGATATTCGTTTCAACATGCTCAGGATTAAGGATTATACCCGGAAGTTCAGTGATAGCTAAAGCCAGTCTTTCTGCCCTGACGTGATCCTCCTTAAGCCTATTTCTCATATCTGTAATAGCAACTATTCCTGCTGCAGCGAGAATGCCAACTTGTCTCATTCCTCCTCCTAAGGCCTTTCTTACTCTTCTTGCATAATCGATAAAATCTTTTGGACCGACTAGCATTGATCCCACAGGAGCAGACAGTCCCTTCGAAAGACAAAACATCAGCGAATCTCCAATCTTGGCGTATTCTTTAACTGGAATGCCAGATGCATGACTTGCATTGAAAATCCTGGCTCCATCAAAATGAATCTTTATATTATGGTTGTCTGCAATTTTTCGTATGGCTTTCAAGTTATCCATGGGGACCACAGCTCCACTCCAGTTGTTATGGGTATTCTCTACACAGATAAGAGAGGTTCGAGGAATATGGACAGAGGGCTTTCTGATATTTTGCTCCACTTCTTCAGGGTCCATCGCGCCCCTTTTGGATTGAAGTGGACGGGGCGTGACCCTTGCAATAAAAGTCATATGTGTTGATTCCATGTTATAGAGGTGAGCTCGTGCTTCTACAATTACTTCCTCCAATTCATTCGTCCAGACTTTAATAGCAATAGAATTTCCCATTGTTCCAGAAGGAACATACAAACCTGCCTCTTTACCAGTGATTTCTGCAGCTAGGGATTCAAGTTTTTGAACCGTGGGATCATCGCCCAGGACATCATCCCCTACTTCTGCTTCAGCCATTGCTCTTCTCATCTTTTCAGTTGGCCGAGTAACTGTATCGCTCCTAAAATCAGAAATTTTATACATTTTTTCTCTCCTAACAACTTAAGAAAAAAATTATAAATGAAAAAAAATGAATCATCAATTATTATCAACATCATTTCTCTTTCTGGTAACTTTTTATCTGTTTACTTGGTTATAATTCTATGGTATAGATAAATTTGATCTTATTATTTAAAATTGACACATGCCATCGAAAAAACTTTTCAAATATTTGCTCTTTTTACTGCTTATCCTTAATCTTTTTTTTCTAAGTGCCACCGTAACTCACAACCTGGTTCTCAAGGGAGAAATGGTTAAAGTTCCTGATCTTATCGGAAAAACTTTACAAGAAGCAAAATTAGAGCTTACCACAAGAAGGTTGTCACTCTCTCTGAGAGGAGCTCAATTTAGCGATCAATGGGAAAAAGGCAAAATTGCACTTCAGGAGCCCTCTCCTGGATCAAAAATTGAATTCAATAAAGCTGTGAGGGTGTATCTAAGTGCAGGAAGTGAAAGAGTTATTGTTCCTGATATCGAAGGGAGAATGCTTAAATCAGCCAGCCAGATTCTTACTGATGTAGACTTAAAAAAAGGGAAAACAACTCAGGTTCACACTTTTCAATATGCAGCAGGGAAAATAATAGCTCAGCAACCGTCATCGTCTACAGAAGTCGGGAGGAATTCTGCGGTTAATCTCCTTGTTTCTCAAGGTGAAAGAGAAAAGAAATACCTTATGCCTGATCTGATTGGAAGGAGATATGAAAGCGTAAAAGCTAAGCTCGAAGAAATGGATTTTCGAGTTGGAGTTGTCCGCTATTCATATTATCCTGGCCTTGACCCAGGAATTATCATCAAACAACTTCCCCCGCATGGCTATCGTGTCCAAAAAAGAAACCTAATCACTCTTGAAGTAAGCAAATAATGATACAAATAGCTTTAAAGCACAACAGACCATGATCTGCTTAGTAACTGGAGCTGCTGGATTCATCGCTTCTCACCTTTGTAAAAGACTCCTCAAAGAAGGTTTCTCTGTTATCGGTGTTGACTCTTTTACTGATTTTTACCCTGAGTGGATTAAGAAGAAAAATATTGAACAGCTTGGGAAGGAAAAAGATTTTGAGTTCATAACCGAAGATTTAGAAAACTTAGACCTTAAGAAACTTTTAAAACAGTCAGATAATGTTTTTCATTTGGCTGCTCAACCTGGGGTAAGAACAAGTTGGGGTCAAAATTTTTCAGTTTACATAAAAAATAACATTCAGGTCACTCAAAAACTATTAGAAGTAGCAAAAGAAATTCCCCTAAATAAATTCATATATGCCTCCTCGTCCTCTGTGTACGGCCTATGCCATGATCTCCCAATGACCGAAGAGAGCCATCTCCATCCTATTTCTCCCTACGGAGTAACAAAACTAGCAGCTGAACAACTTTGTTCTCTCTATTTTAAAAATTATGCAGTTCCTACAATCTCTCTCAGATTCTTTACAGTCTATGGTCTTGGCCAACGCCCTGATATGGCTTTTCACAAATTCTTCAAAGCCATAATCGAGGGAAAAGAGATTATGGTGTACGGAGATGGAAAGCAGACAAGAGATTTCACTTACATTGATGATATCATAGAAGCCAACCTTGCGGCATTAAACAGAGGCAAGATTGGTGAAGTTTATAACATTGGAGGTGGTAATCAAGAAAAGCTTGAAGATATTTTTCCTCTGTTAGAGGAAGTATGCCAGAAAAAAATAAATATAAAAAAGATCGAATGGCAAAAGGGTGATGTACGACATACATATGCTGATATAGGAAAAGCTCAAAAAGATTTGAATTATTTCCCTCAAACTTATCTAAAGGAGGGACTTAAAGAAGAATGGATATGGATTCAGTATCTTTATTCTTGAAGGAAGGTTCTCTATTAAAAAAGGAGAAAAACCATGAAAAAGCTTAGATTTCCACTTGTTCTTCTTCTGCTTCTTGTTCTGGTTTTATTCAACTGCGGAGGAAAAAAAACAGAACTTACACCTGATACATCTGCATCTGATGAAGAACTATACAACCTTGGAGAAAAGCAACTAAAAAGAGATCCAGAAAAGGCTCGCCTTTATTTTCGACAAGTAATAGATTCATTTCCAAAAAGTTTCTATGCTCAGAGAGCCAAAATAGCTATTGCCGACTCTTATTTCAATAAAGGAGATGAAGGCAGCTTGATTTTAGCAGCCTCTGAATACAGGGAATTCATTTCTCTTTATCCTTATAGTCCTCGCACTGCCTATTCACAAAACCAGATTGGAATGACTTTCTATAAGAAAGCTTTGAAACCAGGAAAAGACCAAACAAAAACCTGGCAGGCGCTCTCTGAATTCAAGAAAGTTATTACTAATTATCCTATGAGTGAAGAAGCAAATCAAGCACAAGAAAAAATAAATGACTGTGAAGAGAGGCTCGCTCAACATATATCTGAAATAGGGATTTTTTACTACAAGAGGAATGCCTTTAGAGCTGCAGTAAGCAGGCTTAACGAGGTAATTACCTCTTTTCCCAATTTTTCTATGATGGATAAAGTTTATTACTACCTTGCTGATTCATACTATAAGTGGAAAAAAACTGATCAAAGTGTCCCCTATTTTACTAAACTCATATCTGATTTCCCGCAGAGTAAATATGCTGAAAATGCACAGAAAAAACTGGAAGAAATAAATAAAAAAGAAGCAAAATAGGGAAATAATAAAAATTTAAAAGTGATAATTATTCCAATTTGGAGGTTTAGATGAAAAAGAAACTTCATCACTTTACTGTTCTATTATTAGCTCTGAATTTAACATGCCTCTCATTTGGACAAGATCAAACAGAAGAGCCAATTACTACTTTTACTCAAAAACCCGGTCTTGGCTTTGAATATTTCTCAAGAACAATAAACTGGGATGAAGATGAGTACAACTCCAAAATGAAAGCTTGCATTTTCTCTTTTAATCTAGGATTTGAAATACAGGAAGGTTTTTATCTAGCTGCTATTCTTGGATACTCATTCTCAAATTTAGATGGACTTATCTTCAGACAGCTTCCCTTTTCTGTGGAGCTACAAGTTGGTAAGATAGGAGGCTTTCTTCTCGGAGGAGAAATCAAAAAGACTCTCATCACTCTTAAAGATTTTGAGATTGGACTTATTGGTCAATTCGTCTATTTTTTAGGAAAAACAGATACGTGGAGCATAGAAAAGCTGAACGTTGAGGCATCCGTGGATGGCAAACCCACTTGGATGAGAGTCCTAGCTGGTCCTGTTTTGATTTACAAGGGGTACGATTACTTCTATCCCTATATATTTGCAAACTTTAACAAGCTATGGGGTACGTTTAAAATGGACGAAAAAGTTCAGCAGTTATCAGGAAGTGAAGATAAAAAAATTTCTGGAAAAGGACTCTACGGCATATCAACAGGTGCAATCTATGAAGTCACAAATTCCTTTAGTATTAAAGGAGAAGCAAGCTTTATCCCAATTCAAAATGGGGTAGATTTGGGATTTGTGATTAAGGCTGTCTATTCCTTTTAAGGGAGGAACCCATGAATAAAGGAAAGCTCCTTTTACTATTTTTTATAATTTTTATTTTCTCTTTTTCTTGGAGTTTTCAGGATGTTAATCACAATAAGAAGAAAGAGGCGATAAATTACCGTTTACAACAGGAAGGAGAAAACATACGATATGTTAATGCAAGTTATTTCTCTCAAATTCAAAGTCCTGAATACACTGATGGTCAAGTCCTGGTAAAATTCAAATCTTACTTTCCAGAACATAAAATTGAGGCGGCTATTGCTTCATACAGATCAAAAAAATTAAGAAAAATTCCAAGAATTAATGTCTACACTATCCAAATACCTGAAGATATAACAGTAGAGGAGATGGTTTTCTCCTTAAACCAGAATCCTGATGTTGAATATGCAGAGCCAAACTATAAAGTTTATATATCCATAACACCTAATGACAGATATTTTAGAGATCAGTATGCTCTCTCTAACACTGGGCAAGAATTAATCTGGATTCCTGGAAGCCCTCAAGGAAAGCCGAAGGCAGACATAAAAGCAACTTCAGGGTGGGAAGAAACCAAGGGAGATAAAGAAGTCATCATCGCAGTGCTTGATACTGGAGTAGATATGCTCCATCCTGATATTGATGAAAAAGTACACTCCAGCGGATGGGATTTTGTGAATAATGATTTTGATGCAACAGATGATCATTGGCATGGAACTCATGTTTCTGGAATTGCGGCGGCAGAGACAAATAACGAGATTGGCATAGCTGGAGTGGCTTGGGAGTGTAAAATTTTACCAGTAAAGGTATTAGATAAAAACGGGGAAGGTGATATTGAAGGAGTAAGTAATGGAATAATTTGGGCAACAGACAAAGGAGCAGATGTTATCAATATGAGCTTTGGGGGTGTGACAAATCTCGGAAAGGGAAACCTCCCAAGAACATTACAATCCGCTCTTAAAGACGCCTATGATAAGGATGTAGTTCTTGCAGCTGCAGCAGGGAATGATGGAGGAGATGTAAACTGGCCAGCATCCTCAGTGTACTGTCTTGCTGTGGCAGCAACCAATTACAATGATGAAAGAGTTACGTTCGCAAATACAGGAGGAGTCTGGGAATCAAACTCCGGAACTGAAATAGATGTTGCTGCTCCTGGGGAAGGAATTTTGAGTTTGTACCCGATAGAACTTACGCCTTCAGGTTTTACTCCTTATGCTTACAGCGATGGAACCTCAATGGCAACTGCTCACGTTTCCGGATTAGCTGCACTGTTAAAAAGTGTAAAACCATGGCTAACAAACAGAGATATAATGGATATTATTCGATATTCTGCTGAAGATGTAAATTCTGACCTTGATTCAGGTAAAGACGATTTCCTGGGCTATGGACGCATTGACTTAGAAATAGCTCTTGTTCCTTTAAGAATTACTTCTTCAAAATAACAATAAGATTATTTTTCAATGATCAAGTCTCTCCGAATTAGGAATTTAGCTACAATTGAAGACATTGAATTGAATTTCACAGAAGGATTTTCAATCCTTACCGGTGAGACAGGGGCGGGAAAGTCAATAATTATTGATGGCATAAAGCTTGTCTTGGGAGAGAAGGGTTCTTCAGATATTGTCCGCACAGGAAAAAGTGAAGCTTCAGTAGAAGCGGTATTTTTTCTTCCTAAGGACAGCATAAAAGACAACACGCTCTTTTCAGAGAATGAAGTTTTTATCCAAAGATTTATTTCGAAAGAGGGAACAGGAAAAGGCTACATAAATGGAATTCTCGTACCAATCAAAAAATTAAAAGAAATGAGCTCTCATCTTATCGACATCTACGGCCAGAACGACCATGATTTTCTTCTCCATGTGGAAAATCACTTGAATTATCTTGACTACTTTGCGAATGCATTCTCCTTGAGAGAAGAGGTCTCACAAGCGACACAAGAATTAAGAAAGCTCAACCGGGACAAAAAAGAGCTTGAAGCCAAGGAGAAAGGAAGAGAACAGCGCCTTGACTTTCTTGATTACCAGATAAAAGAAATCGAAAATGCAGATCTTAAGACTGAGGAAGAAAGCAGCCTCCATTACGAAAGAAATATCCTTAAGAATGCTGAAAAAATAAGCTCTCTTGTGGAACAAGCTCTGGCTTTTTCGTATTCACAAGAAAATTCTTTATCTTCTCTTCTGGACAAATTACAAAATACTGTCACTGAACTGAGTGATTATGACAAAACATTCAAGGAGACAACTGAGGCCGTAAATCAATTTTCTATAATTATCAAAGATTTTTCAGATTTTTTAATAAAGTTCAAAGAGAATCGAATAGTATCTCCAGAAAAATTAGAGAGTATAGAAGAACGTCTTAGCCTGATAGAAAAATTAAAAAGAAAATACGGAAACAGTATTTCTGTTATTCTTTCTTATCTCGAAGAAGCAAAAAAAGAATACAAGGAGTTCTCTTCGAGTCAAGAAAGACTTGAAGATATTGAAATTCAAATTGAGAATACATTTAATGATTACAAGATAAAAGCAAAAAATCTATCTCAGCTCAGGAGGGAGAAAGCACTAGAATTGGAGAAATGCATCCTGAAAGAAATAACGCTTCTTGGGATGAAGAAAGCGCAATTTAAAATAAAAATCGAAAATATCCCCCTTTCTTTAGAAGAAATAGAAAAAGTAAGAGAAAGTGGAGAAGAAGAGATAGAATTCCTCATCAGCCCAAATCCTGGAGAGGATCTTCGGCCTTTGCGTAAGATTGCTTCTGGCGGAGAGATTTCTCGTATTATGCTTGCTTTAAAGTCTATCGGTAAAGAAAGAGGTTGGCAAAAAACATTGATATTTGATGAAATTGATTCAGGAATAGGAGGAAAAACATCGGAATTCGTCGCAAAAAAGCTCAATCAATTATCCCAGGAGAATCAAATAATCTGTATTACTCATTTACCTCAAATTGCTTCCTTTGCCTTACATCATTACAAAATTGATAAAAAGATTGACAAGGAGAGAACATTTACTACAGTAAAAATATTAAGTTATGAAGAAAGAGTTACTGAAATTGCCCGTCTCTTGTCTGGAGCGCACATTACAAAAACATCTCTTCAGAATGCAAGAGAAATGCTTAACCACAACCTTCAAGAACAGTAAACACAATCCTAAAAATCAGCATATTTCTTGCTGTTTATTCTTAACTGGCCATGGCTTCTGAAGTTCAATCGGAAAAAAGACAATTAAATCCTGAAAAGTTGATGTTTTGCATTCATACTTTTGGCTGTCAGATGAACGAGAATGATTCAGAACGTATTGGAGGAATTTTATCAAGTGTCGGTGCAAAAAAATCACATTCCCTCGAGGAAAGCAATCTAATAATTATCAATACCTGCGCTGTGAGGAAAAAATCTGAAGAAAAGCTCTTTTCACTTTTGGGACGTCTTGCTCAATTAAAAAAGAGAAAGAATGTAGTAATTGGTGTCGTTGGATGTGTTGCTCAACTCTACCAGTCAAAAATTTTGGAAAGAAATTTATCTGTAGATTTTGTCCTGGGTCCCTGCAATTACAAGGACATCGCGCAAGTTGTACTCAAGCACTATGGTGAAAAGTTGCTTTCCACAAGCTGGAGCCGCAAATGGGAAGAAGCTCCCTTTGAGCATATGTTTAGAGAGAGTGACGCTAGTGCTTATGTAACAATCATGGAAGGATGTGATAACTTCTGTTCTTACTGTATAGTTCCTTTTACAAGAGGCCGAGAAAGGTGCAGGCCTTTTAAGTATATTATCCAGGAAATCAATGAGTTAGCTTCTAAAGGATACAAGGAAATTCAATTACTTGGTCAAAATGTAAATTCCTACAGAGATCCCTCCTCTGGCATAGACTTTTCCAGACTCATAAAAGAGGTTAATAAAGTTGAAGGATTAGAATGGTTTCGGTTTATAACTTCCCATCCAAAAAATTTCACACCTGATATAGCTTTAGCTATAAAGAAAGCAGATAAATTCTGTCATCAGCTTCATCTCCCATTACAATCCGGGTCATCTTCTGTATTAAAGAGCATGAACAGGAATTATACAGCTGAGGAATATCTAGATAAAATAGCTCTCCTACGTAACATTTTGCCTGATATTAGTTTAAGTACCGATATTATCGTCGGATTCCCTGGGGAGACAGAAAAGGAATTCCAAGAAACTCTACGTGCATTAAAAGAAGTCCGTTATACGAATATTTTTTCTTTTCGCTATTCACCCCGTCCGCTAACTGCAGCCTCTCGAATGAAAGACGATATTCCCTTCGAAGTAAAAAAGAGAAGACTCATTGAAGTTCAAGAGCTTCAAAAAAGAATCCAATTAGAGGATAACAAAAATCATGTAGGAAAGGTAATGAAAGTTCTATGTCTTGGCAAAAGCAAAAAAAATGCTCACATTTATTCTGGCCGCAATGAGAGTTACCAAGTTGTGAATTTTAAATCAAGTAAAGACTTAAGAGGTGAATTCACAGATGTACTTATCACAGCTTGTGGCCCCCATAGTCTCCAAGGAAAAGTTGTTAAAAGATACAATAAAAGCTTCTAGCTTTCTTCATTTTTCTTTAGAAATTTTTGATATTCGCTCATGAGAATATTTCTTAAATAATACCTCTTTATTACTCTTCCACTTTTTGAATCTACCTCTATAAGAGCTATATTTGCCATATCTCCTTTATCCTTATGAGAATTTTTAGTTTTCTCAATGATCTCTATTTTCCAGGAATACCCCCGATTACTCTTAGATATCCATCGATTAGAAGACACCTCAGGGTTTTGCTCAGGTTGAGAAAAATTTGACATAATAAAGTAACTAGTTTTTGTATCTTCAAGAGCTATCTGCAGAGCTCTGGATGACGTAATAGGAACTGTTAATTTCTTTCCCAAGAGTCGATTCCTTTATAGAAATTATTTTTATATTGATACCGTAACAATTTTCCTTATGAATGACATAATGCAAATTTCAGGCCAATCTGGCTCAAAGGTTTTTTCTTTCGAATTCAATAAGTTACAGATTTTAAATAGAATTTCTGAGGAATATCTCTCAAGGATGGTGGCACATTTTGTGCCTTGATCTAAAACTAATTGGATTTCAATAGGTTAATAGAATTTACAAGGCACAAATTGTGTCATAAACTTGCTTTTCCTCCCGCGCTCAGCATTCAAACGTTTTTTATTCCCACATTTTGGGTTAAGCTTCATTATCCATGTTACGCCAGAGGCTAGATTCTTGCTTTCGGCTTCCATTCCTGATGAAGCCTGACCCCAGGCTCGCTGGGACAAAACGAGTGTGCCTTAAAGCCTCATACCTCCTCTCTAATGATTGCTTCAGCTCTCATAACGAAAAAAGATGCTTACTATATGTCCATAAAAATTGCAAAACAGTACATTTTATGCTATACATCGTGCTTAAAAAATTATTTTGTTTTAGGCAGAACAATGTCACTACTTAACTTAATTCCCTACTCCTTTATTTTTGGCATTTTTGGACTGTTCTTTGCTCTTTTCCTGTATTTTTTGATTAAAAGATACCCAAAAGGTACAAAAATAATGGAGGAAATTTCTGAAGCAGTACACTCTGGAGCTATGATATTTTTAAGAAGAGAATACAGTTACATATCAATTTTTATTGTTATTCTCTTTCTTATTCTATGGAAGTTTTTCTCTATTTACACCAGTCTTGCTTTCTTCACAGGAGCAAGTTGTTCTATGCTTGCTGGTTTTATAGGGCTTAAAGGATCAACAAGGTCTGCAGTCAGGTCTACCCAAGGAGCAATACATGGTGGAACTCCAGAAGCTCTGACAATTGCTTTCTTTGGGGGCTCTATAATGGGAATCTCTGTAGCAGCGCTAGGAGTTGCAGGAATATGTCTTTTCTATCTTTTCACAAAGGATCCTAAAATAATTAACGGCTTTGCTATGGGGGCCAGTTCTATTGCTCTTTTTGCTCGAGTGGGAGGTGGAATATATACCAAAAGTGCCGATGTAGGAGCGGATTTAGTCGGAAAAGTAGAAGCAGGTATCCCCGAAGATGATCCCCGAAATCCAGGAGTCATCGCCGATAATGTAGGCGATAATGTTGGTGATACAGCAGGCATGGGTGCTGATCTGTTTGAATCTTATGCGGGATCAGTAATAGCCTCCATGGCACTTGGCTCAACCTTGACTCCTGCTTTAAACCATATGTCTCTCCCCTTGCTTTTAATTGTAGTTGGCCTTGTTTCTTCAGTTATAGGTGTTTTTTCTATAAATATCTTAAAGCACACAAATCCACAGTCAGCGCTGAGGAACGCCATCTACATCAGCAACATACTATTTCTAGTAGGAGCTTTTTTCTCTGTAAAAATTATTCTTGGAAATATTAGACCTTTTTGGGCTGTTCTCAGCGGAATGATATCTGGAGTATTAATAGGATTGGAGAGCGAGTATTTTACTTCTGGTCCCCCTGTAAAAACTGTGGCCAAAACAGCACAAACTGGGAGTGCTCCCACGATCATAACAGGTTTGGCCATTGGTTTTCAAAGTACCATTCTTCCCCTCCTCACGATAGGTGCTACAATATTCATATCATACAGACTAGCTGGACTTTACGGAATTGCTCTTTCTGCGGTAGGAATGTTGGCCACTATCGGGATCGTGATGTCAACAGACTCTTACGGACCAATTGCGGATAATGCAGGTGGAATTGCAGAAATGTCTAAAGCAGGACCAGAGATACGAAAAATAACTGATAAGCTCGATGCTCTTGGTAACACTACAGCAGCAATAGGCAAGGGATTTGCTATAGGCTCAGCTGCCCTCACAGCTCTTGCTCTCTTTTCTGCTTACCAAAAAACAGCAAAATTGTCTTCTATTAGTTTAACGAATGTAGAAACTGTAATTGGACTCCTTATTGGAGCTCTCATGCCTTTCGTTATCGCTTCTTTAGCAATAAAAGCTGTAGGAAGGACTGCAAATAAGATGGTGGTAGAGATACGAAGGCAGTTTAGAGAAATAAAAGGATTAATGGAGGGCAAAGCAAAACCAGATTCTGATAGATGCATAGATATTGTTACAAAAGGAGCGCTTGCTGAAATGATTTTGCCTGGTCTTCTAGCAATAATAACTCCTCTTCTTATCGGATTTATTATAGGGCCTGAATCCTTGGGTGGTTTTTTAGCAGGAGCAACAACCTCAGGCGTCCTCCTGGGTATATTTATGGTAAATGCAGGAGCTACTTGGGACAACGCAAAAAAATGGATAGAAGAGGGAAACTTGGGAGGAAAGGGAACAGAAGTACATGCTGCAGCCGTTATTGGAGATACGGTAGGAGACCCTCTGAAAGATACTGCTGGCCCATCCATGAATATTTTGATAAAGTTAATGGCAGTAGTAAGCCTTGTTTTTGCTCCCTTAATTATGTAATAAGAGAACTAAACTACAAGTTCAGTAGCTCTACAATCTTCACTCCTCATATTTACCCTACATTTCTCATTTCACTCTGCATTCAGCTATGAGATTCTATTATTTGATATTATTTCTTATTTTAGTTATAATTTTCGCCTCTTTTGATTCCTCAGAAATAAAATTGAGGCAACAAAGATGAAGATAAACGTGTGGAATACTATATTGCAACTTAGCAAGGAGCGCGGAGTTGAAATAGATATAATCATTAAAGCAATCGAAGAGTCACTGAAAGTTGCCTCCCATAAATACTTTTCCAATAATGAAAAAGTAAATATTTTCTTCCGTCCTGAAAAAGGAGAGCTGAGAGTCTATACCATAAAGAAAATAACTGAAAATCCACAAGATTTATCTGCTGAGATTTCCCTCGAGGAGGCAAAGAAAATAGATAAAGAAGCCGAATTAGGAAAAGAAATTCAGATCAACCTCCCTTCTGAAACTTTGGGGCGTATTGCTGCTCAAGCGGCAAAGCAAGTTATTTTCCAGAAAGTTAGAGATGCTGAGCAAGAAAGAATCTACGGCATGTTTGCCCCACGAGTAGGAGAAATTATTACAGGCGTCTTGAGAAGATATGAAAATAATAAAAATTTAATACTCGAAACTAATAAAGTAGATGTTCTACTGCCCAACCGAGAAAAATTGTTTAAAGATGAGTTTAAGAGAGGAGATAGAGTTAAAGCAGTGATTATCCAAGTCTCAAGAGGAGAAAGAGATCCTCAAGTGATTGTTTCCCGGAGCGATCCTAAATTCTTATCTAAACTCTTAGAATTAGAAGTCCCAGAAATAGCTAATGGAATAATCGAAATAAAAGATTTAGTCCGCCACCCTGGAGAAAGAGCTAAAGTTGCTGTAACAACCAACGAGGATGACATTGACCCTATTGGAGCTTGCATAGGGATTAAAGGGAACAGAATTTTATCTATCAGCAAAGAATTACAGGGAGAAAAAATTGATATTATTGAGTGGTCGCAAAATCCCATCTCCTATGCCAAAGCAGCTTTAAGTCCAGCAAAAGTGAGAAAGGTTTTTATTTTAGATAAAGAGGAGAAAAAATTACAGGCATTGGTCACTGAGGATCAGTATTCTTTAGCCATTGGAAAAAAGGGAAACAATGTCAGGCTTGCTTCAAGACTCGTCGGATGGAAAATAGAAATAAAACAAGAAGAATAAATCAAGAAATAGTTGTGCAATGCAAGATCAAATTGAAAAGAAGAAAAATATGAAAAAGGAAAACTCTAAAAAAAAGCTTTCTACGACTCTTATTAAAGAAGGGACAAGCCTGAAAGAAATTGCTGAAGTTTTAGATATTAAAACGAAATATCTCATCGAAAAATTAATCGCAACGGGTTTTAGCTTAAGCGTTAATGATCTCATAACCCAATCCATTGCAGACGAAATTTCTAAGGAATTCAATCTTCAGATAGAATTGATTTCTGTTGAAAAAGAATTTCTCCTCGAGGCAAAACGTAAAAAAGAAGAAATTGTTTCAAGACCTCCAGTAGTTTCTGTTATGGGTCACGTAGATCATGGAAAGACAACTCTGCTTGATGCTATAAGAGAATCGAATATTGTAGGGAGAGAGGCAGGTGGAATCACTCAGCACATAGGAGCTTATAGAATTTTTCATAAAAATCGTCCAATCACTTTCATCGACACTCCAGGCCATGAAGCTTTCACTCAACTGAGAGCTCGGGGAGCAAAGCTAACAGATATAGTTATCCTGGTTGTAGCTGCCGATGATGGCGTTATGCCTCAAACCGTTGAAGCTATCCATCACGCAAAAGCAGCAAATGTTCCAATAATGGTTGCCATAAACAAAATTGATAAAGCAGAAGCAGATATTGATAAAGTTAAACAGCAGTTATCAAAAGAAGGATTGCTCGTAGAAGACTGGGGAGGAGATGTTGTCAGTATAGAAGTATCAGCTAAAGAAAAAACGAACATCAATGAACTTCTCGAGATGATTCTTCTCCTGAGCGATGTCATTGAAATTAAGGCATATCCTAAAGTAAAGGCTCAAGGCGCTATCTTGGAAGCCCGTTTGGATTCAAAAAAAGGCCCAATAGCCACGGTAATCATCCAACATGGCAATCTTAATCTAGGAGAAGCTTTTATTTCTGGCTCTACTTACGGAAAAGTCAGAGCCCTCTTTGATGAAAATGGAAAGATATTAAAGAAAGCTGAGCCATCTGTACCTGCTGAAGTGCTTGGCTTCTCAGATGTCCCCTTTGCTGGCGATATTTTCCAAGTAATCTCAGACCTGGATAAAGCGAAACAGATTGCTTCTCACCGTCTCTCTCATTTAAAAAAAGACATATCTCCAAGACCAGAACATCTTACTCTGAATGATTTATTTAAAAAAATAGAAGAAGATGAGACAAAAGAACTTCCTCTGATTATTAAAGCTGATGTCCAAGGCTCAATAGAAGTTCTTGCGG
This sequence comes from Candidatus Aminicenantaceae bacterium, assembly GCA_041862375.1. Classification (GTDB taxonomy): domain Bacteria; phylum Acidobacteriota; class Aminicenantia; order Aminicenantales; family Aminicenantaceae; genus WVZL01. Next base: position 41,245 of record JBGVTE010000142.1, read on the forward strand.
ATATACTTCCTTCCTTGAGTACCGATAAAGTTAAAATAAAAATCGTTCACTCTGCTACAGGAAACATCACAGAGTCAGATGTACTCTTAGCTTCTGCTTCTAATGCAATTATTATTGGTTACAATAATAAACCTAATCACAAAATAATTGAGCTGGCTAAAGAAGAAGAGGTTGAATTAAGGACGTACAACGTTATCTACCATTTGACTGATGATATAAAGAAAGCATTAGAAGGACTCCTTGAACCTGCATTAAAGGAAACGTACTTAGGAAGAGCTGAAATAAGAAGGATTTTTAGTATATCAAGAGTGGGGACAATAGCTGGTTGTTTAGTAGTAGATGGGAAAATCACGAGGAATGCCGAGTTCAGGATAATTAGAAATGACGAGGTTATACATCAAGGAAAAATATCATCCTTGAAACATCTCAAGTCTAATGTTGCTGAAGCAAGAAAGGATTATGAATGTGGGATCGGACTAGAGAAATTTAGCGATATCCAAGAAGGCGATATAATAGAAGCTTTTATAACTGAAAAAGTCAAGCAAGAATAATCTTTTACACTAAGAAAATTCAATGATTATCGGATTTCTCTCTTTGGAAGTTTACTTTCCTTATTCCCATTCATTAAAGGAAAAGAGAAAAATACTTAAAAGCTTTAAAGATAGAATCAAGAATAAATTCAATATTGCTTTTGCTGAACTGGATTATCAGGACAAATGGCAAAGAACAAAAATTGGATTAGTAACACTAAACAGCAATAAAAAACTTGTTGAGTCATTATTCTGTAAAATAATGGCTGATGCAGAAAAATACATAGAAGGCGAGATTATTGACTCTCAAATTCATTATTTTTAGAAGACGCAACAAAATACTTTTCTCGTATTTGTCACTCTTTAAGCATCACTTCTATACAGGATTAAATTAAGAAGTAATATCGCCAAGAAGAGCATATAAATACATTTGTTAGAAAAAATATGAGTAGCCGAAGACAAAAAAGAATTGCTAGCTTAATAAAGGAAGAATTAAGCCGCCTTCTTATTGAAGGATTCCAGAGTACATTTTCTGGTTTGATCACTATAACCAGAGTAGAAATGAGCAATGACTTGAACACTGCCTATGTGTATGTCAGCTTTTTTGAGAAAGAAAAAATTGAAGACGTTCTTGAACTGCTTGAGAAGAGAAAGGGATTTCTGAGAAAATCTATTGCCTCTAGAGTGAAATTAAAGTATAATCCCAAGCTAATTTTTTCTCTAGATAGAACCCTAGATTACGATGAAAAAATAGAAAAACTATTGAAATTAGCCAGGAAAAATGAGAATTGACACTTTATCTTTAATCAGCCAAAAAATCAGGGAGAGCAAGAGAATCGTTATAACCTCACACTTAAGGCCTGATGGTGATTCTATCTGCACGAGTCTCGCCTTAGCTCTCATGGGAGAATTTTTAGGAAAGGAAATGGCAATCATCAATAAGGAAAACACTCCTTTTCCTTTTAATCGTTTTCCAGATGTGGAAAAAATTAAGATCAGCCAAATCTATCCTCAAAAATTTGATCTCATCATTTTACTTGAATGCGCTGATGTATCAAGGTCAGGCCAGGAAAATTTAGGGCACTATTTCAAGATAAACATAGACCATCACCATTCCAATGATTACTATGCAGATATAAATTGGGTTGACCCCAAAGCTTCTGCTGTAGGAGAAATGGCCTTTATCCTAGGAGAAAAATTAAATATAAAATTTACCTCTAAAATAGCTAACCATCTCTACTCTGCTATTGTTTCAGATACTGGATCTTTCCAATTTTCCAACACAACAGCTCGGGCTTTCGAAGTCTGTCATAGACTCTTAGAATATGGTGCCAATTCTATCAAAGTATCTGAAATGTTGTTCAGCAACAACTCTCCTGAAAAAATCAAACTCCTGGGACAAATCCTTTCTACCCTTCAAATGAATAAGAATGGTAACATTGCTATTATCACTATGTTTAAGGAATTCCTAGATGCGCTTAACATAAAAGAAATTGATACTGAGGATATTACTACCTTGGCGCGCTCTATAAAAGGCGTTGAGATAGTACTCTTTTTCAAACAAATCGAAAACAATATTTTTAGGATAAGCCTTCGCTCAAAAGGGAGAGCTAATGCAGCTTTCATTGCAGAGCACTTTGGAGGAGGCGGCCATGTCCATGCTGCAGGCTTTACAGTTTCTGGTGAATACGAGAAATTACTTAAAGATGTCCCTGAAATGGTAGAAAAAATAATGGAAGACAATGCAATGAAAGCAGAAGAACAAAAAAGCTAGTAAAATTACTAGCCTGGTTTATTTAATGGATGGACTTATCCTTATCAATAAGAAACAGGGCTGTACTTCTCATGATGTTATCGTAGAGATAAGAAAAATCCTTCATATTCGGAAAATAGGACACTTCGGAACTTTAGACCCCCTGGCCACAGGCCTTATGCTTGTTGCCGTAGGAAAAGCCACAAGGCTTTTTCCTTATTTTTCAAAAGCTGACAAGCTTTATAATGGCCAGATAAGATTAGGAATCTCTACAGATACTTACGATTCCATGGGAAAACCTATCTCTCGTGAAAAAAAAGAATTGCCTGAAAAAAGTAAAATTTTAGAAGCTATAAAGGAATTTGAAGGAGCTATAGACCAAATTCCCCCTCCTTATTCAGCAAAAAAATACAGAGGAAAACCACTGTATACCTTAGCTAGGAAAGAAAAAGAATTCGAATTAAGGCCCAGCCAGGTTTTTATACACTTCTTTAAATTAAGAAAATATCATCCTCCTCTGCTCGATTTTGAAGTTAAATGCTCTTCAGGTACATACATTCGGTCTCTAGCTCAAGATTTAGGCCAAATCTTAGGATGTGGAGCCCATCTCTCAACATTGACAAGAATTGAGGTAGGCAGCTTTAAATTATCCAATGCCTTATCCCTGGAAGAGATAAAAAAATTCTCAGGCAATGGAAGAACTGAACATTTCCTTATTCCCTTAGAGTTTCTCCTCCCACAATTTCCAAAAATAATTCTTAAGGAAACATGTGTCCCTCTGGTAAAAAACGGAAATATGGTATCCAATGGGGACATTGTACGGGCAATTCATCAAGATTCCTCAAAGAATTCCTCAATATCCCAAGAGCAAGAAACTATTTTTAGGCTTTTTAGCCTCGATGGAAAACTGATCGCACTGGCAAAAAAAATCCCTGATAAAAATATCTTGCATCCTTTTTTAGTGATTTCCTAATAAGACATCAGTAGTAACTAATGGACAAAAAAGAGTTTTTTGCATCTCGGTGGGGAATTATTTTTGCAGGGCTAGGGATGGCTGTTGGTACAGGAAATATCTGGCGCTTCCCTCGAATTGTATCTCAGTACGGAAGTGGAGCCTTTATTATTGCCTGGCTTCTTTTTCTGTTTCTCTGGTCTATACCGCTTCTCGTTATTGAAATTTCAATTGGTAAAAGCACCAGATTGGGTGTCATCGGCTCTTTCGGGAAGTTACTGGGCAATAACTTTTCCTGGATGGGAACTTTCGTTGCTTTTGTCACCACTGCAATAATGTTTTATTACTCAGTTGTTACCGGCTGGTGCTTAAAATACTTTATCGCTACTTCTTTCCAAGGACTGATAAAAAAAGACTCTTTAAAATCCTGGCAGGTTTTTACTTCCTCTTGGGAACCCATCGTTTTCCATTTTGCAGCTATTATCATAGGTGTGCTGATTATTTATGCAGGTGTGGTCAAGGGCATAGAAAGAGCTAATAAAGTCCTCATTCCTTCTCTTTTTATACTCCTAATCATAGCCTGTGTCCGTTCTATAACTCTTCCCGGTGCCTTTCATGGTTTAAATTTTATTTTTTCCCCAAATCTGTCGAAACTCGCAGACCTCGAACTATGGCTTAACGCCTTAACTCAATCTGCCTGGTCAACTGGAGCAGGATGGGGCTTAATACTTACTTATGCTGTTTATTCCCATAAGAAAGAAAATCCTGTCCTGACAGCAACTACATTAGGCTTTGGTAACAATATGGCTTCTCTGCTGGCAGCAGTAGCAGTCATACCAACTGTTTTCTCCTTTTTTTCTGCACAAAATTTTTCTCATCAAAAAGTACTTGATGTCATGAAAACTGACAACCAGGGACTTACTTTCATCTGGATTCCTCAATTGTTTTCAAAAATTCCTGCTGGTTCTTTTTTTCTTGCCCTTTTTTTTCTCGCCCTTTCCTTTGCTGCTTTCTCATCACTTATCTCAATGCTCGAACTTGACACTAGACTGCTTATGGATACAGGAATGTCTAGAAAAAAATCGATAGGCATAGTAGGAGTTTGTGGATTCTTGTTGGGTCTACCCTCAGCCCTTAGCATGGGATTTTTCAACAACCAGGATTGGGTTTGGAGTTTGGGGCTTTTAGTCAGCGGGCTATTCTTTACCATAGCAGTAATAAAGTTCGGAGCCAAAGGATTCCGCCAGAAAATCATCTCGGAATCTCAGACTAATATTAATTTAGGAAGATGGTTTGACATCTTAGTTACCTTCTTTCTTCCTCTTCAATTCCTAGCCATGCTTGGTTGGTGGCTATGGGATAGCTATTCTGATGATCCTCATAACTGGTTCAAAATATTTACTCCATATTCAGTAGGAACGGTTCTCTTCCAGTTGGCAATAGCAATAGGAGTGTTCATATCACTCAACAAAATCATCACCAAAAAAATTATAACTAACGAAAATGACTATTGAAGCTCTCATTCTTATGATATTCGTCTTTGCCTTTTGTATCGGCGGCTTTATCTATTCCATTTATCTATCTTCAAAAAAATAAATTTTTATTCTATGTAAAGTTTTTTTACTAGAATTAATCAAACCTTGAATTTTCAACCAATGTATTGTATCTTAGTCTATGAAATGAGACTCAACAGGAATCAAATAGAACATATGGCATTTGTAACTGTACAAAATTTAATCAAAGAAGAAAAAATAATTGCAGAAGACAAGAATAAGCTTCTTGAGGAAACAATAGAACTTATCACTGAAGAATTTCAGAAGGAAGATAAACTTGACCAAGAAGTAAGGGAAATCCTCAACAAACACATAGAAAAAATTAGAAAAGAAAACATAGAATACCAGACAATGTTCAGGATGATAAAGACGAAATTAGCCAAAGAAAGGAATATTGTGCTTTGAATAGCAGATTATCCAGAGAAAAAATTAACTATCTTGCTCGTCTTGTACTCAATGCACTCTTTGATAATGACCAAGTTGAGTTCCTGGATGAACCTAATGAAATCAGGTTGACAATAGTTAGATCCATTGAACAAGAAATGAAACTTTATGAGTCTTTAGACCAAAAAGCTATCAATAAAATCCGATCTCAAAAAAAGTCAATTGAAGAAGGCAGCAGAGAATGGGAAATCCTCTACAGAAAATACTACAATGAAGAGCTATCGAAACTCGGGAAAGTATGGGAATAGAATCGATCTGATTCAAGATAAAAATAAATCCATAGAAATAGAAATAAGAGTCCGTTATTCTGAGACGGACAAGATGGGGGTTGCACATAATAAAAGTTATTTCGAGTGGTTTGAAATAGGACGTACAGAGTACTGCCGTCAGAAAGGCATTCCCTACAGAGATATAGAAAAAAAGGGATATTATTTAGTTGTGGCAGAGGCCTACTGTAGGTATAAAAAATCCTTGAGATACGATGAAAAATTTTTAATTCGTGTCCGGTTAGAAGAAATTACACCCAAAAAAGCTGTCTTTACCTATGAATTATTAACGATAGAAGAAAAAAAATTAATAGCTTCTGGCCATACTATCCACATAGTAACAAATTCAAAAGCAAAAGCCTGCTCTCTTCCTAGGGCCATACTGGATAAAATAAAAAGTTAACAAAATAAGTCTTTTTATTTAGGCTTTCTCTCCTTTGATATATCCCTTCTTAATTACATAACTCTCAAGAGCATCTCTCCAGTGAGAAAATTCAGTTAATCCAATTTCTCTTGCTCTTTTATTCTCCAAGATTGAGTAGAGTGGTCTCTTTGCACGGGCACCGTAAGTTTCAGAATCAATCGGCATCAGATGAGGTCTTTTACCGATTAAAGAAAATATGGTCTCGGCAAATTCATACCAGGTGCACTGTCCTTCATTGGTCATATGATAGAGCCCATAATGGGCCGTTCGGATAAGCTCACTTACTCTCGCAGCCAGCTCAGCACTGGATGTTGGAGTAACCCATTGGTCATTGACAATTTTCAAGGCTTTTCTTCTTTTTCCTAAATCTACCATGGCATCGACGAAATTAGATTCCTTTCCCCAACAGCCGACCTCACCGTACAGCCCACAACTTCTGACAAGAAAATATTTATCTAAAATATTGCGGACGAAATATTCTCCTGCGAGCTTGGACACTGCATATACATTCAGAGGATTAGGTATATCTTCTTCAATATAGGGTTCTCTTTTCCTGCCATCGAAGACATAATCTGTGCTGAAATGGACTAAAATCAAACTAAGCCGACGACATATCAATGCCAACTCTCTTACTGCTATAGAATTGACAAGAAAAGATTTCTGAGCATTATCCTCACACTCATCAACCCTGTGGTATGCAGCTGTGTTAATTACTACATCAATGTCAAAACTAGAAAGAACTTTTCTAGATTCTTTAGGTTTTGTAATGTCGAAATCAGGATAATACAGAGGAAACACCTCATCTCTTTCAAAAACTTTGACTAAGTCCGAGCCAAGCTGACCATCTGCACCTATTATAGCTACTTTCATCTTCTTTTTTAGAATTCTAAAAAGATCACTTTATAAAAAAAAGGCCAAGGAGATTATCCTCGGCCCTTTCAAATTCGTAAATTTCTTGAACTAGAAGATAAACCTTAACCCAAATATTAACTTGTGGTGTTTTGAAAATTCACGTCCTTCTCCAACAGGAACTCTTACTTCTCCAAAGAGAGAACCAGCGGAAATAAAGTTGTCAAATAAATCAAATCCAACAGTTCCAATCAGCTCCGCATCTGCTTCCCTCTCCTCTCTAACTTTTGAAGAGAAACCAAATCCACCACCGAAAAAGAGAGGTTTTGCATGAACATTTAGTATTGCATTTGCCAAGAATATATGCTTCCACGGATCTCCCTTAAGGGCAATGCCTCCGCCTCCAGAAATGATAAAGCTCAGTGTATCAGGGATTATTTTGTAAAGTATACCTGCACGTGCGGCGATGTATTGACCATAACTTCCTCTGGCTACCAATAATCCGCCATCAATTAACATGAAGAATCGTTTCTGTGTGACTTCGATCGAAAGCCTGCATGGCTCAGATACTGCTCCAAAATCATCCGTTACAATTAACGTTGATGTATATACACCGGGTTTTTCAAATACTTTCTCCCACGTGAAGGGTTTTTGTTCAACTACGTTTTTATCCACAACATTTCCAGCTTCATCGATAATCTCAAATACTGCTTTAACAACTTCACCATCAGGATCAGTAGAGCCTGAACCATCAAAAGTAATAGGTCTGCCTACATAATCTTTGCAAGGAAGACAAGAAGTCCACATTTCACAAGTGGGAGGGAAATTTATATACACCTTAGCTTCACAGGGATTAGTCGATGGTTTCCCCTCAGGATTTGAAGCCTTACCTTTAAACATGTACTCTCCGGGCTTATTAAAGCTTGTTTGCCATTTTGGAGATCCTGGTGTTAATGCCTTAGTAGCAACTATATTACCAGCAGAGTCAATAACTTCCACCTCCATGGACTTTACGTGCTGCGAACCACTCATATCCACAGAAATCGGATCATTCACGTTAGCCTTTGCAGGTGCGACTTTTATATCACAGATAGCGTCTGGTATGAATTCTTCAACTCTAAGAAGAGAAACATTGCCACATGGTTTAGGCATGATGAATTCATAATTTTTATAGTCTTTCTTTACGAGGAACGAAAAGACTTCCAAGGGAGATTTCCCCGCCCATTCAAGATCCTCAACAACTTTCACTTTCCCTTGAGAACGATAGAGCATCCAAATCATCTTTTCACCAATCGGCAATGCTTTTTCCGTGAATGCGGCAGTCTTTATCTGTTCAATAAAGGGAATAAATAAATATCCATAGCCAACCAGGTCGAACCCATATTTAATATCTCCAGCATATCTCTCGACGATATTTCTCATTACTTCTGGTGTAGGAATTTCACCTTTACATTGACATAACGTATAACGTCCAATTCTTTTAAGCTTTTTTGTAGCTGCATATGAACTTAAAGAAAAAATAATAAATGTTCCAATGATTAAAAATACCAGCTTTTTGTTTCTCATTTTTTACTCCTTTCTTGCCTCCTTTAAATGCGGATAATAGCTAAGTTTAGCCTTTGCTTTTATATAAATATAAATATTTTTTTTTGTCAAGAGAAATCATAAAAAAAAGCCTTGACAATTTCTCGAATCAATTTCGTATCTTTCGGTGTTGAATTCAAAGCTCGTTGGTAAAGGGATTTACCTCTAAAATCATAATTAATCAAGCTTCTAAGCAGCTTTTCAGCCGAAGGAATATCTATCTCTGGATGAATCTGGAGTCCCCAAATGTGTCTGCCTCTAATCTGAAAGGCTTGAATATGACAAAGCTTTGATGAAGCAAGAACGAGAAAAGACTCAGGCAAGTTCATGACTTCATCAAAGTGGATTGAAAAAGAATAACCTCGCTTCTTATTCCCTAAAATATTATTTTTTTCAATGATATCGACAGCGATCCATCCAATTTCAGGTTGAGGACACCTCCTTACATAAGCAGGCCCTGCCAACGCTAGAGCTAACATTTGATGTCCGTAACAGCTCCCCAAAATAGATAAACCTTGGTTAACTGCCTGTTTAATCAATTCTATTTCCTCGTATACCCAATTTTCTCTTTCCAGAATAGAAATTTCAGAGCCGGTCAGAATAATATGGGTATAATCCTTACTTAAATCGGGAAACTGGTTTTTTGTGGCTCTAAAAGAATCCCACTCAGCATCCAGATGCTGCTTCCAATGCTCTATTGGATTGTAAATTTCAGGATTAATCGAATTATCAATGATTGCCACTTTTATTGCGCTTTTTTTATCTACATTCATCCTGTAATCTCTGCTCTTAAATTATAATAATCATAAAACAAAAGACAACTTTCTCTTTATTTTTCTTTGAATTTATTTTATTGCTTCTGTTATAATTGGGGCTTAATAAAGGAGATCCAACAGTGCAAAAAGTAAAAAAAGAAACTGAACTTCATATTATTGCGCGTAATGAAACTGGCATCTTAGGAAGGATATTAGGGACTTTAGCCAATGCAGGAATAAATTTGAGAGCAATGTGTACTTATTCTGAAAAAGACAGGTGTAATTTTTTACTCATTACATCTAATAATAAAAAAGCGGAAAAGGCTCTTAAAACATTAGGATATAAAGTTTCTACCAGTGAGGTGGTCACCGTGCAAATAGGAGATCGGATAGGTGCTGGAGCAGAGATAGGTGTTTTGCTTGCAAATGCTGTTATTGATATCGATTATTGCTATGGCACTTCTCCTGGCCTTGGAGAAGCACTTTTGGTATTTAAGACAAGCGATAATAACAAGGCCGTTGAAACTTTAAAATAAACAAGAATCCTTCACATTTTCTCGCTGTATAAAGATCAGCCTTTGCGATTATTTACTTCAGGAAGCTCAATGCAAAAGGAAAGGCGCATTATACGAAATAGGCAATTTTCTCTTTCATAACAGAATAAAAGAGAGAAATAAAAATAATTATAATATTCCTAACATATCCTGTATTACGATGGCGAAATCCAAAATAGTTGCTGTTGTTACCTCTGATGTTCCTTTTGTGGAAGGAGGCCACTTAATAATCGCCCGTAGTGCTGTTGAGGCCCTTAAAAAATTTGGCATTGAAGCAGAGCTAATTTTAACTCCTCAAAATAGATTTGGACGCCAATTTCGAGCATACTTAGCCAACCGGTTTACAGATGTTGAGGAAGACGGTTTAGGAAGGAAAATCAATCAAGTAATTTCCTTCCGCTTCCCGAGTTACGCTGTCAAACACCCCTTCCATGTCTGCTGGCTTAATCACCGTCTCAGAGAATACTATGACCTATGGGAAGTTCTTTATTCTCATCTCAGCTTCAAAGGAAAAGCAAAGGAAAGTATACGAAAAAAGATTATTCACACCATCGATCATTATCTCCTCAAACACAATGTGACAAAATTGTTTGCACAATCTCATACTATCCAGGCACGGCTAAAAAAATGGGGAAATATAGAATCCGAAGTTCTTTACCCTCCGCCACCACAAAGAGAATACAGAACTGACTCTTATCAGAATTTTATCTTCTCTGCCTCAAGGTTACACAGGCTCAAAAGATTGGATTTGCTCGTTGATTCCTTTAAGTATGTAAAAAATAAAGAATTTAAAGCAATTATAATCGGAGAAGGACCTGAACATAAAAATCTCTCATTGAAAATAAAAGAATGTAGTCTTGAAAAAAGAATATTCCTCTTAGGCCAAACTAATGAGGTTGAACTTCTTAATCATTATGCTCGGTGTCGTGCTGTCTTTTTTAGCCCACTTCGAGAGGACTACGGCCTAGTAACTCCAGAAGCTTTTGCTTCAAGAAAAGCTGTCCTCACTACTCAAGATAGTGGAGGCCCAGCTGAACTAGTAGAAGATGGACATACAGGTTATATTGTAGAACCTGACCCTAGAAGTATCGCCGAAAAAATTGATGAATTGGCTGAGCAAAAAGAATTGGCAGAAAAATTGGGACAGAATGCATATGAATTCATCGCTAAAATAAATTGGGAAGATACAGTTAAAAGATTGATTATTTATGAATGATCGAAGCATCTCTTTTCCTTGATAAAATAGCTCAGCTTGACCTCTTCACTCTTGCGGCAAGATGCTCGCTTCTTTATCATTTATCACAGAAAACCAGATGCTTACCAATGATTTTTATATTAGAAAAATTGTTTTTAATATGCTAAACTGCCTCAAGCTCAAAAATTTAAAAATCAGGAAATTTGAAAATGGAAGAACATAAACCTTATGTTCCAGATGAAACAAATTTTAAAGACATAACATTAAAAGCAATCATCATTGGGGGAATTTTTGGTATCATCTTTGGCTCAGCCAATGCATACATCGGTTTGAGAGTAGGTCTGACGATTAGTACAGCAATCCCTCTGGCGGTTATCTCCGTAGCTGTATTCAAAATATTAACTCCATTACTTGGAAAAAGCACAATTTTAGACCATAACATCTCACAAACTACAGGCTCTGCTAGTTCTTCTTTGGCTTCTGGAATCATCTTTACTATTCCCGCATTATTCTTATGGGGATTCAACCCCAGTATATTCAAAATTGGCAGCTTAGCTCTTTTGGGAGGGGTGCTCGGAGTGCTCTTTATGATACCCCTGAGAAAGTTTCTGATTGTCAAGGAGCACGGTGTTTTGCCTTATCCAGAGGGAACCGCAAGTGCCCAAGTTCTTATAGCGGCTGAAGAAGGAGGCGCCAAGGCAAAGAATATCTTTTTGGGGCTAGGATTGGGTCTTTTTTACAAGGGTTTGGTCGGATTTCTTAAGCTGTGGTCTGATAAAATCTATCTTAAAGTTCCAGTCTTGAGAAAAGCCTATTTAGCCATGGAACCAACTCCTGCTCTTTTAGGAGTAGGCTTTATTCTTGGCCCAAGGATTGCAGCTATTATGGTAGCTGGGGGTCTCCTTTCTTGGCTTGGAATTATTCCTCTTATTGCATACTTTGGAGACTATATCAACGTCCCGATGTTCCCTGAAAAGGTTCATACCATTGCCCAAATGTCAACACTTGAGATATGGGAAAAATACATACGGTATGTGGGAGCAGGAGCTGTTGCCGTTGCTGGTATTATCACTGTCGTTAAATCCTTCCCTACTATGTTTAATTCTTTAAAAGTTAGTGTCAAGGAATTCAGGTTTAGTAGAGGAGAAGGACTGAGAATAAAAAGAACCCAAAGAGATCTCCCGATAACAGTTCTCTTTGCTGGCATTTCTATTGTCATGGTCCTGTTAATTATATCTCCTCAAATCCTCGGAATTAACACAACCATCATCATCAGAGTTTTGGCTTCACTGTGTATTGTATTTTTTGCTTTTTGCTTTGTTACCGTATCTTCACGGATTGTGGGCATGGTAGGCGTTACTTCAAATCCTACTTCAGGGATGACAATAGTCACGCTCTTGGGAACGAGCCTTCTGTTCTATTCACTGGGTTGGACAGATATTTTAGGGCAAGCAGCTGCAATAACAGTTGGCACTGTTGTTTGCGTAGGAGCTTCGATAGCAGGTGATATCTCTCAAGATCTCAAAGCCGGCTATATTATCGGGGCCACTCCAAAGAGGCAACAGACTACAGAATTGATAGGTGTTATAACTTCTGCTTTTGCAATTGCGGCTGTTGTCTGGCTTCTGGGCAAATCTTTTACCTTTGGCTCACCCGAAATACCTGCCCCTCAAGCTACATTAATGAAGACTGTAATTGAAGGAGTTCTTGGAGGTAACCTCCCATGGGGGCTTGTTCTAGTTGGAGGGGCTTTTGCGATTGTAGCTGAATTAGTAGGTATCCCCTCACTCCCGTTTGCAGTCGGCATTTACCTCCCTCTCTCTACAATGACACCTATTTATGTTGGTGGGCTTGTGAGGTATTTTATAGAGAAAAAAACAGAACATGATAAAAAACTTAAGGAGAGTAAAAAAGAAAAGGGAATACTCTTAGGCGCTGGTTTCATAGCCGGAGAAGGGCTTACAGGAGTTTTGATCGCCATCTATGCCTACATTGCTAAAGCGAAACCCAAAGGTATTGGGCTGATATGGCCAGGAAGCCTTGGTGACATCATCTCTCTGGTGGCCTTCATAGCTCTGATTGCCTATCTCTACTACAGAGCTTCAAAGTAATCGCATTCTCCTTTCATGTCGACTCATTAATGCTGAGTTCAGCATAGTATTTCACTTCACTCAGAACACATCCCGCTTTAATCCCCTGTTGATGCCTAGCGCTTTTCTGTTTTCTGATCCCTTAAGATGAGATTCTTAGGGTTGAACTTGAAAGTTTACCAGAGATAGACTATATTCTCTCAATGCGGAGGATACATGTACACTTTAATCATTGCTGGGATTCTTATTATATGGCTTATCCTAGGGTATAAAATATACGGAAGTTTTATTGAAAAAAGAGTAATTAAAGTCGACAACAGCCGAATTACTCCTGCCAGAGAACTTTACGACGGTATCGACTATTCGCCTGCGAAAAAACCTCTTCTCTTTGGCCACCACTTCTCTTCTATTGCGGGAGCGGGCCCTATATTAGGTCCTTTGCTGGGAGTTCTCTATTTTGGTTGGCTTGGTGCAATCCTGTGGGTAGCACTGGGAAGCGTTTTCCTGGGAGCAGTTCATGACTATTCCTCCCTCATGACATCTGTTCAGAATAAGGGCACATCGCTCGCAGACATATCAGAAAAAATATTAGGGCCGCGGGCAAAAATTATATTTTCCATTTTTCTCTTGCTAGCTCTGGCCCTGGTAATTGCTGTATTCGCTGTTGTTGCTTCACGAACTCTTGTTTCCCAGCCTGAGATAGTAATCCCTACATTTGGATTAGTGTTTGTAGCCATGATTTTTGGCTGGCTGATATACAGAAAGGGAATTAATGTAGTGGTCTCTACAATTTTGGCGCTAGTGGCCCTCTTTTTATTGATTTATCTGGGCAGATTAATCCCTATTGTTCTGCCTGCCCACATACTCGGGATGTCAAATCAAAATTTCTGGTTTTTTATATTGATCATATATAGTCTTATCGCATCCTCCCTTCCTGTCTGGTTCCTTCTTCAGCCTCGAGATTATATAAGCACCTGGATTTTATTCTTAGGGTTAGGATTGGGCTACATTGGTCTCCTAGTTACTAATCCTTCAGTCAACGCCCCAGCTTTTATTTCATTCTCCAGTAAAGGCGGCCCACTATGGCCAATGCTTTTTGTCATCATCGCCTGTGGCGCTATCTCTGGCTTTCATTCTGTTGTCGCAAGCGGCACAACTGCTAAACAGCTGCCAGACGAAGCTAGTGGGAAAATTATTGGATACGGGGGAATGATTACAGAAGCTGCTCTGGCTGGGCTGGTTATATTTATTGCATCGAGTGCGCTAGTCTGGGATCCAACCGGAGTTAAGAGCCAATTCGGCTTTCAGTACTTGATGATCACTCTTGGAAACCCAATTCAAACTTTCGCTACAGGATACGGAAAGTTCATCTCATCCCTCCCTGGACTAACTCTAACAATAGGTCTCTTCTTTGGCATGGTAATGCTCAATGCCTTTGTTCTGACTACACTTGATACAGGAGCAAGATTGGGACGGTTTATCTTCACAGAACTCTTAGGAAAGAAGGTTCCTCTTTTCAGAAACAGATGGATAGCATCTTTATTTGTAATTGCTTTTGCCGCACTTCTTGGAGCAACGGAAGGGTACAAAGCCATCTGGCCTGTATTTGGTGCTTCCAATCAGCTCGTTGCAGCCTTAGCTTTGATCATTGTTTCTTCTTACTTTGTTGGCATAAGAAGACCAAAAGCTTATACTATTTTTCCTGCTTATTTTATGCTTATAACAACTGTAGTTGCTCTAGGCTACCAAGGATTCAACTTTTTTAAAGAAAAAAGCTATCTCTTAGGAAGTGTTAGTCTTGTATTAATAATTCTCGCTGCTCTGATTGTCTACGACGCACGAAATATTCTCTTTAAAAAGAGTACTCCTAGATTACAGATCAACTAAGTGGTATCAGAATTAAAATCAGGCTTTTTTGCTTCTCTCCGCTTTATGAATCGAGTTGATAAAGTTTGTTTGTCTTCCAAGGAGAGACTTTTTATAGGGAATTGTAATCTAAAAATGAATCCAGTCTAGATAGCAGAGACAGATAAAACAAGTGAGAGTGGTAATATTAGAAATAAACTATACAGTAAAAGAAGAGATGATATGAAGAATATTGATTGGATTACATAGACTATTTAGTAATGGCAGCAACCTTAAAAGCAACACCTTTTGGATCCGGGCAAAGCAAGGTCTCTGTCCCTGAAATCCAGTCGTCATCGGGAATCTCGTCTTCCCTCTGCTTGGCTGTTAAAAAAGGGAATAGGCTGTTTAGAGCATAAATACAGACTTTTTTTCCCTCTGGAATTTCAATAGTACCTTCACCCCGTATGTAAAAACAATCTCCAACTTTATGTCGAGCTCCGCACCGTTCCTTAATGTCTATAACCTCCACTTTTAGTTCTCTCATTTCTACTCCTTTCTTATCTCAAATATATATCCTAAAGACTAAAATTTCAATGGAAGCATCTTTTTTTCCGTGATGAAAATTAAAATAGTCATTGAGCGGTGGGCATCCGGCTTGAAGGCACGCTCGCTTTGCCCCAGCGACTCAAATATGTTAGGCGAAGGCATGTGGGTGTAAAAAACC
>JBGVTE010000143.1:0-2529 GCA_041862375.1 Candidatus Aminicenantaceae bacterium
ATTTTCTTTATGTAGAGGGTTTATAAGTTGTTGATAATCATAAAGATACAGAGAGTTAGGAAAATTGAATATTGACACCTTCTAAGTTATTGATATAAAATGATTTAGAATTTTGTGACAGGCTATTTAAATAAGAAGTAAAAATAGACTACAATTATAAAAGTTATGAAGGCTCCAATAGACGAATCATTGATTTCTAATTATGGGAAGCTGATGGAGAAATCGAGAGATCTCTTCATTTTTCAATCAGCAGCTTCTCTTGTCCATTGGGATATGGAGACAGTGATGCCTCCAAAAGGGATTAAACTGAGAAGCCTCCAGCTTGCTATGCTCCGTCGAATCGGACACAAGATGAGTAATGATCCAGAGATCGGTGTCCTGTTGAAAGATATTATGGAGCATCCTCAGTATGAAAGCCTGGATTCCATACAGAGAAGAAACATTTTTCTGATAAAAAAACACCATGATGAGGAAACAAAGCTGCCTGAAAAGCTTGTCGTAGAAACAGCAAAGCAAGAAGCCGTAACAATTGATACGTGGAAAAAGGCAAAGGCTGCTGAAGATTTTTCCTTGTTCAGGCCTGAGCTTGAAAAACTTATTAATTTAAAGAAAAAATCTGCTGATATCTTGATGAAGGTAAAGAAGAGCCCGACACCTTACGATGCACTTATAGATATTTTTGAACCAAACATGACAGCCGTCACCATCAGCAGAGTTTTTGATGAGTTAAAGGAAGGCTTGGTCTCCATAATTAATAAATGTGAAGCTTCTCAGAAGCAACAAGATATTTCTGTCCTAAAGCGAAAAGTTCCTTTTGATATACAGCGCAATATTTCAAACGCTGTTTCTGATTTTATCGGCTATGATGCAGAGTCAAAAGAAGCAGGAGGCAGAATTGATGAAACTGAACATCCCTTCACAACTGGTTATTATGATGATGTCCGGATAACTACCCATTATTATGAAGACAATTTTGCTTCTGCCATATTTTCAGTACTCCATGAAGGGGGACATGCTCTCTATGAGCAGAACTTGAGGCCAGATTGGATGTTTCAACCCGTTGGAACGGCCTGCTCTTTCGGCTTTCATGAATCACAATCCCGTTTTGTTGAAAATATAATTGGGCGTTCTCGGGAATTCTGGTCTTACTTCCTGCCAAAACTGAATGAAGTTACAAGAGGCGTGCTTTCTGATGTTGAAGTAGACAGGTTTATCAAAGCTGTTAATCAAGTGAGGCCATCCAAGATTCGGGTTGAAGCAGATGAAGTCACTTATTGCCTCCATATCATTATTCGGTTCAGCCTTGAACGCGACATATTTGCTGACAGGATTAATATGGCGGAGCTTCCCGAGGTCTGGAATGAAAGATACAGCAAGTTTCTTGGGCTGAATGTCGAAAACGACTCAGAAGGAGTAATGCAGGATACCCATTGGGCGAGCGGTCTGTTCGGTTATTTTCCAAGTTATGCCTTGGGCAATATATACAGCGGTCAGTTACTCGCGGAGATGGAGAGAGAGCTTCCCGACTGGAGAAACGAAATTGCACTGGGAAATTTCAAAAATGTAAAACAATGGTTGATTAATAATGTTTACATGTTAGGCAATCTTTATGATCCTGCCGACCTTATTAAAAAAGTTACAGGCGAAGAACTTAACGTTAAGCCCTATTTACATTATCTCAATAAAAAATATTCAGAACTCTACGGCTTCTGATTATTGCTGATGGAAATACACTCTATATATCGTGATTTTTTTACTTTTCTCCAAAAGATAAATCACAGATCTGAGAAATGGCCAATTTATGTAACCTCATATTATCAGCGCCACCATGATTTTTTGAAGAGCTATTTCTCTTATTTTCCTTTAGTAAATTTCTCAGCTTTAAAGCAGAGGGTTGAGAAGATTAAAGAGTCAGATTACGCCTGTTTGCAAAATCTAATTCAATCTTGCCCTCCTGAGGATATAATCGAAGAGGCATATGCAAAGTGCAGGAATATAGTAACTCCCAGCCAAGAGCCGGAAGTTTATCTTCTTATCGGTTTTTTTAGTCCGGATGCGTTTATCATGAATTTTAGAGGAGAGCCTGTAATCTGCTTCGGGCTGGAAAGATTCAGAGATTTCAGGCTGCTTAAAATTCTTTTTGCTCATGAATATGCTCATTTTCTTCTGAATCTACACAAAGAGAATATTTCTGGTGAAAAAAGCTACAAGTGGATTCTGATATCAGAAGGAATAAGCACCTATTTTTCGCTTCAGGCGTTTCCAAATTATAAAATATGGGACCATTTTTTATTCAGCAGGGAAAGATTAAACTGGTGCCAGAGAAATGAGCATTTTCTGAGAGAAATCTATTGTTCTGGGAAATTTTCATCAGAGCAGCTCAGCAGTTTTCTCTCAAAGGGAAATCAAGAATTAGGCCTTCCCCCTCGGGCGGGAAAATATTTAGGCTTTCAAGCTGTAAAGAAATATGTCGCCAAACAGAGAGTGAAAAACATCAAGAAACTTTTGGGGTCAGGCTTTCATAACTTG
>JBGVTE010000144.1:0-10592 GCA_041862375.1 Candidatus Aminicenantaceae bacterium
CGCCATAAAAAAGTTCGGGCTATTTTCCTCTGCAATTGCCGGCCTGTTTCTATTTTCTGGGCAGAGAGGTTGTTACTATGACGACTGGGCAGATTATTGGGATTGGTATAACTATGGAGACTGGGGAAATTGGTGGAATAACCCTAATCCTTAATAAAGGAAGAGGAATTTAAAAATGTTTGGTCAGCAAAGAAGGAGAATACCGAGAAACTGGTACAATAAACTTGTCAGCACTCGTCGTTCTATCAGAATTCATGTGCGAGTTTTTAATCTCGCAGACCGATATTCAAGAGTCTGGCTGCTCTACGGCACACACTCGAGAAATACGAGAAAGGCTAGACAAGGATTCTTCAGGTATCTGAAAGAAAGATACGATGAATTTTATACAGATTTCACAACCAGAGAAATATCCGGCATGAGAATTGGGTATGACTTACGGAACAGGCTCCAAAGAGATGTTTATATCTCTGCTGAAAGGATTGTGGGTGATACGCCTTCAAACATTTTAAGAGAAGGGGGTTATGATATCTCGGTTGATGTTGATTTTGATGAATACTGGAATGGATATGAGGATGCAGTAAGCACCCGGCTCAAGCGGTAATTTACAGGTATTCCTTCATCGAAGATATTCCTTTAAATAATCATGAAAAAGTCCCATAAAAAAAGGAATAGTTCTATTTAATTCCAAATATTAGAAGTTAAAAATGATAGATAACTTTTCATTGAAGCCTGGAGAAAAGCTGGACTTTTCCCTTTTTTTTCAGGTATCAAAAACCCGAAGGATCAACTTAGGTGAAGCAAAGGTCAGTTTCGAACGGCTGGAAATTCCAGAGAGAGAGAAAGAAGATTTAGGGAAATTAACTGTAGACCTCACTATTGACAGCAAATTTGAAGTTATTAATTCGCATTTTCAAGGCTTTGAAATCATCGATACCAAATTTAACAGTACAATTAGAAGCAACTATGTTATTAAAGATAAAAAGAGGACTGTTTACCAAAAGATCAATTTTGATCCTTCCAAATCAAAAGTGAACATTGACGAAACATTTGAACGTAATGATGGAAGAGGCGAAAGACCGCTCACTAACGTATTTCTTAAAGGACCGCCCCAATTTTATGATTATTTAGCTTTGCTGTATAAATTACGGTCTTTGGAATTACGTCAGAGCGAGATTGTTAGTCTAGCTGTTCTTTATTACAATCATCTCTATCCCATTTTGGTCGAATATCAATTTAATGAGAAGAAAGAACATAATAATACTAAAGTTGAGTGCAGAGTTTACAGATTAAGATCTAACAGAGGTAAACTTCCTCCTCTTAGAAAGCAGTTTGAGCTGCAATCGGCCTCAGTCTGGATATCAAACGACGAAAATCGGCTGCCGATTTATGTAGAGATAAATACTCAGAAAGGAAACCTTGTCGCTGAATTGAAGCGCTTTTTACCTCCTAAAAAAAGTGATTCTTAACTCTCTCGAACATATATCCAAGATAATGCCTGTTTTATTCCTTCTTGAGGAAATTCTAAGCTCTTTTTCTAAAAAAACCTGGAGTCTATTCAGACGAATTATAACTCGTTGCCGTATATACTTTGAGCTCGATAAAATCTTGAAGATTTCTTTAAACTTAATAATTATTGGAGTGATCCCTTTCCAGGTCGTTATCTCCCCGCTGCCTGTAGATAAAATTTACAAAGAAGTATCAATCGATGAGGCCCTGGAATTGGCTTTGAAAGGATCGCCTTTGCTGGTTCAGCCGCTTATCGAGGTTAATAAAGCAAAGCTCGGATTGAGCAGTGTTAAATCCAAAAATTATCCTCAATTGAGCCTTTCTCTACGGCACTTCATAGATATTTTCAACCTAGACGAGCAGCGAACTGTTCCCAGTGTCGATTTTAACTATGATTTTTTTTCTTTTATCAAGAACAAATATGAAGCTCAATACTACAGTAAGCTTGTGGACATATCTGTAACAAACCAGAAACTGCGCCAATCTCTTCTCCTTTCCTCTGTATACCAGGAGTTTATAAATTACAATTTTCTGAGTGATACTCTGGATTTATTACTCCAGGAAAGAGAGATGCTGCATGCCACTCAGGAGATTTTAGAAGTAAAACGAAAATATGACTTGATTTCTCTTTCCACACTGCTTGAAAACTCTGTTTTAGTCAAGAAGTGTGATCAGGCTGTTTTCAAGACCCGGGACGAACTTCAAAGCCTTATTGACCGCTTTAACTACATTACAGGTTCTGATAAGCCTGTCCGCCCAGAAAAGGTTTCTCTCGATTTCAGCAGGTTGTCATCCCGGCAAATCAGCGATTTTGCCGAAGTCATGGCCAAACAAAATGTTGATGCAACTAAACTGCTTCTTAAAGGGGCGAAAATGCCCACTCTTCCCTCTCTCCAATTAGACACCTACTCTACCTTTCCGGTTCTCAAAGAGATGAGTTTTATGAAAAGCTTTTGGATTTCTGTAACTTTGAGTTATATTATTTATGATAGAGGAGAAAGGAAGCGCCGGATTGCTTCGGCGCTTACCAGCTTAAAGGAAGCAGAGTATGAGTATGAAAAGATAAAAAATGAGAAATTGGCGGAAGTAAAAATGCTCGAAGGAGATGTAGAAGATATGAGACGTCAAATTGATATCAATAAAACTGAAATTATGGCCTTAGAAGCAAAACTTGAAGAAGCCAAACTTGAAGAAACCATTCAGCTCTTTCCCGAGAGAACCTATTCTCTAAAAATAAATCTGTTCGACAGAAAATTGGCGTATCTGAGAAACAATCTTGCTCTTCTGCTTATCCAGTTGGATCTGATGAATAAAAAATACTCATTCATTGCGGAATCCAGCAGTGAGTTAAAATGAGAAAAATAAGAAAAAGTATTGTATTTTCAATTATAGCAGTGCTGGCTGTGATTGTTATTCTGCTTATTCTGTTCAAAGGGAGGCTCTTCCCCCCTTCAGGTGGAGAGGATTTTTCTTCAGAGAGACCGTTTAAAGTCTTTTATACGGATTTGTTTGATAAGATCAATGAAATAGGAGAGGTGCATCCTGTAGAGATATATAATCTAAGATTTCCTGTGAGTGAGGAAGTATCCAAAATCTATGTTTCAGAAGATAGTATGGTAAAAAAAGGAGATTTATTGATCTGTGTGGATAACACACAAATTTCAGCACAAACGAAGAGCCTTGAAGCAAAAGTTTTAGAGGCTGAATACAATCTCAGAGCTTCGGATGTCTACGACTCTAAAAAGACGCTGGAAATCCAGGAGAAAAAAATGAATGCCAAGAACACTGTGGCAATGAGCGATAAAACGTTAGCCGCTGCACAGGAGTTGCTTTCGAAGAAATTAATCTCGAAGGAAAAGCTCGAGCTGATTAAGAACCAGAACGAAGCTGCCCATAAGGCATTCGAGATTATCCTCGAAGAAGAGAAGAACGCTGAGGATGAGAAGCTGAAAACAGAAGCTCTCTCAAAAAATCTCGAAAGTTTAAGATTCCAGTTGAGACAGGCCAGTAAAATTCTTGAGGAATGCTGTCTAAAATCTCCGATCGATGGAAAAGTGATCTGGATGAAGAGATTAAAAGCCGGTGAGCTGGCCGCAAAGAATGAGGTTGCTGTCCGGGTAGCTGACATGGATGAAGTTGAAATCAAAGCTTATCTTTTCGAGAGCGATGTCTGGCGAGTAGAATCCGGAGCTGAGATTTTTATCCGGAGCGGAGAAGAAAAAATTCCTGCTGCTATAAAGAGAATAAGCGACGTTGCTGAACAACTGCAAGGAGGAAACAAGTTTCCTTGTTATCTGTCTTCTACTAATGTCGGCGGCAGATTCAGAGTAGGGAGCAATGTTGAGGTGGTTTTTCTCGTTGACAAAAGACCAAATATCCTTGTTGTTCCCTTAAAATACCTTGTCCAAAAGAAGGGTCAATTTTTTGTTTTCAAGAAAGAAAATGGACGTATTAAAGAAATCCTGGTTGAAGTGGGTTTTGATGACACAAAATACATAGAGATTATGAGCGGGCTCGAAGAAGGCGATACCATTATCTATCCTTATGAGCGGTTCTAAAAGGATTTGAAATACCAGAAATGTTTTGGGAGTACATAAAGGCTGCTTTTTCCCGTTTTTTCAGCTATACGCTTGTTACCCTTCTGGCTATTCTGGGAATTTCCATCGCGGCGGCAACGTTTGTAGCAACGTTTGCAGTCGGAAGCAACGCTCGAACTCAAATCCTTTCTGATATTCAAGAAATGGGGACAAACCTTGTCTTTATTCGGAGCATTCGTATTCCGACAACACGGGACCCCTGGATGTCCAGGCTGGATTTGAACCTTGACGATGTGGACTTTTTAAAGAGAAATATCCTAAACATCCAGTTCATCGCTCCCCAAATTGTTTATGATGATATTGTCCGCTTCGGCAACAACAAGCTCTTAAAGCATATTGAAGGAACTACTTCTGAATCTCAACATATCCAGAATTTAGAGCTCGAAAGAGGCAGGTTTCTTAACTTATTCGACATAAATAACTATCGCAACGTGTGTATCCTTGGAGCTGATTTAGCTTCGGAGCTGTTCGGCTATGAAGATCCTGTAGGACAGACAATTTTTATCGGAGAGAAATTTTTTACTGTGATAGGCATTCTTGTTAAGAAGCCGAGCACTTTCTACTTTGACTACAATGACAGAGTCGTCATTCCGGTGACTACTCTGCAGAGAAGCCGGAATTTGGGAAATAACATAGACACGATTTCAATCAGCACTTTCGATGCCTCTCAAGCCCCGCCCATGGTCGACCAGATTGCTCAACAGTTAACCGAACATCATGGTGAAAAGAATTTTAACGTCTGGTGCCAGGAAGTTTTCCTACAGCAGAGAAAGCAGATAGCAGACATTTTCCAACTGCTCATGATCTCGCTGGCCATGATATCCCTTCTTGTTGGAGGAATCGGGGTGATGAATATTATGTTAATGTCAGTCCGTGACAGAACCAGAGAAATCGGGATAAGACGGTCAGTCGGAGCAACGAAAAGAAGCATAATACTCCAGTTCCTTCTGGAGGCCACTATGATCAGCATGATTGGCGGCTTTTTTGGAATCATAATCGGGACTTATTTGGGCCGTGGAATATCACGTATTTTAGCCATTTTCTTGAATTTGTCTGTTGAATGGGCAGCTATCTGGTCACCGGGTATCATCGTAATCAGTTTTCTTTCAGTCTGCTTAATTGGAATCCTATCAGGGCTCTACCCTGCTTATCGGGCTTCTATAGTTCAACCTGCTGAGGCTTTGCGGTATGAATGAGAGAGTAACCTTAATTTACCCGGCGCAGAAAAAACTGTTCAAGGGGAAATACAATTATATTCTGCGTGGAGAGGATATTTCATTTTTATTAAGACAGTTCAGACAGAATAAGGATCACTATCAGATTGTGGGTTTTGATTTCTACGGAAACCTGAAATCAAAAGCCTGGAATAAATATTTAGAAGAGATGCCGGAAGAATTTATGCTGATGCTTCATCCGGAAAAAAAGGAAGAATATTCGGAAATTATGGGAAGCCTTTCTGAGAGAAAGACTGAAATAATCATCGAGAGTGCAGAAAAGAATTTCGAGAAAAATGTAAAGGTCTGGTCAAGCTTAAATTTTCAAGTGAAAATCATCATGAATCATCTGCAGGATGACATGATTTCTATTTATAAAGAACTTTTAGAATACTATGTCCACACTCCCCTTCTCAGAAAGAGGATTTTCCCGTTTCATTTTTTAATGGAGAATATACTCCACAGCAAAGATTCAACGCTTCTTGATTATTACCTTGGGCTAAAGAGCAGGTGGTATTTTGTAACCGATGACTTAAAGGTTCGTTCTGTCTTCCCCCATGAGGTACTGCCGTCTTTCGGCATCTTAAGCCCGACTCCCAAAAAATTTGAGGAAAAAGCGAAAAATTTTGCCCGTGAGTATTATGAAAAAATAGCAAGCCAGGAGTTGCCGTGCCTTTCCTGCGCTCATTTTAATTTATGCGGAGGTTTTATCTTACTCATATCCCGGGATAAGACATGTGCCTGGCCTTCTTTCTTCGATACACTAGAGGAAGAAATGGCTCTTGCCAAGGAACATTTCGCACAGTTAAAAGAAGAAAAAGAGAGAGAGGAAGCCGGGATGGATTCCACCCTGTTTGTCTCTCAAGAATGCGTCAACAACTGTGTGTTTTGTGCAGTAGCCGATAAAAGAAAAAAACAAATCCCTGACTTCTACCAGAAAGTGGAAAAGGCTCTTGACAGAATAACCGAGAAGAAAATTCGAATGATTTCTTTCAGCGGATCAGGAGAGCCCACCCTGAATCCTCATCTTCCCGGATTAATAGAAAAAGCAAGAAAGAGGGGAGTAAAACAGGTAAGTGTATTCACCAACGGCTACAGGATGACAGAGGAAAAAATGAAGCGGCTCGTGGAGAAGGGCTTAACAGGTTTCCTTTTATCAGTCCACGGACTTGAAAATTCACACGATTTATCAGTCCGCAGAAAAGGAAGTTTCAATGATATACTGAATTTTTTAAAGATCTGGAAAAAATTCTCACCCTCAGTCCATTTGCACATGAATACTTGCTTTACTCTGTATAATCTGGACATTTTGAATGAGCTGGCTGAATTTTCCTCGAAGAACTCCGTTAAATTACACAGTGTGGTTTACCCCGAATGGTCAGGAAATGTTTTATCCGATCCCGAAAATATTCCGAAATACTCCCTCATATCTCAGACATTGAAAAGCTTCAAGTTCAACCTTTATCCCCATGTTTTTTTTGACAACATTCCCCACTGCTTTGTTCCGGACGGGGTTCATCTCAATTTTATAAAACAGAAAGACATGCTCCTCTATGACGATTTAAATATTTATAGAGAACTCCCGAAAGACGCATCTATCATCTATAATACGTTTCTCGATATCTGCCGTAAAATCGGATGCAGGCACCTGAGTTCATGCTGCGGCTTTGATAAAAACTATCTAGCATACCACGGGGAGAAAGATTTGGTGCGGATTATAAAAAAGAGATTCTCGGTTAAAGGATCACAGTAATGCCCGCAAGGAGGGAATTTTCCCTCATCGTTATTCCTTCAACCGCCTGCAATTCCAGCTGCCTTTACTGCTTTCAGGCCAAAAAGAACAAAAAGGTTCTCAGCGGGGATGAATTTAGAACCATACTCCGCAAGATAGTCCGTTATCTAAAGAAGAAAAACATCGGCAGGATAAATTTCTACTGGCAGGGCGGAGAGGTGATGCTTCTGGGAACAGACTACTTCAGCCGGATCATCGAAATCCAGAAGGAGATTTTCGGCTCTAATAAGATAACCTTTAAAAATTCCCTCCAGAGCAACATGCTCAGCTATGATTCAAGATGGGGTGAATTAATCACTCAACATTTTGGCGGTGTGGTCGGATCTTCTCTGGATTTTCCGAATATTTATAGAAGAATTAAGCCCGGCCGTCCAGAAACATACCAGAAAACATGGCGTGATAAATACATGCAGGCAAAATCAGATGGCGTCCAGGTTAACATAATCACCATTCCAAACACTGAGAGCTTCCGCACAGGCCCAAAGGCCTTTCTTGATTACTTCCTGAAGGACCTGAAAGTTTCAAGTATCCAGATTAACTTCTACTTTCCCTTTAATGCCACTGGAGAGATAAGAAAAGCGATGGAAGACTCTCTTCCAACCTTGAATAACTTTATAAAAGAGCTTTTTTCATATTATCTGGAAATAAAAAAAGACCATGATTTTCTTATTAATCCTTTTGATTACATATTAACCTCGTTAAAGGAACACGGTCCCCGGAGAAGGCCCTGCATCTTCAGTCAGGTATGCGCCGAGACTTTTATGGCCGTCGGGCCGAACGGCGACACCACGCTCTGCGACTGCTGGCTCGAAGGCGACCGCAAGTTTATTTTTGGAAATTTACTCACCGGGAAAGTCGAGGATATCTTCAAGAATTCCTTCAAGAAGAGCATCTACAAGAGGCTGGATAGAATCGTGAATGAATTCTGTCATTCATGTTCATATCTCCACCTGTGCTACGGCGGCTGCCCTGTCCGCACCTTTAGCTTTCATGGAGACCTGTTTAAAAAAGACTTTTACTGCCCCGTGTATAAAACAATGTTTGAAGCAGCCTCGAGTTCTGCTTAACCTTGATTTGCTGATCGGCTTGCTATTTGAAGAGCAAAAACAAATTTCACTAATTTTCCCACCTAAAGCTTTTTCATCTCTTCAAAAGAAAACTCATGAACGACAGGTTCATATGTTTCAACGCTCATCAAAATTATTGGCAGATATTTATCATATTTGTTTACTGGCGCGCCATACTGAATATTGTGGAGTAACTATCTTAAAAAATCCGTATTCCCCTTATTAAACATAAAAATCGCTTCACAGAATCATTCTAAATTGTTATTATATATAAAGATAGAGGTTGAAAATGGCATGTTATTTGCTATAAAGAATATTAATTCCACATTCCCCATATTAAATACAAAAATCACCCTAGATGTAATGTCAACACTGAAATGGATTCATGCACCAAAGCCAAAAAGGAGGGAGATATGAGAAAAAAAAAGGGACTTGACAGAAGAAGTTTCATTAAGAGTGCGACCTTTGGTCTTATTGGCGCTGGCTACCTAAGCCGAGGTGTTGACTCTCCTAGACAAGCAGCGGCTGATTCCGAAACTCCTCGGATCAAAGAGTACCGCACCTTAGGACGCACAGGTTTTAAGGTTTCAGACCTGGGAATGGGTTACGTGGGAGATGAGGGGCTTCTCCGTGCTTTTCTGGACGCTGGGGTTAATTACATCGATACATCAGAAAGCTATCGCTATAATGAGAGAGTCCTCGGGCAAGCCATGAAGAACCTGAATCGAAAATCTCTTTTCATAACCTCAAAAGTTCTGCCTGATGCCAGCCATAATCATGCCATACAATCGGGCACCAAAGAGGGTTTTCTAAAAAAGGCGTATAGAATCCTGGAATCCCTCCACACAGATTACCTGGACTGCTTGATGATATCCGGCCCCGAAACCATAGAAATGCTCAAGAACGAAGGATTTCATGCGGCAACTGAGCAATTAAAGAAAGAAAACAGGCTTAAGTTTGTAGGTGTCTCCCATCACGGCTCTCAATTGTGGTGGCGTGATTCTAAGGAACCTATGGAGAAAATATTGCTGGCTGCTGCTGAGGACGGCCGATTCGACGTTGTGCTCTTGGCCTACAATTTCCTCAAAGAGGATATGAGTGAGCGCGTTCTCGAAGCCTGCAGTCAAAAGAATATTGGCACAACACTGATGAAGGTCAATCCCATACGGTCTTATAACGAAATGAAGGAGTGGCTCGAAAAAAATCGGAAACGAGAAGATATTATCAGAAGAGCTGCTGAAGAAGGAGTCTCTATAGAAGATGTAGAAAGAAGAATGAAGAAAAAAGTGGAGAATGCCCAGGAATTCATAAAACAGCACAACCTAAAAAGCGATAAAGAGATCAGGGATGCAGCTATCCGATTTGTGTTAAGCAATCCGAATGTAAATACGGTTTGTTATACATTGCAGAACTATTCAGAAGCACGGGAATTTCTAAAACTTTCTGGAAGCCGCCTCACCACACGAGACAAAGAGCTTTTGACGTCATACTCCAGAGAGTGCGGCAGTCTCTATTGTCGTCATGCGTGTGGACTGTGCGAGCATGCATGTCCGCACCAGGTACCCGTTAACACCATCATGCGGTACGACCACTATTTCGTGGCACAAGGTCGGGAAAAGCACGCTATGGCTGAGTATGCTGCCCTTAGATCAACAAAAGCAGATATTTGTCAGAGCTGCTCTGGATATTGTGAATCTGCCTGCCCTTACGGTGTCCCTGTACAAGTTTTATTAGCGACCGCTCATCAAACCCTTACATTGACATAAAAACAGTTTTTTAAACTTTAATCCATATGAGGTAACATATGAAACACAAAAGCTTCAAAAAAGGTTTCGTTTGGTTCTTTTTCTTGGTTTCTTGTTTCCCCCTCCTGGGGCAGGTTAGGGATTCCCTGACGCTTCCACGTGAAGTCCGTCTCAACGAGCGCCAGCCGCCGGATCTTGTCCTTAAGACGATTGGCATCAAGCCGGGCATGATCATCGGTGAAGTTGGGGCAGGGCGTGGGCGCTATACCGTGCATATTGCCTCGCGAATCGGCCCTTCTGGTATGATCTATGCGAATGACATCGTTGAAGAGTATCTTCAGTATATAGAAAAGCGCTGTGCAGACCATGGTTTGACGAATGTAAAAACAGTGCTGGGCGGTCTGACAGATCCAAAGCTACCTCCTGCCGCTCTGGACATAGTCATTATGGTCAACGTAGTTCACTGTTTGGCTGAACCAGTCGCACTTTTGCGAAACATTAAGAAATCGCTTAAACCGGATGGAGTGATCGCTATTGTTGAAGGAAACCTGGACAAAGATCCGTCCACTGCTGGAGAATGGTACTCCCGAAGTAAGCTATTGAAAATATTTAAAGACGCAGGCTACGATCTGGTCAGAGAAGAAACATTCTTACCGAAAGATAATATTTAC
>JBGVTE010000145.1:0-63113 GCA_041862375.1 Candidatus Aminicenantaceae bacterium
AAAAGAAAAAATTCTATGCTGTAAAAGCCGGGCTTTCAGAAGGAATGAGAGTCGTATCTCAAGCTAATTTCCTGATCGATTCACAGAGCCTAATTACTGGTCAGGCAGAAGCTATTTATGGTGGAGCCATAGAGGCTGATAAAAAGAAGAAAACTCCGCCAACCAAGCACATTCATTAGAATGTGCCTTTCTGATGCAATGGAGAGGAGATTGCGATGATCAACAGAATTATCGAGTATTCCCTTCGGAATAAATTTATTATCTTGGCCCTTTTTGCTCTTATCATTGGCTGGGGCTATTGGGCTCTCAACAGAACTCCTGTAGATGCTATTCCTGACATAGGAGAAAACCAGCAGATTGTATTTGTAGATTGGCCAGGGAGGAGTCCTAAGGATATCGAAGACCAGGTTATTTACCCTCTTTCAGTAAATCTTATGGGTATTCCTGGGATGAAAGTGATCCGTTCAAATTCCATGTTCTCTTTCGGAATGGTGAATGTCATCTTCGAGGAAGGAGTGGATTTTTACTGGTCAAGAACCAGGATTCTAGAAAGGCTTAACTTAGCCCAGAGAGATCTTCCCGAGGGAGTCATACCTCAACTCGGTCCTGATGCTACTGCTCTTGGACAGGTCTTCTGGTACACAATAGAGAACAGCTATTATTGCCCTGATCACCCTAAATTGAGATACAGTGAGCCGGGAAAATGTCCAGAGGATGGAGAAGAGCTTGTTATCTCTGATTACAATTTAGGTGAACTACGTTCAATCCAGGATTGGTATGTTCGTTATCAGCTCAACTCTGCAAAAGGCGTTTCCGAAGTAGCCACAGTAGGAGGCTTTGTCAAACAGTATCAAATAGATGTTGATCCTCATAAACTTCTTGCTTTCAATGTTAATTTGCACAGCATGTTTGACGCTGTCCGAAGAAGCAACATTGATGTCGGAGCCAAGGTAATTGAGGAAGGCGGAGCCGAGTTTATAGTTCGCGGTCTTGGTTTTATTGAATCCATAGAAGATATCGAGAATATTGTAATAGGTTCTCATGAGGGAGTTCCGGTTTACATCAAAAATATTGGGAAGGTGACTGTTGGCCCCGATTTCAGAAGGGGAGCTCTGGATAAAGAAGGAGCAGAGGTCACTGGCGGAGTGGTTTTGATGAGGTACGGAGAAAATCCCTTAAAAGTTATCGAAGCCGTTAAAGAGAAAATAAGAGAAATTACACCAGGTCTTCCAGCTGGTGTCCAGATTGTGCCTTTTTACGACCGCACCCAGCTTATAAACCGCGCAACAGACAATCTGAAGAAGACCTTGCTCGAAGAGATTGTCGTTGCTGTAATTATTATTTTCCTCTTTTTAGCGCATTTCCGAAGCAGCCTCATTGTTTCTATAGTTCTACCTGTAGGAGTTCTGATTGCTTTCCTCATCATGTATTATCTTAAAATTCCCTCGAATATCATGTCTCTAGGGGGAATCGCTATTTCCATCGGAGTCATGGTTGATGCTGGCATTGTGATGACTGAAAACATATCCCGCCACCTTGCCTCATCCCGTGAGCGAAGATTGGGAACCTTGATCACCGCTGCCAAAGAAGTTGGGTCAGCTATCTTTTTTGCTATCCTCATTATCGTGGTCGCATTTATTCCTGTTTTTTCCCTGAGAGGCCAGTCAGGCAAGCTTTTTTCACCTTTGGCCTTTACCAAGACTTTTGCCATGTTCGGCTCTGCGGTTTTAGCCATCACCCTTGTTCCTGTGCTTTCGGCCATCCTTTTAAGAGGAAAAATGCGCCCCTCCGAGAAAAATGTATTAACTCGTCTTCTGTTGCGTATCTACGAGCCAGTTCTTCGGTTTTCCTTAAAGCATAAAATCATCGTGTTACTCATTGCTTTGATTCTTCTTGGGGTCAGCTTTTTTCCTCTTTCTAAAATAAAGAGTGAATTCATGCCTCCCTTGAACGAAGGGGACTTGCTGTTTATGCCTGTCCTTCTTCCAGGAGCATCTCTTACCCAGGTCATGGATGTTATGAAAAAACAGGATATGATTCTAAAGTCATTCCCTGAAGTTGAACAGGTTGTGGGCAAGCTTGGAAGAGCAGAAACACCTACTGATCCAGCTCCTGTGGGTATGATTGAGACCATTGTTAAGTTAAAGCCAAAAAAAATCTGGCGGAGAGGAATGACGCGCCAAAAGTTAATAAATGAAATGGATAGTGCTCTGAAGATACCTGGAGTGAGCAATATCTGGACTCAGCCGATTCGAAACCGCATAGACATGCTGGCCACAGGGATTCAGACTCCTATCGGGGTCAAAGTCTTTGGAGAAGATTTGAAAAAGATCGAGGAAATTGGCATTCAGATTGAGAGTATCGTAAGAGAAATTCCAGGAGCCAGGAATCCCTATGCTGAAAGAATAGGCAATAAGCCTTATATAGAAATTGAAATAGACAGGGAAGAGGCAGCTCGTTATGGTGTAAAAGTCGGAGATATTCAACATTTAATCATGACAGCAATAGGAGGGATGAATATCACCACTACTGTAGAAGGTAGAGAGCGCTACCCGGTTCGAATACGCTATATGCGGGAGCTCAGAGACAGTTTCGAAGCCTTAGAAAGAATCTTTGTTCCTTCGCCCGGAGGAGCACAGATCCCTCTCAGCGAACTAGCAACCATAAGAAAGGTAGAAGGTCCTGCGAAAATAGCAGGAGAAAACACTATGCCTTATGTTAGAGTTTTTGTTGATGTAAATACAGATGAAGTTGGTATTGTGGATTTTGTAAATAAAGCTCAAAATATAGTCAGAGAAAAACTGGACCTTCCTTCTGGCTACTTTATATCCTGGAGCGGCCAGTATGAGTATGAAATGCAAACCCGGAAGCGATTGGTGATAGTCTTGCCTATCTGTATATTTATCATCTTTCTCTTGCTCTACATAAAGTTCAAGCGTTTTTCATCAGCTTTGATACTTATTTTTTCCCTTCCTTTTGCTTTTATAGGGGGAATCTGGCTCCAATATATTCTCGGATTTAAGTTCAGTACAGCAGTTTGGGTAGGTTATATTGCCCTTTTTGGGGTAGCAGTAGAGGCAGGAGTGGTGATGATGGATTTCTTAGTGGAATATTCTCGAAAAAGCACAGAGATAGTTGAAAATATTGTCCAGGCGGCCTTGCTTAGAGTTCGACCAATAATTATGACTACCGCAACAACCGTCCTGGCTCTTATTCCGATAATGATCAGCACCGGGACTGGTGCAGAAATAATGAAGCCCATTGCCACTCCTACTGTAGGAGGGATGATCACAGCTACTCTCTTAAATTTAATTCTCGTTCCTGTTATTTTTACCTGGATTCTACAAGGTCAATTGAAAAGAAAGGCAATGAAGGTATCTATGAAAAAGAAGAGCAATTAATATGTCTTCATTGTAGGAAAGAGAAGAAATGAAGAGGACAGGCTACTTTTATTACTGTAGCTTTATGATCCTTTGAATTTGTTGCCTAATAGATAAAGAGATATGAATAGAATAAATAGAGAAAATGGGTGGATATAATAGAAAAAGGGTTTATAATATAATGGTATTTATTTTTATAGAAAAGAAACTCTATTATTATTGACAAAATTTATCAATTAAGTATAATTTATAAATTGAATGTAAATTTAGGAGGTTTGAATGATTAAACGTTCAAGAATTTTAGCATTATTGTTGGCATTTTCTTTTGTTTTTACAGTGTCCGTAATCGCCCAGCAGCAAGCTGAAGAGACAGTAGTTTGTCCTGTCAGTGGAAAAGAGATTAAAAAATCTGAAGCTAAGATCACCTATGAGTACAAAGGAAAGACGTATTATTTCTGCTGCGAAAAGGGCAAAGAGGCGTTCGTGAAGAACCCTGAGAAGTACACCCAGAAGAAAGCAGAAGAGAAGGAAGTTTATACCTGCCCCATGCATCCTGAAGTTAAATCAGATAAACCAGGTAAGTGTCCCGAGTGCGGAATGAAGTTGGAGAAAAAGATGGTGCTCAAGAAACATATGGAAAAAGCCTGTGAGCACATGGAGCAGATCCATAAGAAGGCTGAAGAGAAGGAATGTTGTGCCATGATGGGTATGATGAGCCACAAGGATATTGAGTTGAATGTCGAAAAGGTAGAAAATGGAATTGCTGTCAAAATAACCTCAAAGAATGCAGAGGTTGTAAAGAAAATCCAGGAGATGGCCTTAAAGATGAAAGAGATGTGTAAAGCGAAAGCGGAAACCTGCAAGAAAGAAGAAAAGAAAGAAGAAAAAAAGTAATACTACTAAACAATTAAAAAAAATATCCCCCTTGCTCAATCGAGTAAGGGGGATTTTTTTTCAGGTCTAATAAAATTAGAGTATTTTTCTTTCTCGCAGCCAATTGTCATTGTAGATAGTGCTCAGATAGCGGTTAGCAGAATCAGGAAAGAGCGTGGCAATTCGAGCACGGAAGTTAAGTTCTCGAGCAAGT
Organism: Candidatus Aminicenantaceae bacterium; assembly: GCA_041862375.1. Classification (GTDB taxonomy): domain Bacteria; phylum Acidobacteriota; class Aminicenantia; order Aminicenantales; family Aminicenantaceae; genus WVZL01. The sequence goes on from JBGVTE010000145.1 coordinate 4,468, forward strand.
TTCATTGTTCCCCACAATGCAGCTCCGCTTGAACCTCCAGCCAAAATGGCTTCTTTATTTGCTAATCTTCTAGTCATTTGAAAGGCTTCTTTATCTGTGATTTGGTAAATTTCATCTATCAAGCTAAAATCAACGCATCCTATAAGGAATTCATCTCCTAAACCCTCGAGGAAATAGGGAGAAGGCTTTATAATTTTTTTAGAGTGGAAGTGATCGAAGAATACTGAACCTGCTGGATCGATTCCGATAATCTTTATTTTAGAGTCTCTTTCTTTAAGGAATTCTGCAACACCGCAAATTGTTCCCCCTGTTCCTATGCCTGCGACAAAATAATCTATTTTTCCTTCCATTTGCTTCCAGATTTCAGGGCCTGTAGTTTTATAGTGAGTTTCGTTATTTTCACGGTTATTATGTTGGTCAAAATAGTACCCATTTAGTGTATCTTTTACGATTCTCGGCGTAATATTATTGTAACTGTTAGGAGACTCAGGAGGGAGAGTGTGATCAACCATGACAAGTTTAACGTTAAGTGCTTTGAGAAACTTAATTTTTTCAGGACTGATATTATCCCGGACAATCATCTTACAATGATATCCTTTGAGAGCACAAACCATGGCCAGTGCCAGAGCTGTATTACCAGAGGAGTTGTCCACAATTGTATCTCCTGGTTTTATTCTTCCTTCTTTTTCGGCTTTTTCTATCATGTACTTAGCTATTCTGTCTTTGACACTTCCTATGGGATTCAAGAATTCGAGCTTGGCAAAAATATCTGCTTTAAGACCTTTCGTGATTTTGTTTAATTTGATAATTGGAGTTTTCCCTATTCCTTCTAAAATATCATATTTATAAGTTTTATTAGACATATTTTAACTGCTCCTCTCTTAAAATTGATGAGATGTGGTCATTTACTTACTCTCTACAAAAGAAGAAAAGAGTTAGGTTATATTAACAGCAAATTTATTGTCAATGCATAAAATTAGATCCTTAATTTCTTTTAATGAATGTGACTTTCAGAAGGATGGATTATTTGGTATTCTAAAAAGGAAAACAGGATGAGGCGAAAGAAAGTTGTTGTTGCTATGAGTGGAGGAGTGGACTCCTCTGTTGCTGCAGCTCTCCTTAAAGAACAGGATTATGAGGTAACTGGGATTACAATGAATCTTTTTTCTCTGCCAGATAAATATTGCAGAGATGAAAACTTAAGAAGTTGTTGCGGCTGGAGAGCTGTAGAAGATGCCAATCGTGTTGCTGCAGCCCTGAGAATTCCTCACTATGTGGTTGATTTTAGAAAACAATTCGAGGATAAAGTTATTAAGGATTTTTGTGAAGAATACGTTCAAGGGCATACTCCCAATCCCTGCATTTGCTGTAATCAGTACATCAAGTTTGACCTTCTGATGAAGAGAGCGAAGAGACTTAAAGCCGATTATGTAGCGACAGGTCATCATGCTCGAGTGGAATACGACTCTCATTCAGGGAGGTATATTCTTAAAAAGGGAAAAGATGAGGAAAAAGATCAATCGTATTTCCTCTATGTTCTAACTCAAAAGCAGCTTTCTCGAACTTTGATGCCGATTGGATATTTTACTAAAGAAGAGGTAAGGAAAAAGGCGCATAAATTAGGGCTTCCTGTTGCCAAAAGGCCTGAAAGTCAGGAAATTTGTTTTATTCCAGACAATGATTATGCTCAGTTTTTAACTAAAAGAATACCCGAAACTCCTCGTCCTGGACCCATTGTTAACCTTGATAATCAAATCTTGGGAAACCATAAAGGAATTATCCACTATACCATCGGTCAGCGGAGAGGAATTGGAATTGCAGCCTCCTATCCCCTTTATGTTCTTTCAATCGAACCTGACAAGAATACAATTGTCGTTGGTCCTAACAACCAGCTTTACAAAAGAAAGCTCATCGCTTCTCGAGTAAACCTTATTGCTGTGGAGAGGGTAGTAAAGCCTCTGAAATTAAGGGCGAAGATCAGATATAAGCATGAAGAGAAGGAGGCCTTGCTTAGACCTTTATCCGAGGGGAATTTCCAGGTTGAATTCAAGAATCCTCAGAGAGCAGTTACTCCAGGCCAAGCTGTGGTTTTTTATGATGGAGATGTAGTCTTCGGCGGTGGAGTTATAGAATGATAGCTTTTTACTGGATTGATAAGATAAGTTTTAAAAGGAGAATTGATTTTCTTTATTTGCTATGCTAGCATTTTAAAAAGCCTTGTTGTGCTGGCTGGACAAGGTCACACCTTGACGGGCATTTCACCCATATCCCTTTTGCTAATGACAGCCAGCATCTTTTTACAGAACGAACCCACTGATCTAACTTTTCTGAAATCTTATTACCTTTCTTCTAGGGATTTGTAACAAATTGATGCCCAAGAACAAATGAACTCATACGCAAAGAGGCTTTTACTTTTGACATCGAATATATCCTGTGCTATTAGTTTTACGGAGATTTACGATTGAAATTCTGAATTATGAGTGGACTCTTTTATTACAAATATTACAAAACAGGTAATCTCCAGTCTTTTTTTCTTTTTGAAACTCATAGAGTATCATGAGCGAATATTTTAGCAGCCATCTCCCTTATTCTGATAGAGTCGGAAGAGTCGGTGATGCTGTGAAGCGATTTAAGCAGAGATATTCTGCACTCTGGTGGGAAATAAGTACAGATTTTCCTCAGCTTGCTAAAACCTATAACAAGAAACAGCAAAGAAAGACTGAAAATGAGGTGTCCAGGTATGTTGATGAGGTATCTGATAAACTTAGAGAGTACTCTCCGGATAAAGATAAACAGGAGTTATGGCTGGAGGAGTTTGTTGCCGGATTTAAAGAGTTCGGGAAGAAGACTCTGAATATGTCCAATCTGTATCTTGATTCGGTATTCAAGGAAGGATTCATTAATTCCACCAGGATGTTTATCGAAAATGTGAAAAGGTTTGACCCGACCCTTGAGATAGAGGATATATATCAGGCATTGAGAAATGTCTGGATTATGAATTCACTTCAAATTTATTTTAATCTCGACTTGAAACATTCAGACTCTATTTTTGCTTACAGTATGATTTATCCCTATACCGATAATTATATCGATGATGTATCAGAATCTTTGGAAGCGAAGCTTTCTTTAATTGGTAAATTAAAGAATTGGCTTGAAGGTCGCCATTCTCCTTGTAGCAACTCCCAGGAAGGCAAAATTTTCAAACTGATTAGTATTATTGAAAGACAGTATGATAGAGACTTATATCCTGGTGTTTACCAGAGTTTACTGGCAATATTTAATGCACAGATAAAGAGCCTTATTCAGCAGAAAAAACAGAGCTTACCGTATGAAATCGATATTCTTGATATCAGTTTTGAGAAGGGGGGAACTTCAGTTCTTGCTGATGGTTTTCTTGTCAACGGAAATCTTGACGAGGATCAGGCTGATTTCTGTTTTGGTTTTGGAGTATTTCTGCAGCTTACAGATGATATTCAGGATATGAGCCAAGACAAGAGAAATAATCATATGTCAATATTTTCACAGACTGCGGGCAAATATCACCTTGATGCATTAGCTAATAAACTTCTGAATTTTATTCCAGAAGTTGTCAATGTAAAGCTGAGTAAACAAACCGCAGGCCATAAAAGCTTGAGAGAACTCATTCTAGAGAATTGTTATTTTCTCGTTCTCGAAGCAATAGGGAAAAACAGAGAATACTTCAGTGAAGAATATGTTAAAAGAATGCAATGCCATTTTCCCATGAGATTTTCTTTCCTCAAAGAGCTTAGAAAAAAAATGCAAGAGAAAATTCTTGATAAGAGGAGGCATGTTATTGACCTTGACCTTATATCTGCTTTTCTCTTGACCGCTGCTTCAAGAACAATTTCTGGAAGATAAGTATGCTGCACATTCTACTCTTTCGATTGATCAATGATACCAATATTATCTGTTTATTTAACAGAGTGAAACATATTTAGTCTGAAGACTATGTATATGGTGAGCTAATGAAATTAAAAAAGATAAAGCTGCCTCATACTCTTGTCCTCATCTATCTTATGGTAGTTCTAACGGTTATTGCTACCTGGATTGTTCCCGGCGGAGAGTACCAGAGAGTAGAAAAGGAAGGCCGGACAGTCCCTCTTGCAGGTTCCTTTCAATTCTCCGAGCGTCAACCGCAGGGTTTGGGAGCTCTCTTTATTTCACCAATAAAAGGATTTATAGAAGCCTCATACATAATTGTTTTTGTTTTCATAGTAGGGGGAGCTTTTGCTGTAATCCAGAAAACAGGCGCTGTAACCGCCTTTATTCATAATCTTTCTTTGAAATTTGGAGAGAATAAGACATTGCGAGCCCTTTTGATTCCTGTTACTATGATTATTTTTTCTCTAGGCGGCGCGGTTTTCGGTATGTGTGAGGAGACAATGCCTTTCATACTTATCTTTGTCCCCTTATCCCTTTCCCTCGGCTATGATACCATTGTGGGCGTCTGTATACCATTTGTGGGAGCTGCCTCAGGTTTTGCTGGAGCATTCTTTAATCCTTTTACAGTAGGCATAGCTCAAGGAATTGCTGGCTTGCCCCTTTATTCAGGTCTTGGATATCGAATAGCCATCTGGGCAATCGGAACAGCATTGGCTATCACAGTCGTTATGAGATATGCTTCCCGTGTTTATAAGAATCCAAAAACAAGTATTACATACAGCGAAGACTCAGAAAAAAAGAAAATTCTTAACTTAAACACTTCTTCTCAGGAGAGAGTGAAGATTTTAAATACTCATAAAAGAGTTCTTATTCTGTTTCTTTTAGGCATGGCTCTTTTGGTCTTTGGAATTCTTAAATATAAGTGGTACATAAATGAAATTGCTGGCCTTTTTCTTGCCCTAGGCATTTTGTCAGGGATTGTTGGCAGGCTTAATTCTGAGGAACTGGCAAAATCATTTGTAGATGGTGCAAAGGATATGATTAATGCTGCCTTGATTATTGGCTGCGCAAGGGCAATTCTAGTTGTTGCCATGGATGGAAAGATCCTGGATACAGCCCTCTTCTACATGGCCAGCCTTATATCCAATTTTCATCCCATTATTTCGTCCCAGTTAATGTTTGTCTGTCAATGCATCATCAATTTCTTTGTTCATTCTGGGACTGCTCAGGCTGCATTGACAATGCCCATAATGACTCCTTTGGGAGACTTGGTGGGAATAACCCGGCAGACAACAGTCTTTGCCTTTCAGTTAGCAGAGTACATAAATCCAATCCTCCCCACATCTGGAGTTACTATGGGTGTGCTTGGATTAGCTCGGTTACGCTGGGAAAAATGGGCAAAATGGTTCATTCCACTTCTTTTAATTTGGGTGATTTTTGGATTTTGTTCCCTAATTCCTCCCGTTTTAATGCGCTGGGGTCCGTTCTAATGAGCAGTTTTTATAATCTTCTTGAAGAATATTAGACTCTTTTTTTCTTATGACTGAGAAGATTGATTAAAGATCGAATAAATGTAAAAAATAAATTCTTTTTATTCATTGCTCTATTTATATCTTTATTAATCTCTTTCTTAAATTCATTTCCCCAAGGCAAGATAGGCTCTATTCAAGGTAGGGTAGTGGATAGAGTAACTCAACAACCTTTGCCCCAGGTTAGTGTTTCCATTTTAGGTGCTCATTTTAAAACTGAAACGAACAATAAGGGTCAATTCAGATTCGAGGTTGTTCCTGTAGGAATTTATCAGCTTTTGTATCATCGGGAAGGCTATCGCCCTATCGTAATATCGGATGTTGTTGTTGGGACAGGACATATCAATCAGCAGTTTATTGAGATGGATTTGGCTGTTATTGAGGAAAAAATAACTGTTACAGCAGATTATTTCTCTAAAGAACCCACTTCTTTTACTAGCACCCGGAACTTAACCTATGAAGAAGTCAGACGAATGCCAGGAGCCGCTGAGGATATAAGCAGGGTAATCCAGTCAATGCCTGGCGTTGCTGTCTCGGGTGATATGAAGAATGATATCATCGTTCGGGGAGGCAGTCCATCAGAGAATCTTTTTATAATTGATAATATCCAGATACCTAATATCAATCATTTCGGAGCTCAAGGAGCTTCAGGCGGTGCTATTGGTTTAGTCAATACAGACTTTATTCACGATATGAATTTCTACAGCGGGGGCTTCCCTGCTGCTTATGGAGATAAACTTTCATCAGCCCTTAAGATAATTCTGAGAGAAGGTAACCGGCGTAAATTTTCTGGTGATGTTAACTTAAGTATTGCCGGATTTGGGGGCACTTTTGAAGGGCCTTTATTCTTAAAAAAGGGCTCATGGATGTTTTCCTTGAGGAGAAGCTACTTAGAGCTCTTATCCGGGCTCTCCCTTGGATTGACGGCTGTTCCAGATTATTGGGATTTCCAGACAAAAGTTGTCTGTGATCTTTCAAAGAGAAACCAGATATCAATACTTGGTATAGGAGGAATCGACAGGATAAGAATAAAAAATTTCGATGATCCTTTCGTGGGATATTTGCAGGTAGATAGTAAACAGAGAGAATATATCCTGGGAATTAGCCTTAAATCTTTATGGGGAAAAAGCGGCTACTCAATTTTAACCCTTTCCCGCTCTTTTAACAAATTTTTCTATGATGTGAGCGATGAAGAAGAGAAATTGTACAAAAGCAATTCATTTGAGAAGGAAGATACTCTGAAATATGACTTTGAATACAGTCTGGTTCCCAGAACCCAGGTTTCAGCCGGTATTTCAGTAAGACGAATTGAAGCTGACAATAATATTTTTATAAAAGGCGGGTATAGCCCGTTTGGCTTTTATCAGCCTCCCAAGGATATTAAACTCCATACAGTTACCTCTAAAGCCGCAGCTTATATTCAGCTCAGCCATCATTTTAGCTCTCGTTTGCAGGGAACTTTTGGGCTTAGGGGTGGTTATTTCGATTACATCCGGAGATTTTCTTTGAGCCCTAGAATTGGATTTAGTTTCCAAATATCTTCTTTGCATACTATTAATTTTTCTTACGGCATATATTATCAGTCTCCAGAATATCTTTGGCTTATTTCTCACCCTGATAATTCTTCCCTTCGTTTTTTAAGAGCTGATCATCTTATTATTGGGTGGGAAATCCTGCTCAGGAAAGACACGAAACTGTCTATCGAGGTTTTTAATAAAGAGTATAAAAATTATCCTGTAGATGTTAACAATTACTTTTTTTCCCTAGCCAATAGTGGAGGTTATTTTGGTCCTTCTTTTCTCGGAGGGAAGTTAGTAAGCCAAGGGACTGGGTTTGCCAGGGGAGTTGAGTTTTTTATTCGCAAGAAGTTGGCTAAGAAGCTCTATGGATTGATAAATTATTCCTTTTCGAGGGTTAAGTTTAAAGCCTTGGACGGAGTATTGAGGCCAGGTGATTTTGACTATCGCCATATTTTCACTTCAATAATAGGCTATAAACCGTCAGATAAGTGGGAATTCAGTTTAAAATGGAGATATACAGGAGCGAGACCTTATACACCTTATGATGAAGAGCTGTCAAAGATATACAAAGATGGGCGTATTAATGTTAATAAAATTAATGCCCTTCGCTTTCCCCCCTACCACCGTTTAGATCTTCGAGTTGATAGGCGTTTTCATTTTAAGAATTGGAACTTAGTAGTTTACTTTGATCTTCAGAATGCCTACGATAGAGGCAATATTTATGGATTTATCTGGGATAAAAAAGAAGAGAAAGTCGCTACCATCTATCAGTGGCGAATTATGCCTGTAGGTGGTTTTAGCATAGAATTCTAGAGCATCTGCTTAGTTTGTTTAGCTTAGTGCTTTTGTTGCTTTTTTGAGCCAAACTGCCTCAGGTTTCTCTAAAAAAGGGGACAGGATTGTTTGAACTTTTCTGTGATATTCATTGAGCCATTGGAGAAACCTGACCATAGCTACTTCATCCCTAATGTGAGCGGTTCTGAATCCAGCGATCTCGGTTTCGTTTTTGACCGCTTTAAACAGGGGAATAGGACATGGTTTGAGGAGCAATTTTGCCCTGTTATTTAATATATCAAAAATCCATTGATTCACAGAGTTCTCGTCTACCCATATTCTGCTTCCTTTCTTTGCCAGTGAGATAAGTTCAGTTTCAAAATTCTTGTACGGATAAATATCAACGGTTTCTTCAAGAGATTTTTTCACTTTCTCTGAAATTTTCTCTTTATCCACGAATAACTGAGCCATCGTAGAGGTAACAATAGCATAAGAAATTGCCACAGGATTGTACTTAATGTCAGAGCCCCGGATATTAAAAAGCCAAGCTATCGAGCCGCTTTGGCTCGCTGGGACAGAGTGAGCGAGCCTTAAAGCCGCATACCCCTTCACTGATGAATACTTTAACTCTCATCACGGAAAAAATACTTACTTTAACATTTTAATTTTGACCTCAAAAAATTCGTGTGCTATAAGTTACGGTAACAAAATACTAGATGGACAAGCATTTATACTTAGCAGCGTAAAGGTGCAGGCGTCGTGAATAAACTGGAATGACAAATATTCAGGAAAGACCGCAAATAAGAAAAATATTTTCCTATGCTCTGTGAATGATGGTAATGGAGAAAGCTACATTAGTTTTAAAGGATGGAACACAATACCTAGGAAGATCATTTGGCACCCAGAAGTCTGTCTCTGGAGAAGTAGTTTTTAATACAGGGATGGTTGGTTACAATGAGTCACTTACAGATCCAAGCTATAAAGGTCAGATTCTTGTATTGACCTACCCCTTGATTGGAAACTACGGTGTACCTGGAAGTGAAAGACATTCTTATTTACCAAAGCATTTTGAGTCGGAGAAAATACATATCTCAGCTTTGATTGTATCGGATTATTCTTTTTCTTACAGCCATTGGAGTGCAGTAAAAAGTCTTTCAAAGTGGTTGCAAGAACAGGGTGTGCCTGCACTCTTTGGAATTGATACAAGAGCACTGACTAAAAAACTGAGAGAAAAAGGGACAATGCTTGGTAAAATAATTTATAAAAGAGATGTAACATTTTATGATCCTAATAAGGACAATGTAGTTCTCAAGGTTTCTATCAAAGAACCAGCTACCTATAACGAAGGCGGGGAAAAAAAGGTAGTAGTTGTCGATTGCGGTGTCAAGTACAATATCCTCAGAAGTTTAATAGAAAGAGATTGTTGTGTCATAAGAGTTCCATGGGACTATGATTTTTTCAAGCAGTCTTTTGATGCTGTTGTTCTTTCAAATGGACCTGGAGATCCAAAAATGTGCAGAGAGACAATTGAGAATGTAAAAAAATGCTTTAGGGAGGAAATTCCAACGTTTGGTATCTGTTTGGGTAACCAGATTATGGCCTTGGCAGCGGGAGCAGACACATACAAACTTAAATATGGCCATAGAAGCCAGAACCAGCCTTGTCTTGAGGTGGGGACAAAGAGATGTTTTATAACTTCACAGAATCATGGTTTTGCAGTTGAGACAGATACTCTTCCTGAAGATTGGAAATCTTGGTTTGAAAATATTAATGATAATACAAATGAAGGCATTAAGCATAAAAGCAAGCCTTTTATGTCTGTTCAATTTCATCCTGAGCATTATCCTGGACCTGTTGATACTCAATTTTTATTTGATGATTTTGTACGTATGATTAAAAAATGAAAAAGGTAATCATACTTGGAAGCGGAGCACTTAAAATTGGACAGGCAGGAGAGTTTGACTACTCTGGGAGTCAGGCAATTAAAGCCCTTAAGGAAGAGGGAATAGATGCAGTATTAGTAAATCCCAATATTGCCACCATCCAGACTTCAGATTCTTTTGCAGATAAGATCTATTTTCTCCCCGTAACACCCTATTTTGTCGAGAAAGTTATTGAGAGAGAGAAACCCGATGGAATATTGCTCGGTTTTGGTGGTCAGACTGCTTTGAATTGTGGAGTTGAATTATTCGAAAAAAGCATTTTCAAGAAATATGAAGTTGAAGTACTCGGAACATCGATACGGGCAATAATGGAGTGCGAGGATAGAGAGCTATTCGTAAAAAAATTAAGTGAAATCCATTTAAAAGTCCCGAGGAGTATTGCTGTTACCTCTCCTGATGAAGCCGTAAAAGCGGCCGAAAAAATTGGATATCCTGTGATGGCTCGGGTTGCCTATGCCTTGGGAGGTCTCGGCTCTGGAATTTCTTATAGTGAGGATGAGCTGTTATACAGAGTAAAAAAGGCCTTTTCCTTTACACCGCAAATTCTAATTGAAGAATACCTCGAAGGGTGGAAAGAAGTCGAGTATGAAGTAGTGAGAGATCGTTTTGATAATTGTGTCACGGTTTGTAATATGGAGAATTTTGATCCAATGGGTATTCATACCGGTGAAAGCATAGTAATTGCCCCTTCTCAGACGTTGACCAATCTTGAGTACCACAAATTGAGAGATGTTTCAATAAAAGTAATCAAGCATCTGGGCATCGTAGGAGAATGTAATATCCAGTTCGCTCTGGATAAAAAGAGTGATGATTACAGAATAATAGAAGTTAATCCTCGATTATCAAGAAGCAGTGCCCTTGCCTCTAAAGCTACAGGTTATCCTTTAGCATTTATCGCAGCAAAGCTGGCTCTGGGTTATTCCTTAATCGATCTGCAGAACTCGATAACGAAGAAAACAATGGCCTGTTTTGAACCTGCCCTTGATTATGTAGTTGTTAAAATCCCGAGGTGGGATTTAATTAAGTTCAAGAGGGCCTCAAAAAAGATTGGGAGCGAGATGAAAAGTGTAGGAGAGGTCATGGCAATAGGCAGGGCTTTTGAAGAATCACTTCAGAAAGCAATCCGGATGCTGCAAGTTGGAATGTACGGCCTTGTTTGTAATGATATTTCTTTTGATAACCTTGAGCAGAGCCTCAAAAATCCAACGGATAAGAGAATATTTACGATTGCAGAGGCAGTGAGAAAATATACTGTCGATAAAATACATGAATTAACACAGATTGATAAATGGTTTATACATAAGATAAAGAATATTGTTGATGTTGAGGAAGAGCTCAAAAATCATGATTATGAGAGTATTACAAAAGATTTGCTCCTCAAGGCTAAACAACTTGGTTTCTCAGATAAGCAGATTGCTCTTACCTTGCACAAAGAAGAATTAGACGTGAGGGATTTGAGAAATAGATGGAGCATAAAGCCATTTGTTAAACAGATAGATACATTGGCAGCAGAATATCCTGCTCAAACTAATTATCTCTACCTTACCTATAATGGAATTGAAAATGATATAGATTTCAAAGACTCAAACAGTGTGATTGTTTTAGGCTCAGGTTCTTACAGAATCGGTTCTTCTGTTGAATTTGACTGGTGCTGTGTAAATTCTGTCTTAGCCTTGAGGAAATTAGATTATAAGACAATCATGATCAATTATAACCCAGAAACAGTAAGTACAGATTATGATATCTGCGACAAGTTATACTTCGAAGAATTGAGTTTTGAGACTGTGGCAGATATTTGCGAGAAAGAGAATCCAATAGGCCTTATCATTTCAATGGGAGGTCAGATTCCCAATAACTTATCAATGAAATGTCACAAATACGGCGTAAAAATACTGGGGACTTCTCCTCTCAGTATTGACAAGGCAGAAAACAGGCATAAATTTTCAGCTCTTCTGGATGAGCTCGGAATTGATCAACCTGAATGGAAAGAACTAACAGATATTGAAGAAGCAAAATCTTTTGCTTCAAGTGTTGGCTATCCAGTGCTCATAAGACCGAGCTATGTTCTGAGCGGTGCCGCCATGTCTGTGGCTTTAAACGATGCGGAGTTGGTTAACTACTTGGAAAAAGCATCTCGTGTAAGCCCTGAGTATCCTGTTGTAATTAGCAAGTTCATTGAGAATGCAAAAGAGATTGAGATAGATGCAGTAGCAAAAAAGGGTGAGCTATTTATTTACGCGATATGTGAGCATGTTGAGAATGCAGGAGTTCATTCGGGAGATGCAACGATGGTACTTCCCCCTCAGAGAACATACCTTGAAACAACGAGAAGAATGAAAAGGATAGCGAGGGAGATTGCCAAATCACTCAATATCAGCGGTCCATTTAACATACAGTTTATTGCTAAAGATAATGCTGTTAAAGTTATAGAATGTAATTTACGCGCCTCCCGGTCTTTCCCGTTTGTGTCGAAGATTTTTAAAATGAATTTTATTGACTTTGCTACCCAGATCATAATGGGAATAGATCTTCCTTCAATAGATAAGTCATGTTTTGAGCTTGATTATGTTGGTGTTAAGGCTCCTCAGTTTTCATTTACAAGAATAGAAGGTGCAGATCCTGTCTTGAGCGTGGAAATGGCTTCAACCGGAGAAGTAGCCTGTGTGGGAGACAGCTTCGAAGAAGCTTTTTTAAAGGCACTCCTTTCGGTTGGATTTACATTTCCGAAAAAAAATATCCTGTTGTCTACAGGTCCTTTTGAAAGCAAAGCTTTGTTTTTGCCTAATGCAAAAAGATTGCAAGAGCTAGGGTTTTACCTCTATGCAACTCGCGGGACTGCTGACTTCATGAGATACCACGGTATTCAATCAGAAGTTCTCTACTGGCCACTTGAAAAGAAGGAGCCGAATACGATTTCTTTTATAGAGCAGAGAAAGCTTGACCTCATCATAAATATCCCAAAGAGTTACGAAGAAGAAGAACTTACAAATGATTATCTCGTAAGAAGAAAAGCAATTGATTTCAATATTCCCCTGATAACCAATTTACAGTTTGCAGAGCGGTTTATTGATGCAATCTCACGGCTGAGAATTGATGAATTAGGAATAAAATCCTGGGACGAGTATTAATAAGAATATCATTTTTTTACATTATTTTTTTCTTCATAAATTTACTTAAGGTTAGCTTTAGAACTGCTCTAAAGAGTAGTTTGATATTTTTTGTTTCTTGCCAGGTTTTTTTATAAGTTTCCTGGCCTGAAACAATATTGAAAAAAGCCCGTCTTAAGGCGGCTTCTTTTTTTGCTATGTCAAAAATGCTATCCAATAACCTATAGCGAGATGCTTGAAGGATTACATATCGGAATATTTTCCCGTAAGGGATGTCATCAGTAAGCTCAGAACAACTTTTTATGTACTTTTGAAAGGCTTCTTTTGAGATTCCGTGAGAGATTATTGCCTCGGCTGCCCTTATTCCTGTAATTACAGATGAGTTTATTCCTTTTCCTTTAAAAGGTCGATTCAACCCAGATGCATCGCCTATCATAACATACCTGTTCCCAAATAATCCTTTAGCAGGTAATGTAGGAAATTTTCCCTTGAAGTAATATAGGTGAGGCGAAAGATTATTTATATTATCGGGCAATACTCTTCTTACAGATGGAAGACAGAGGAATTTATCCATCATAGTAGCGTCAACTTTTTTCCCCACAATATTCAAGCTCAGATGATTTCCTTTTGGAGTGATTGCACCAAATTCAACATAAGGCAGTGAGGATAGAAGAAAAGCGTGGAGGTATTCTCCAAATTGAGCCATTGCCTTAGTCCCTGGATGAATTTTGGTTACAATAGAAGAGAGAAATCTAGGTTGACAGTAGGGTGTTAGCCTTTCAAAGGTCTTGGCCATACCATCATCCAGGCCGAAGGCACCGACAACAACGTTAGCTTTTATGTTGTTACTCTCGCTGTAAACCATGACTCCATCAGGGCCAAAATCAAGATCAGTAACACGAGCGGGAATAATTTCGATTCCCATTTCTTTTACTTTCTGGAAAAGGTAGTTGTCAAACTCAACTCTTCTGCAGGCATAAGAAGGTTCATGCTCACCTGAGAGTCTAATATTATTATTATCTGAATAGATAAAATATCCGTTTATTCTTTTTTGAATTATTTCCCAGGGGAAGGGAATACCCAATTCCTCTTCCATAATTTTTCCTAATGGAGGCGAGAGTACGCCAAGGCATTGATTATAATAGCTTTTTTTCTCAAATCGTTTGCCTTCGTAAATAATAATTCTGGGAGCTATTTTTCTTTGAAGAGCCAATTTTTTGAGCTTAATTGCACAGCTGGATCCTGCGGGGCCGGCTCCGATAATAACGACTACATCTTTATCGTTAAGTGGGCCGAGGATTGTTAATGCTGAGGAAGTTCTGTATAGATTTATTCCGGATTTTTTAATCTTTTTCAAGATAAGCATGATTGTATTTAATAAGAGAGAAATTTGCAATTTTAGATCCAATGAAATCTTGAATATATCTCGGTAAGGAATATTCCCTGTAAACATATTCCAGAGGATGGACCTTATTTTCTTTGAAGAATTCCTTTTATCTCTTTGTTTAGCTAAGGATAGATGTGAGTGAGTGAGGAGCGGCACAGAGGAAATAATATCATTTATCAAAAAAAGGAACTGACCATAGTAATTATCATGAATAATCATCTTTTTTGCTTGTTTATAATAAAAAGAGGTAAAAGACGAAGCATCAATCCCTGAACAAAAAGCTGCTTCAGCAGCTAGCTGTGCTGTTATAAAAGCTGATTCAATCCCATTTTTATAATGGCGAGAGAAGCTGGCGTCTCCTATTATTACTAAACGATGGCTGTAAGGTTTTTTCGAGGGAGAGACGACTATTCTCGGGTAACAGAAACAGTGAGGTTGAAGCCGGGGGATTTTGTTTTTGGTTTCTTCGAGAGAAAGGAATTCTTGAAACATCTCTTTTTTTGCATTTCTTTTCCCGATTAATGTTATTGTGAGGTAATCGCCTTTCGGAATTACTGTTGCATACCTGATGGTTTTTGATTTAGGCATATAAACATGAATATTGTTACCAAAATGCCTAAAAATTTCCTCTCTGCCAAGTTTGAGTTCTGCTTGGAAGGTGGTTAAGGTTGAGGGAGGAATGTAGCCAAAGCCAAGTTTCTGGATTTTTTTCATCAAGTAGGTATTTACTCCAAAGGCACCTACGACTAAATCAGCTTCAAACTTTTGAAGTTGGTTCCTTTTTCCAAAGTATAAAATAATAGGCTTCGTTTTATCCTCGGGTAATTTTATTTCCCACACTGGCTGTGATATTACTTTTGCTCCTCTATCCTGAGCCCAGCTCAAGAGAAAATCATCGAAACTGATGTTTTCGGGATAGGTAAAGTAGCGAGGGCCGTTTCCTCTAAAAACAGTAGCTATTGCATTTTTATCATTTTCAGTGCAGGTGAGAAGAAGTTGTTCATTGTCCACATGGAGACAGTAACCTTCTATTCTATTGACTATCCTTTTATCTGGGAGAAATATGCCTTCATCTTTCAGTTTTTGATTCAGGCTTTCAGCTATTACACCTGCACAGAGATTGCAACCTGTAGGGCCACTTTGTAAAAAATCCTTGCCATCAAAGATTGAAATTGAAGTATCTATCTCTTTTTCTAAAGACCATTTTTGTGCAAAGTGAGCAAAGAAAGAACCTGCAGGGCCACCGCCAATTACAGCAATGTTAGAGCCATCTTTAATGGCTAAATCCTCTGACATGTTTTGTATTATACTACTTTTTTTATTTTAACGATAGATATGATAAAATAAATAGAAAACTTAAATTTAATTTATAAGCTTTTATGCTTATTAAAAAGACAATAAGAAAGGTTAAATCACTTTTTTTACAGTAATGAAATAATTAAAGAAGAGTTACTTTGGAACTAAGTGCTAATTTTCAATTTAAAAAGGAGGTAATATGCGTAGCATTGAATGGATAGAACTCTATGGTAAGATCTGCAAAGGAATTGAGTACATTGAAAGTTGCAGAGAATTTGCCTCTTTAATGCCTGAAGTAAGATCAAATTTAGTTTTTGCAGCAAAAAATGCTAAAACTCCAGACAATGTTATAGGAATTGATGGACGTGTTACTTTAGTCAAAGGTGTTCCTCATGCAGCAGGAAGGCCGAAGTTTGGAGCATCCAGCCATATGGCCCGTCTTGTCATTGAATTGGGGAAATTCGATCCTTCAATCCGTTCTGGGATTAACTTTATATCTAATCCTTCGCTTCTTAATTGGCTGAAAGAATATTGCCGGACAAAAGGATGGATTTTCAGTACTATTGACCGAAGCAACGAGCCGAAAGAGGTGACAGAAAAAGAAAGATCATCCATGGCATGGAAGGTAAGAGAGGTGCTTAAAAAAACTGGAGGTAAGGTGCCTAAGGTTTTTTGTGAGATGGGAGCAGTGGGGAAAGAAGATCTTACTGTTCTTGTTGGAGAGGATCCTGTTGAGGTTGCGAGAGAAGTATGTGAGATTGCAAGGCTATATGAGCAATCTCAGCAGCCCGGATTAAAGATAGGTAAAATAGATTTTAATACGTTTTCATCCTTTCTTCTAAAACGCCTTGGCAGAAAAGACAAATCTGTGCTTGTTCCTCCATTGACCGGTATTGATGCAGGAGTCATTGACATAGGCAAGGATAAAGTACTCATAATTGCTGAGGATCCAATATTTTCTATTCCAAAACAGTCCCTTGAAATGTTTGGATGGTATACTGTTCATATAGGCGCAAGTGATGTGGCTGTAATGGGAGTTAAACCAAGGTATATGACATACACATTGTTGATGCCACCTGAAACAGAGGATGGAGATTTCAAAATAATTGTTGATTCTATCCATAAAACAGCAGTTGAGCTTGAAATAGCAATAGTGGGGGGCCATACAGGTTATTACCCTGGCTTTGTTGCTCCGACTATTGGAGGAATAACAGTTTTTTCTGTAGCTGAGAGAGGAAGTTACGTCACCCCTGCAGGAGCAAAACCTGGGGATGAGGTTATCCTTACAAAAGGGCCAGCCATTGAGACAGCGGGTATCCTTTCTGTTTTAAGGGAAGAAGAACTTTTAGAGAAATATCCTTCTTCGCTAATTAAAAAGGCAAAAATCCTGTGCAAGCAGATGACCGTAGTAAAGGATGCTTTAACTGCGATGGAGACGGGTGGCATTACTGCCATGCACGATGCTACAGAGGGAGGAGTGATTGGAGGCCTTTTTGAAATAGCAAATGCGAGTCATGTAGGCATGGACATTGATGAATCTCTGTTTATTTTTCCTGAAGAAGTGAGGATAGTCTGCGAGGCCTTTAACATTGATCCTATTGCAGCCATTGCAGAGGGCTCTCTTCTTATAACAGTACAATCAACTCATACAGAAAAAGTCATAAAGCGACTAAAGAGTTCAGGAATAAATGCATCTGTCATAGGAGAAGTTATTAAAGATACGAAAAGAAGAATTGTAAAACGCCTCGATGGGAGGATTATACCGTTGGCTATACCCCAAGAGGATCCTTTTTGGGCCGTATTCTTTGAAAGTTTAGAAAGCGGAGTCTGAAGAGTTTAGTTTCGTAGGCTTTTTTAACTATTCCTTTTCTGGCCTTGGATGTTTTATTTTGTTCCAGGCAGCATCAAAATCAAAAGGTTTATCATGTGCTTTCTCGTGGCAGGTCAAGCAGAGTGTTTTCTTCGCTTCGGGAGTTTCATAGACGATTAGACCTTTCTGTATTGACACCTCTCTGTTTTTCATGACACTTAATTTTTTGTAATCACTTCCTGGGCCGTGGCAGGCCTCACACGCCACTCCTTCTTCTTTGAGCTCAGCGGCTTTTTCAAAAAGCGGACTGTGGCACTTAAGACAATCTGGATTTTCTGGTGCATTTGGGACTTTTACTTTGACTTCTTCTGAAGTTAAGGCCTCAAAAGATTTTGAATGTTTACTTTCTTCCCAGATAAGAAACTGCTTTCCCTGTTTTTCGGATTTGTGGCAGATTTTGCATTTGTTCGCTCCGACATAGGTAAACTCTTGGCTAAAGAGGACAAAAGAGATGATAACAACAAAAACGGCAATGAGTAAGATCAATTTTTTCATTTAGGTCTCCTTATATTAAGGATGTAAATGAAATCCGCACATAATATGCATAATGTTGATTGTTTTGTCAATGTAGATGAATTGGTGATAATCACAAAATTTATGTCTATTTATAGCCAAAAAGCATGCTGTATATAATCAGAAAAATCAGGGCAATCCCGATCAGAAGGAAAGTATACCCAAATATTCTTACCGCTGTTAATCTTCTCGGAGAAATTTCTTTCATTTCTATAGATTTTTTCAATTTACCGGATTCTTTTAAATACTTGTATTCAAGAGGACGGTCTGCTTTGTATTCTTCCAGAGGCACTGTACCGGTAAAAATAACTGGATCAAGCGGAAAAGATTCTGGCCGAAGATGAGTGTTGAAGAAGTGAATCGTAAATATGAATCCCACTGCTAAGAGGGCTTCATCACTGTGGATAATCATTGCCACATTGATGAACCATCCTGGCAAAAATTTTGTGAAGATTTCAGGAAACCAAAGTATCAATCCTGAAATTCCGATAACTCCCACTCCCCAAAAAACAGCCATGTAATCGAATTTCTCCCAGTAAGTCCATCGGCCATATTCTGGTCTGGGTCCTAAACCGAGAAACCATTTTATTGAGCCTATAAAATCCTTAAAGTCTTTTTTATTAAACCAGAGGGAACGTTTACCAAAGATCATTTTCCTCCAGGATGTTTTTGTCTTGTATTTCAGCCTGGCCATAGAGAAGAGATGGACAAAAAAGTAGCCGAATGTAATTGCGGCAGATACCCGGTGAATACGTCCTGCTCCTTCAACTCCGCCAAAAAGATCGGCGAGAGCTTTAGCCCAGGGCATGCTGGCAAATTTTAACATCATTCCTGTCAGTGCTAATCCGATAAAACTTAAAATCACAAAAATATGGGTAAGTTGCTGTCCTGTTGTGAATCGTTGAATGTAATATCTCTTGTGAACCCTGGATCTTTTTCTTTTCTCTTTTAGATGCCTGAATGAACGTGGGATCCATAAAAGAGTGTGCAAGCCAAAAAAGCTGAAAACTACAATGAGTAATACTGTCATTGTCCAAAAGGTGAAATGGAGAACAGGATACTTCTGTTTATCGTGATGAGTCGCATGGGTTAGATACCCGGTAAAACGGCGATTGGCATCAGGGTGACATTTCTGACAGGTTTTAACCACTCTGTTAAATCCTACATGAGAATCTGTTTCGTCAATTTTCTTTATGTCGTGTGCACCGTGGCAATCTGAACATTTAGCAACTTTTAAATAACCTAATGTATATGCTTTACCGTGTATTGTCTGCGTGTATGTTTCAGAAAGTTCCGCATGGCATGATCCACACTGATGGGTAACCTCTGACATAAATTTGTCCTGTTGGATTTCTGTAATCTGGTGGGCAGAATGACAGTCTTCGCAATTCGGCAATTTCTTGTCTGATTTAGTGTTGGAAGGGCTGTGGATACTAGTAACGAATTCTTTGTAGATTCCTTGATGACAGGTTGCACAAGTTGCCGGAAGATTTTTATGGTTAATTGATGATCTTTCATTCCTGTACTCTAAAATATAATGGGAGCTATGACAATCTGTGCATACAGCACTTGGTAAGAGGCCTTTCTTAAGCAAACCCTGACCATGCACGCTGCTTGAATAATCAACAAGTACGTTGCCTTTGTAGGTCACCATAGTATCGGGCTCAGCCAGTTCAGCATGGCAATCCCCACACAATTGGGGAATGTTGGAGCGGTAAGTTTTATCTCGTTCATCAAGGTGGGACAGTACTGTATGTCGACCGTGACAGTCCGAACAATAAGGAGATTTTGGTTTTTTTTGTACATAGGCTTGTCCGTGGTCGCTCTCAAAGTATTCTTCTGCAACCTGAGCATGGCAATTTGAGCAATCAACTCGCCCAGATGTTTCACAGGGGCGATGTCTTTGTGGATCGATATCACTATGACATTTCACACATGGAATCTCTCTGTGCACAGAATTCTGAATATCTTCTTTTTGGACAATCATGGATACCTGGTAACCCTCTTCTAGCTTGAAAACATCTTCTTTCTCATGACATTTCAAGCATTCTCGATCTGAAGTGCGAAGGACAAGACTCGTCCTTTTTATTTTATGCGGCCTATGACAGTCAGTACAGGCAGGAATGGCGCCAGGTTCTTTTTCCCACAGTTCTCCCTTAATTATTTTGATATGGACCTCTTCAATTCGGGCATGACACTTGGTGCATGTTTTAGCTATGTTTCGAGCTGAAATAGTTGATTGTGAATTTGTATGAGGAAGAACGAGATGGTTACCGTGACAATCGTTACATGTGGCTGTCACGATAAGGCCTCCTTTGAACAGCCCTTCGCCATGAATACTCTGCGAATAGTTGGTAAGAATGTCTCTCTCCGAGATGTTGTATACTCTAGCGACTGGAGCACCTTCTCGATGACATTTTCCGCAGAGAACTGGAATATTCATTTTATAGGTACTGGATTTGATATTATCGGGAGGTAGAATATAATGATTTCCATGGCATTCGCTGCATGAAGGAGCATAAGGGGCACCGAGCTTCAAAGCTCTTCCGTGTATCCCGTCGAGAAATTCCTGATTGGCCTTAGTATGGCAATTACCGCAATTCACTGTCTTTAGGTTTTCAGGATGGGGGAAGTCTTCAACATCAGCATCAAGGTGACAATTAATGCATGTTAATTCTTTATGAACCGAACCTGAATACCTTTTGAAATCTACACAAAGTGAAATTGTGTGTCCTCCTCGTTTTGTCTTTAACTCGGGATCAGAGTGGCATGCCTCACAATCTTCATTAGTAGTTGCCGTGAAAGAAAAAATAGATAAGATGATAAGGAGAAAGAGAAAAGAAGAAATTTTTTTAAATTTCATAATTATTCCGGGCGGTCACATTTATACAGCAGTGGAAGAAAAATTCCTTTGCCCAAAAACATTTAATAAGATTTCGATAAAGACTTAACCAGCCTTTCCGGATATCAACAGTTTTATTGTGCCAGTGAAAAAAAATAAAAGTCTTTTGAATCTATTTATTTTTCAGGTACAGGATGCTTTATTTTTTCCCAAGCTGCTTCAAAATCAAATGGATTATCATGAGCATTATTGTGACAGGTCATACAAAGTTCCTTTTGTTTCTCTGGGGTGTCGTATGTAAGTAAACCATTTTTTACTGATTCTTCCCTGCTTTTCATAACACTCATTTTTTTGTAAGCACTTCCAGGGCCATGACATACTTCGCACGTGATGCTCTCATTTTTTAATTCTGATGATTTTTCATGAAGAGGGGAGTGGCATTTGAGACACTCTGGATTTTCTGGTGCATTTGGAACTTTTGTTTTGACTTCTTCACTTGTCAAGGCCAAGAATGATTTTGAGTGCTTACTTTCCTCCCAGATGGAAAATTGTTTTCCCTGTTTGTCAGTCTTATGGCAGATTTTGCATTTAACAGCACCCACATAAGTAAATACTTGGCTAAAGAGGACAAAAGACATAAAAATGACTATAGTAGCTGCGAGTAGAATAAACTTTCTCAAAGCATCCTCCTTATAGTGGAATATGTCGCTAATTTCCGAGCAAATAATATGCCAAATTAAAATTTTTATGAGCTTCGAGGGAAAGAATATGTTAATAATCTCTGCGGTTTTGCAGGCAAGAAACGGGATTAGATCGATCTATGTCTTTTCAACAAATGGAAATCATTGAAAACTCATAGTTAGCTAAATTTTTCATGGAAAGTATATTTTTAAAAAAAGATCAGGTTTAAATATGAGGTTAGTGAAAAATAGAATTTCTAAAAAATAATTTTTTTAATTGTGAATTAATTTTAAGAAATATCCTAAAAAAATGGGTGATATAACTCAGCTAAAGGGTGAATTAACCCATAAAAAGATGCTTACATTTTAGGCAGATGTTTTTTTGCCAATCTGTTTTATTTTAAGATACAGGGCTATGGCCAGAAGGAAAATGAAAAGGATGGCAATGATCAGCCACACCTTTCTGAATTTAGCTTCTCTCAATGCGGCTTCTCCTGCTTCTGCAACTTCAGTGATCACCTTTTCTCCATCTTCTATCTTCTCTTCAATATCAATTAGTGAAAGGTTGTGAGTTAAGTTTCTTACCAGTACTAGAGCAGTTGTTGCTTCAGATAATCTGAACTTAGGTTCACTTACTTCAACACCCTGTCTGTCTGCTCTCTCCAATAAGCTCTCGACGTTATGGATTTTTTCCTTGAATTCATCTACTTTGCCCTTTATCCGTGAAGCTACCTGATATGGCTTGGAATCAGGCTCATGACATTGAATACAGACAGCATTCTCTCCGGTGCCAAGCATTTCATCAGATGGAGGGAGAATTTTATGGTTTCCGTGACAGGCTTCACACTCAGATATCCCCATTTCATCGTAAACCTTTTTATGCGGGCTCTGGGAGAAAAGCTCACCTGTACTCGGATGGCACTGTCGGCAAACATAGGAAATTGAAGTCACCTCTGGAGGAAAAGCACCGTGGTTCCCATGACAATCATTGCATACAGGGGCGGAAAGGTCCTTCTTATCAAAAAGGGCATGAGCATGGACACTTTCCTTGTAATTTTCCCATTGGTTCGTGGGGATTTTATAGTTTTTCATGTATTCTTTATCTGAATGGCAGCGATTGCATGTTTGCGGTATATTCCAGGGAAAAGTCATCGATTTAGGGTGGGTAGCAGCCTGAATTTCATGAGTACCATGGCAGTCAGTGCAGACCGCTACATTTATATCGCCTTTCTTTAAAAGCTGGCCATGCTTGCTTGTCCAGAATAAATCAAGTTGATCAACTCTCAGGCTTGGGTTGAAACGCCTCATGTAGCTAGAATCAGAATGGCAAGAAGAACAGAATTCAGGAATTAAGGATCTTGAAGGCGTTCCTTTAAAGGTTTTGTCTTTAGCTAAATCAATATCTTCTTCTGAAGGATTTCCTCCATGGCAATCTGCACAGCTCAATCCGAATTGCTGATGGATATCCCTTTTAAAGGTTTCAGCAGGCGCTTTGAGCTCTTCATCCAGTTCATTGTGACATTCTACACAAGAGTTTGTTTGGCCAGAGAGGGTTGGATGTGATACGAATACAGCTAAGACAACAAGGGACAATGAATAAATGATTCTATTCGTACTTAACACTTTCATGATTTACCAGCCAGGAAGGAGATACGTCAGAACAGTCATTATTACAATGTAAAGAAAAATAATCCAGCCCATAAAAGAAAAAAATGGACTTCTTCTTTCTTTGGCTGCATTTCGATCCAAGAATGGAACCAGCATCCAGAGAAGTGCTCCTATCATAAATCCAAAGATAGCAATAACTTCTCCTTCAAAGAGAAGAATGTGAGATGGTATGATTTTCAGAGTAGTAAACATAAAAGTAAAATACCATTCGGGTTTTATTCCGAGAGGCGTTGGAGCAAAAGAATCTGCCTTTTGGCCGACTTCCCAGGGAAAGAAAACACAGAGCACACCGATAAGAGCTAGAATGAGCATCCATCCCAAGGAGTCCTTAAGGATGAAATTGGGAAAAAAGGGAATCTCCTTAACCTTCCTTTCAGCTAAACTTATCGGTTTACTCATTCCGATTATTTGAACGAGAAGTATATGAATTCCGAGAATTATCGTCGTAAATAGAGGGAGAATGGCAACATGGAGCCAGAAAAAGCGTGAAATAGTAGCACCTGAAACCTCAGATCCTCCCAAAATAAAGGTTTTGATGTGTTTTCCAATCAGAGGTATGGTACTGGCAATATCGGTCCCAACTCGAGTAGCAAAAAAGGAAAGCTCATTCCAAGGGAGTAGGTATCCGCTGAAGCCAAAAGCGAGGAAAATCAAGAGAAGAAAAAAGCCGCTTACCCAGGTTAATTCCCGTGGAGGCCTGTATGCTTTAAGTAAGAAAGTGCTAAACATATGAATAAATATAGCTCCGATGAGAATATTCGCAGACCAGCTATGAACAGATCGTATCAACCAGCCAAATTTAACCTGGCTCATGATAAACTTAATACTTTCGTGGGCAGAATCTATAGATGGAGTGTAATAGAGAAGGAGCAAGATTCCGGTGAAGACTTGAACAGCAAAGAGAAAAAGACAGATGCCACCAAAATAATACCAGAAGGAATATTTATGTTCGGGAACCTTCTTTTTTGTGGCAAACTGAAGAAGTTCCGAGAGTTTAAAACGGGAGTCTGCATAAGAGTATACATTCTGAATGAGATGTTTCATATTAACCTTTTTTTGAAACGACAATATCATCTCCAGCTATTTCTACGTTGTAAGATTCTAAAGGAGAAGGTGGAGGCCCGGAAACAACATTTCCGCCCAAGTCGAATCTTCCGTTATGACAGGGACAAAGAAGCGTTTCAGTATCGCTTTCAAAAATGACTGTACAGGTGAGATGAGTGCAAATAGCGGAAAAAGCCTTCAGCTCTCCATTGGGAGTGTTGATAAGAATAGCAGGAGAAGTTCCGAATTTAAAGATTTTGTGTGTATTCGGTGCGAGCTCTCCTACTTTTGCAGCTGTTATTTTTTTTATAACAGCCTCGGTCTGCCTTGTTGGAAGCAGATACCGGATAATAGGGTAAAGAAAGGCAACAGTAGTTGCAGTAAGGCTTCCTCCCAAGAATAAATTAATAAAGTTTCTTCTCTTCATTTTGAAGCCTTATTTTCTAAAGATTGTAGCTTTTGTTTTAAATTTGTCAATATTTCTTCAATGGCTGAGTAATTGTGAATCCCCGAGCTTCCGTCCAGCTCAATCTTTTTAAGTGTATTTTCTGCATTTAATAGTTGAGCTTTTTCTCTACCTGACAACTTTATTTTTTTCTTCTCTTTCAAAGATGTCCTCACAGATTCAATAAGATTTTTTACTGAATTCTGCCATTCTGAGAAAGTTTCCCTGTATTCTTCATCATGGCAATCCAGGCATTTGTTTGCCTGAGAGCGGATGATTTGATTCTGAGGGCCAAGATGGCAATCTACACATTCGGCCTCAGCTTCAGACATTATATCCTTTGGAATTTCATATCCATCTAAATTGCCGCCTTCGTAGAATTGTTTTTGTAATTGATGGCACGTGGTGCAATCTTTTTCTGTGTCCTTATGATGACAAACTGCACAACTTTGTTTGGAGGCGATGAATTCCCCATGTTTCCTGACATTAGAATGACAGGTGTTACATTGGATTTTCTGTTCAATCAAATGCCTTTTATGGGGAAAAATGAGGCCAAAGATTTCTCTGTTGATTTCTTCAATTCCGGTATGACAGTTGGAGCATTGAGTAGGGATTTCTTTAGCCACGGCGAGAAAACTTTCAGGTTTGTAACGAGAATTAATGAGACGAAGAGCTTCTACCACTTTTTTATAGGAAGCTGAGAGCAGTTCTTGGGAGTAGGCGACATTATGAACTCCCTTTCCCTTTTCGACGATGTCTATATTAAAAGCAGCTTCGTTAAGAAGTTCTTGAAACCTTTTTTTCTGGGAGTTTTTGGCGTGCTTGAGTTCTTGGCTGGCTTTTTTATGAATAGCTTTAATTTTATTTAATTTTTTATTCGTGGAGATTTCCCATTCCTTAAGAATCCTAGCAAAGCCCCTCCCGTGGCAGGATTCGCAGGCTTTATCTTTAGAGATAAAAGTTTCGCTTTTTATCATTCTGCCACCAGTTTCCTCATGGAAAATATGGCAGCCCTTGCAACTCAATCCTTTTTCTAGCATGATATTTGGCATTGGATGAGAAATTCCTTTGCCACCTTTTCCGGTAAAAAGGATTTTTTGAGCTTTATGGTAGTCTGTATGGCATGCCTGGCAATCAGCGATGGATTCAATTTCTTTTACAATCTTATGCTGAATATCTACGTGACACTGGTTGCATTCGATTTTATGTGAGGCAATATGGGTAGAATGCATGAAGTCTGTATCATTATATTTCTTAACTCTATCTGTTTCCCAGTGGCATCTGTAACAGTTTTCTCGGGGGACCTCTCCATCACCAATGATAGTTTGGCTGTGGCATTTGTTGCATTCAAAACTGTTGTCAAAAACCACCGAGTGGTTAAAGCTTGAGGTTTTTTCTGAAATCAAATCTTCTTTATGATGGCAGTGGTAGCATTCGCCTATTTGAGGATAGTGTTCACTTTCTTTAAAGTGACAGATAAAACAAGTACTTTCAGTAACTGTAATATGTTCACCCTGAACAATTTGGGAATGGCAGCTCGTGCATCGGAGTCGCTTACCTCTTTTCAAGTCAGAAAAGTGAATTTTATGGTCAAAAACAACCTTTTTGAATTTTGTTCGTCCTTGTAGGAGCCTTTTTTCGTGACATCCCTTGCGGAGGCAGCTTTCGTCGGGTATTTCAGCCCAAGGTTTTGATTTCAAGTAGAGCTTTGTCCAGTAACGTCCAACTTGCATTATTCCTTCTATCTTGGCCCTGATTTTTGATTTAGGCCCTGGAGCATAATGACAGATGCTGCATTCAATGTGGCTATGAGATGAGGTCTTCCAGCTCTGGTAGAAAGGTTTCATGTAATGACAGGTGTAGCAAAATTTAGAATGTGATGTGTATTCTATGGATGCAAGAAGGAAGATGATGAACAATCCTAAGATTGAAAAAATGATTATTCTCTTTTTCTTTTTTTTCTTCATAATTTCTATTTTCTATATTGAAACGATATAAATTATAGGAGAAACAAAACTTCCTGTCAATTTAATAACCCAAAATTGAGCTGGCCCAATAGTCACTATAAAAATTGCAATACCTTTTGCTGATAAACTAATTATTTGACTTTGTCTCAAAGTGACGGGATGCCTTGTCATTGCGAAGAGCGAAGCGATGAAGCAATCTCTTAAGAAAGGGCATTAATCTATTTGTTTTCAATGAGATTGCCACGTTCTCTTCGATCGCTCGCAATGACAATGGAACTGCCTTTTTCGAACACTTCTTTTAATCCCGTCACTTTGGGACAAACTCAATGATTTACTAAATCATGCATAACTGTGCAAGCCTGCAATAAGATAATTTACACCAAAGTATGTGAAAAGAGCTGCTAAAAAACCGAAAATTGCGATAAAGGCAGAGCGGCGCCCTTTCCAACCCATTACAATTCGAGTATGAAGGTAGAGAGCAAAGACAAACCATGTTATTAGGCTCCACACTTCCTTGGGGTCCCAGCTCCAGTAGCTTCCCCATGCTTTATAAGCCCAGATCATCCCAAAAACAAGACCTCCGAGGGTAAAGAGTGGAAAGCCGATGGCGATACATCGGTAACTTATGGAGTCGAGTTTTTTGGAAGATATGCTATGTTTTTTTCCCTTTTTTTCTTTCGATTCAGCCACAAGATACATGATGCTTGTTATAAAAGCAACGGCGAAAAAAGCTTCGCCAAGTAGTGTTACAGACACGTGGAGCCATAACCAATAGCTCTGGAGCGCAGGTACAAGAGGAGTAGCTTCTTTGGGCATTAATGGCGAAGATGCGACTGCCATCAGAGCAATAACAATAAGCATAAAATAAGGGCCAGCTTTTCGAATTTTGAATTTTCCTTCAATAATAATATAGGCAATAATTGAGGCCCAGGCTAGAAATGAAAGGGATTCGTACATGTTAGTAAATGGAGCATGGCCGCTTTCTACTGTTCGCAAAATGAGAGCTACTGTATGAAAGATAAATCCAACAAATACTGTGCCGAAGCCAATTTGGGCCGATTTTTTTATCTTAGTGAAAAGAAAGGCAAAATAGAAAAAAGCTGATACTATATAAAGAATGAAGGCAATCAGGAATAAAGTTGACTCATTCATTTTAATCTCCTGATAGAAGTCATTACCGTCTCGAATTCTGCCTGAAGGGCATCTTTACTTTTGGAAGCAATTCCACCAGCAGTAACTTCTGTTTTTCCATGACTTTCCTCAAGAATAATTTTAACTTCTCGGGGAGGCCAGTAAAAGGCTAGAGCAAGGCCTAACATTAAGAAAGAGCAGCCTAACCAAATTATATTTACACCTGGATCCCTTACTGCTTGAATCACAGAGAAATTTCCAGCCGTAAAGTCCTTGAGTTCAAAAGATAGATTGGTTTCTTTCTGAGAATGGATGCGAGCATAGTCTGGAAATTTTGAAAATATCCAGCCCGAAAATATTTTCTCATTTTCTTGCCATCCTTCTATGAAGGCTGCTGGATTGTTAGGTTCAAGGGAGCGTGATATGATCTCGTTTTTTTCGTTTATAAAAAAGTCAGGAATAAAATATGCCACTGAAAAAATTAGGTCTTCATCTTCAAGCTTTATTTTTTCACCAACTTTGAGGTTTAGCTTCCTGAAAAAAGAAGGTTCATTTCGTTTTTTGACCCAAATCTCTAAGGATGGGTTTTCCCAATTCCATCCATAGCTGCTCTGGTAAAAGACAAATCCTTTATAAGAAAGTGGATGATTGACTTCGATAATTTTGCTAAAGAGAGGCTTTTCTTCTTCAAAGACCGTTAGTGTACTTTTCCAGTCTCTGACGTTGCCGTTAGAGTAGTACTCTGTTTCGAATTTATCAAGCCTCAGCTTAAAATTAGCCTGAGGAACAGAAAGAATATCTCCTTGGGTGAAAGTCAAATTCTTCTTGAATCCACCAATTCCGCTGATAATTCCTCCTGTGAGAATAGTAATAAGGCCGAGATGAACAATGTCAGCTCCAAACCAGCCTGCTATCTTTTTCCTGGCGAGAAGATATGTCTTATTTTCTTTTGAATTTTCATGGAGGCGGTAATGTTTGGTTAAGAATTCTTTTTTCAAAGCTTCCTTGGTTTTGACTAAGCTCCAACTTTTATTGAATTTCTCTTTTATTTTTAAAGTATTAATGTTTTTTGGCTCGAATACACGCTTCGGCTTGAATGTTCTATTAAGTTTTGGGATAAGCCGGGTAAGCGTGCATATGATAATGTTTAAGGCAAAGAAGAAGAGTAAACCGATGAACCACCATGAGTGATAAAGGTCTGTAAGCTGAAGTCTTGTGAAAAGATCTGCGAGTTGACCGAAGCGAGCAGTATACTCGGGAAGAGTTTGCCCCTGTGGAATTAAAGTACCAACTATGGAAGCACTAGTAATGATAATAAACAGAACGATGGCTAGTTTAACTGAGCTAAAAAATCTTAAAATTGATTTCATATGAATTGAGATCCTCAGTGATTAATTGATTCTAAATAATATAATTACTAATTATATAGGATTAGTTAAGATTTTACAATATTTTTAGCAAAGGGGACAGGCTACTTTTTTAGAAAAGTAACAAAGCCATAAGCAGCCATGTTTTATAATAAAAATTGTTTTTTATAAAAAAAGTAGCCTGTTCCACGAAGGCTAAATCTTCAATGGTCACTTCGTTCGTTCCCAAAGACTTCTTATATGAATAGCTTTATTTCACCGCAGATTTGGAAATACTTCCTTATTGAATTCTTTTTCCCAGGCTGAAGTGGCTATTTCCTTAAAGAGTAATAAAGAAAAAAGGGGAGGTATTAACCTCCCCTCAGAAAAGTACGTTGCTCTTTATGGTTTTCCTGATTTTATCCTAATCAGAACTTGTAACCGAATCCAAAATAGACGATGTGGTATTTGCCTGAATCTGCATAGCTTCCATGTCCGTGGACAATAAATGCTCTGTCTTTGTACTCTTCGTATTTCCATTTACAGAACAGGTAGGTGCTCTTTAAGAAAGTGTAGCTCGTGCCAGCAGATATTCTGTAGTGAGTCAAATCCTGATCACTAAAATCAGCAAGTCCTGATGTGTCAATTTCACTGCCCAGGATTCCTGTAGATTCCCAGTATGATTCTCCTTTAGTAACAGAAAAGTCACCGAATATCGAAAAATCATCAGATGGACGTACATCAAGGGCAACTAAGAACACATTTGCTTTTTTAGTATAGGGAACATCTTTATCTTCTCGTGCAATCTTGTTGCCTTGATACTCATATTGTGTCCCGTAGATAAGACTGTTAACTATTTTATCATCCAGATAACTGTATGATACAGTTAGTGAAACTTTATTAGTCAGGGCATACCATAAGCTCAACACAAAGTTGTTTCTTTTTTGGCTTGAGTTTATCACATCGTTTTTACTGGAATTGTAGAAATAATTTGCGGAAAGAGAGAATCTGTTGGCTGGTGTTACTGATAACCCTGCTGAGACAAGGTTTACATCAGTGTACAAGTTAGTCATGAAGCGTTCTGTAGTTGGATCGACAGGATTTTCTTCTGCTAACATAGGCATTCCAACTGGATTTTCTATATCTTTCCTATTGTAGCGGAGAAAGCCTCTAAGTTTTATGGAAGGATAGAAAACTGCCCCAAAGCGGTATGAAGTGGTTTTCATCTCTTTGAGGTATTTATCCATGATGCTCTTTTCTTCTTCATCTACTCCTGTAGCCCAGCTAAAGTTTCGCTTCAGGCTGTTGTAGTCGAAGCCAGCCCGTATGTGAATTTTTTGCTTTGGGATTCGGTATGAAGCATCGGCTCCTAGAGTATATCCATCTTTGGATAAATGATTAGCTGTGAGAGTTTGTGAGTCGAATGTAAAATCAGGATTCATTTTGTTTTCGTACTTGTTGCTCATGTACTTAAGAGTAATGTTGAGGCCTCTGGCCAGAATAGCGCGAAAACGGGAGAGAAAGTTTTTGATATCTGCTTTACCGTTGCTGTTTTTATTTTTTACTTTTGCCATAGTATAGCTTCCAAATAGCGATGTATTCTTTACTGCATCAATTTTAGCCTTGACAGTATCTGCGCTTTTTTCTGAATCTGGAATGACAGCGAATTCTTGCTTTCCAGAAAAAACAAAGCTACCGCGAGGATCTGAATATTCATGGTAAACAGGATTGGCTTTGTTTTCGAAGCTCCGTCCAAGGTGAGAATAGCTCACAGCTATCCCCTTTGTTTTAAACTCAGCTCCAAGAATGAAATCCCTTGTTTTCTGATCAATTCCTTGAGTTTTAGCCTCAACGTGACATACTGAACACATGTCCATAGTCCTTGCCTGCTGTAAACCATTTTCATGGACATATCTTACCTGGGATTTAATCTTTAGGTTAGGGAGAGAGGGGATTACAAAATCTGTCTTGTTTATTATTTCTGTCCGGGTTGTGGAATACACATCATCAGGATTGCTGTCTACAAAGGGGAATTCATTCTGAGCTTCAGGATCAGGATCTACATTAGTTAGGGGATCATGGTCAAGGCGGTGGAAGAAGCGGTTAGCCTTAATTTGAGTTCTTACAATTCGGCCTAAATCTAGGCTTGCATAATAGGACTGTTCATCTTTGTGGTAGAACTTGCCTGTGAGATTAAATGCACTTTTTCCTCCGAAGAAGCCCATTAGTCCAAATCCGGTTCCAGCAGAAGAGCCAACAGTGGCAAATTCAGCTGCTCTTCCTCCAGAAAGACCCGAGACATTCAAAGGCAGCTCGCTTTCTTTTGTTGCCAGATATCTCTGGAAGATGGAGATGTGACCTGTAATTTCAGCTTTTTTCTCTTTCGCAGTTCCTTCAGGAGCTAAGGAAAAGCTGTTAAGCAGTGAAGTGACTAATTCGCTGGGAACATTGGCTGCGTTTTCCCTATCTCGGGCTTCAATAAAGCTTAAGGAAACACAAGCTAATCCAATGATTGCAATGATTGTAGATATTCTTTTTCTCATTGTTAACTCCTATCTTACGAATCTTCCGGAGCCTGACAGCGAAGGATTTTCGCTTCCGTGAATCTGGGAATGGCAGTGGGTACATCTGGTGAAAAAGCTGATGTTCCAGGTTGATTCACTCGTAGCAGGATGGCGGAGGTCTTCATGTCCTGTATGACACTGCATACAGATAAATGGTTCTGTCTGGCGCTGAAGGTGATTGGCTAGGCTTCCATGAGAGTCGTGGCAAATGGAACAATTTTCAACAACAGGGACATGTTCAAATGAGAAGGGGCCCTGTTTTTCAGTGTGGCAGCTAAGGCAGAGTTCATTGAGTGTTTCCGCTTTAATATTCCCTTCTCCTCCACCGTGGGAATCGTGACATGAGGAACAGTTCATTTTTTTCTCACGAATAGGGTGATGGGAAGGGAAGTTCATTTGAGCTCTTTTATTGGCATGGCACCAGTAGCAGAGGTCTGGGTCTTTTTTTACAAGTTGATTTTTTGAGACAGCATGAGGATTGTGGCAACTTGTACATGATACTCCACTTATATCATGAGCACTTCCAGGCCAGTTCATCTGTATTCCACTCCGATGGCACTTCATACAAATCTCTCCTGCCTCTGAAGGAGTAAGCTCCTTCAGGCGGATAATTTTTGTTGGATCAGTTTCTTCCACATGAGCGCTTCCTGGACCATGGCAAGCTTCACAGATGGAGATTTTTCCCTTAAGCTCAAAGTCAGCAAGTCTTCCATGTATGGTTTTCTGAAAAGCTTTTCCGATTTCCTCATGACATTCCATACACGTTTCAGATCCGACATATTCTCCTTGATCAGCAGGTTCTTTTGCTCCGAAAGAGGGGAGAAGAAGAAGGGTACCGAAAAGTACAAAAGCAGATGTAATAGTGACGATTAGCAATTTGTTTTTTTTCATCGTGTTCTCCTTCTTATAAATATATCATAAATTTCATTAGCTTTTTCCCAATTATTTTTTCCCTGTTTGATTTCCACCTCCTTTCTTTTATATTTAGATATTTAAAGCATCTCGAGCGATGTCTTTAATTTTTTCAGCTTGGAAGGGCTTTTCAATTATAGAAAAAATGTTTTTGCCACTTAATAAAGATTCTATATGTTCTTTTGGATAAGCTGACAGAATTATGATTCTAGCTGGTGGCTGGATTTCATGAATTTTTTTTATCATTTTAATGCCATTTTCTTTGCTTATTTCTATATCAGCAAAAACAAGGTTGTATTTATTATTTATAACTCGCTTTAGTGCATCTTGAATAGTAGCTACAGTATCCACTTCATATCCTTCCTGAGCGAAAATCTCTTTTAGAGACCACCGGATGAGCTTATCGTCGTCTACTATTAAAATTTTTTTCAATAAACCTTTCCCTGGAAACTATTTTAGCAATTTTTATGCCAAGTAGGATTAAATTATTAACTTTTTATTTGATTGAAAATAAAGGAAATAAGATTCAGCTTTAGGAGTAAATTGTAAAAGATGGGAAATAATGGGGGATTTGACCCACTGATTAGCTATATTTCCCATAAAATTGATTCAATAAATAGATTATTAAAATATTTTTATGGTATAGACATTTTAATGAAGGAACAGAAATAAATTAGTAAGAAGAAAGAAAGTTTTCAGGATTTATTTTTAATTTTTTTATCTTGTAGCGCAATGTGTCTCGCGTGATATTCAACTGTTTTGCTGCCCTTGTTTTATTTCCATTCTCTTTTTTCAAAGCATTTATTAGAAGTCTTTTTTCCATTTCAGCAAGTGAAAGGTTTTTGTCTAGCAATTCTTCTGAAGAGGGCCTTGTAAAATGAGAAGTATTTTTGTTTAAGTGGATGGGAAGATATCTTGTAGAAATCAGAGAATCCTCCTCGAAAATCATGGCTCTTTCTACAGCATTCTTTAATTCTCTGACATTTCCTGGCCAATCGTATTCCAGAAAAAGTTTTTTTGTTTCCTTGGTTAGACCACTGATATTTTTTCGGAATTTTATGTTGTAATGGGATATAAAATGTTTCACTAAAGGAGCAATATCTTCTTTCCTGGCTCTCAAAGGGGAGATGTAAACAGGACATACATTGAGCCGGTAAAATAGATCTCTTCTAAATTTCCCTTCATGGGAAGCAAGTTCAATGTCTTGGTTTGTAGCAGCAATTACTCTAAGATCAACCTCGATGTCTTTGAGTCCTCCTACTCTTTTAAATGTATGGGTTTCTAAGAACCGGAGAAGCTTTGCTTGGAGATGGAGATTTAGAGTGCTTATTTCATCTAAGAACAGTGTGCCTTCGTCGGCAAGCTCGACCAGCCCTTTTTTTTGTTTTTTGGCGTCTGTGAAGGCTCCTTTTTCATGGCCAAAAAGTTCACTTTCAAGGAGATCGTCAGGGATAGCGGAGCAGTTTATTGCTAGGTAAGTTCTGTCTCTACGGCGGCTAAGATGATGAATAGCTTGAGCTAAAAGATCCTTCCCTGTGCCACTCTCTCCTTGCAAGAGGACTATTGAGACTTCGCTTTGGGCTATTTTATTGACCATTTCTAGAAGATCTTTCATTGCTTTTGAATGGGCAACTATCTGGTTAGTGTTAAATTCTTTCTTTTCTTTTTCTTTGTAATAAGCGAGCTCTCGTTTCAAAAAGGCTGTTTCCAATGCATTTTTAATAGTGCTCTGAAGTTTTGTATAGTCTATAGGCTTGGTAATGAAATCATAGGCTCCACGGCGCATAGCTGTCACAGCATCCTCTATTACTCCAAAAGCCGTGATCATAATTATAGGTAGCTCTGGTTTGATCTTTTTTAAGTCCTCCAGTAAATCTGTTCCCTTCTTGTCTGGGAGCTTTACATCAAGCATAATAAGATCGGGCATCTCTTCTTCAGTAAGCTTTAGAGCTTTTTCTCCATTTTCTGCAGAGAGGACTTCATGACCCCAATCGTTTAGTTTTTGGCTGAGACTCCAACGGATTAATTTTTCATCGTCTACTATTAAGATTTTCTTCGTGCGCATGTTTAATCAGAAGATATTATTACTGGTAGTCTTATAATGAATGTTGTCCCTTGTCCTTCATTACTTTCGACCTCAATTGAACCGTTGTGGGCTTCTATTATTTTTTTGCAGATTGAAAGGCCTAGGCCAGTGCCTCTGTTCTTTGTTGTAAAGAAAGGATTGAATATCTGAGATAAGTATTCATTTTTTATTCCTATGCCGTCATCTGAAAACATAATTTCTAATTCTTTATTGTTCTTTTTATCAAGCACAATGGATATCTGACCCTTTTCTCCTATAGCTGAAATACTGTTCAGCATTAAATTAAGTATGACTTCCTGAATTTTGTCGGCGTCAATACTCACTAAATTGTGGTTTTCGATGCCCTGATAATGAATACTGATTTCTTTGCTGTTCATTTGAGATTTTGCCAGTTTGAGCGCATTTTTAATGCATTCGTTGGGGTTGACAGAGCTGAAACTCATTTCCTTTGGCTTTGCATAGCTTAACAAGTCCTGAATTACTCTGTTGATTTTTTCTGTTTGGGAAAGCATTTCTATGAATATTTCTTTTTTTTCGTCATAAGGGTCGGTTTTTTGATTGATGATTTCTAGAGCGCCTTTCATTCCTGCTATGGGATTTTTTATTTCATGAGCAAGCCCGGCGGCTAACTCACCAACAGATGCGAGATGTTCTGCCTTTTCGATCTGCTGGTTAAACAGCGTCTCTATTTTATTGTTTGCATCTTTCAGTTTGTGTATCATTACGTTAAAGCTCTTGGCAAGACTTCCTATTTCATCGTTTCTTACTGAGGGAAACTGGATATTCAGATTTCCATCTTGGACTTCTCTCATTTTTTCTTTCAGCTTAGAGATAGGGCGATTGATTAATTTCTCAAAAAGTCGAAGGATGATGAGAGTTAGAGTTGTTACAGCAAAAATTGCTAGGATAATACCTTTAAACTGGCTTTTTTTGAGGAGGGCAGACGAAGCAGTATAATCAATATTCACTTCCAAGATTCCGTTGATCCTTTTTTTAGAAGAATGACAATCAAAGCATTCTCTCCTGTTTTCAATAATATGAAAGCTCTGGATTGTAGATTTTTGTTTGATGAATATTATATTAGATTGAGTTTTTTTTAAGAGAAATTCTTCTAAATGTTGAATTGTGTTTGATCCTGGGAGGCTTCCAATTTCTTTCTCATCAGTGGATTGTATTATTTTTCCCTGAGGAGTGAGAAAGCGAATTTTTTTTATGGCTCTCGAAGAAGCGAGTTCTTGAATTGTTGTTTGGATCCAGGTCATGCAACCAAAAGCTGCTGGCAATTCGCCTGTTCTTAAAGAATCTCTCTTAGGACTTGATGTTTGAATATTTCCTATTTTTCCTTCTTTCATGGCAGCAAAAATGCTGTTTTCAATTATTGAGCCTACAAGCTCTACTTTTTGTCGGGACATTGTATGAATGATATTTCTTTGAGTTCCAATGTAAAGAAATGTAAGAAAAAGAGCTGTCAGCATTCCAATTATAAGTATATGAAGAATTATTTTGCTTTTTAGACTCCAATTCTTTATGCTCTTCATTTTACTTTATTTATAGTGTCTATCGTCTAGATAAATATTGTAATGAATATAAGTTTTAATTACAAGTCCCCAACTTAATAAGAGGAGAAATGATGATATCTATTGTACCAATGAAAAGGATATTATCGAGCAAGGATGATAAGAAACTAAAGTATTAAGTATGATTTTTAAACAGAATTAATATCTATTTATGATTGAACGGTATTTTTTTATTCTATAGAAATGAATTAAACTCCAAAATAGAGGATCCAAAAAGTAAATCGAGAGAATAGTTTAATTTTATAGGGCTCTAGATATTCCCCTATAGGGAATGACTTTATTATGCTCGAGAGGATTGTTTTTTGAGTTGAGTATTTTTTCTCTTGGATATTTTAACGAGGTCTTGAAGGGATATGCCCTCAAAATAATTTTTTAGCATATTTGTAGCTTCTTTCCAAATCTCGTAGGTAGCGCAAGTAGGAATACGATTGCAATATTCCTCATCCTCTACACAGTCTACAAGACAACAGGATCCTTCCAGAGCTTTGAGGATTTCACTTACTTTAATTTCAGAGGGCGAACGGGCTAACGTATAACCTCCTCCTGCTCCTCTTATGCTTTTTACAAGCCGGGCAATTTTGAGAGGGATAATGATTTGTTCTAAATAACGGATAGATATTTCTTCCTCATCTGAAATATTTTTAAGTATGACTGCTTCACTTCCGTTGGTGTAGTGAAAAGCGAGGTTTTGCATTAATCTCGTTCCGTACCTTCCCTTGGTTGAGAGTTTTATCATGAATTGCTCCTTATTAATTAATGGTAATAAAATATAAAAATGAACATTCTATAAAATTTTAACTAAATTGAATTTTTATTTCAACATAAATTTATAGATTTAATAAATTTTATTTATTTAATAATAAGATTGAATTTATCTAGGAAAAAATTGGGAAATGCTCGTTACCCAGGGGTATTACAATTTTTTCTTTCTATTTTTGGCCTCTAATGTACGAAGAACTCTTGTCAATGATTCGAGATAGGGAGTAGGAGACCCGGTTTTCTTTCCGTAGTCAATGATTGCTTGGAATATATACTCTATGGGATTTCCTGCTTCCAGATCCAACAGTGTGGAAGGTTTATGATGGCCTGCTGAAGATAAATAGGCAAGACAATTATCGAAAAAGTTTTCTTCAAATTCATAGCCTAGTTTTTTTGCCACTTGGATAGATTCCAGGAGTATCTGTTCACTGAGAAATCGTGTTTCTTCAAATTCCATGGCATCCTTCATTGTTAATCCTGTAGTGGCGCATACGGGCATTAGCGCGGCGTTGAGGATTGTTTTCCTCCATTCGTACTTTTTTATTTCAGGGGAAAAAGCTGTTTCCAAACCCGCATCTCCTATGAATTCGGCGATCTCTCGAGCCACGGGCTCATTTTTTGGAGAAAGAACTCCAATATAATTGGGAGGATGAAAAAAAGACATCTTAACCATGCCTGGTTCAACAATCATCCCGGCATAATTAATGACGAACCTAAGAATATCATCGCGGCTGAATTTCTCAGCTGCTATATCTTCGTTATCTATGCCATTTTGTATGAGAAGAATTTTTTGGCCAGGTTTAAAGTTTACTTTTATCTCATCTAAGAGGGAATCGAGATAGTTGAGTTTAACCGTTACAAAGATTAAGTCAACATTAACTCTTTCGAGAGCTGCTGCAGAATTGCCTGTTCCTTTGACTTTTGCTTTGAAGTTATCACCAACACCGGTAACAGATATTCCTCGTTGGTTTATGGCAGTGATTAACTCTCTTTTTACATCAATAAGATAAATATTTTCTTTATTCTGGGCGAGGTAAGCAGCCATAATGCTTCCTACTGGGCCTGCTCCGATGATAGCAATATTGTGATTTGACATTTATGCTTACCCCAATTTATTGCATTTATTGATTAAGTTTTATTATAAAAAAAGCCATTATTCATTGCAATAACCAAGGAATGAGGTAAGCATCACATTTTCCATGATAATTGATAAAAAGAGCGGGCGTGCCTTTAAACCGCATAGTTACTCGTTCACGACAATATTAGCTATTTATCACGAAAAATGTGATGTTTCCAGGGATGAGAGATAAGTAAAATTATCTTGATATTTCGCTATTTATTGACTTAGAGGGTAGGCTTCTTGACACAGCATCTTAGAGCTTGTATCTTTAATTTTCAATACTTATAGGGGATAGCTTCTCATACTGTAATTATTTAATTAGAGACAGGAAAGAAATTAACGGGAATAAAGTAAACAGTGAAGAGTAAAAATAACATAAGATAAAAAAATTAAGAATTATAAAAAGGGCGCTCTTATATGAGTGAAGTATTTATTGCGGGCGTTGGTATGACTCCTTTCGGTAAAGATTTCAGGCCGATTGGAGTGATCTTAGCGGATGCCTGCCAGAAAACACTCCAAAATTCTGTTGCCTTTACTTCTGATTTAATGCCCGATTGCTTGGTTGTTGGGTGTATGGACCCAATAGGATTTGCGAGGCAAACAGGACTAGATTCTCTTGTAGGAATAGAATTGGGTCTTGCGAGAAATATTGAGATTTATCATGTGGAGAGGGGATCAGCCACAGGAGCGGCTGCTGTTGAACTGGGGAAGCGGCTGGCCTCTTCAGGTTTGAAGGTTTTAGTTACCTTCGGGGAGAAGATGAAGGGAAAGTTAAGGAATGAAGACATACCTTCTCAAATTTCTACTGTTATTGCCGAGGAAGAAAGGGAACGGGGCTTAGGTGAGATGCCTGCTGTGGCTGCCTTAGCCAGCTATGAATACATGGATGCTTACAAAATTTCTGAAAAGGTATTCAGAAATGCGTGCTTCAACATGAGTGTATTAAGCCAGAAATATGGATCCTTGAATGAAATTGCTTACTTTAAGAAGCCAATCTCCAGGAAAGAATACGATAATCCTGAAATAAACCGAGTAATAGCCAAGCCTCTAACAAAATTTGACTGCAGTGGTTCATATAATGGGGCTGGAGCAGTGTACTTAGTCCCAACTCCTACAGACATAAAATTAACAAGTGTCAAATCCGCATTTGACAATATTAAGATAGCAGAGCGGAAAACGCTCATATCCCTTGAAGCTGCAGTGCTGGCAGGAAGGGAGACCTTCAAAGAAGCTGGTTTAAATCCCCAAGAAATAGACTTATTTGAGCTCCATGATGCTTTCAAACCAGTTACCTGGATTTCTGCTGAGGATTTAGGTTTAGCAGAAAGGGGACGAGGTCATAAGTTTGTTATTGAAGAAAAAAACAAGAAGGGGAGGAAGATTTACATAAATCGCTCTGGTGGGTTTTTAGCCAGGACTCATCCCTTGGGAGCATCAGGTGGGGCTCAGTTAGTAGAACTAGTTTGGCAGCTCCGTGGACATAACCAGTATAAAGATATGTTCGGTGAAGAGCTTAAAAGTGTGAATTATGGACTCTGGTTTAACATGAGCGGCTTTGGAAATACTTCTATTGTTGGTATTGTTGAGAGAACAGAATCAAGTCGAGAACGCGAAGGACTTAGGGAAGAAGACTTGCCTCAATCAATTATTAAAGAACTTATCTTCAGGAAGTCTCCCCGAAAAGATAAGATAATTGCTGCTACTCAATATACATCTCCAGATGACGAGAGAGTTAACGTGGCTATAATTCAAACCAGAGATGGTGATTTTAAAATCGGTTTAGCAAGAAGTTCTCAAGACCTAAAGAAGGGGAAATACATAAAATGGATCAAGCCTGAAGAAGGCCCGGTTTTTATCAGAGAAGGCTACATCAAAGGAAAACTCTCAGATCTTCTGAAGTTATTCCGCCGAACCAAGAGGAAGGAAGAGTGAGATCCAGATAAGAGGAGAGGTCTGCATTTATCGCAAACATTTTCTTCTGGCTTTAATCTTATATATATTTGTTGTTTACTGCAGTAATAATCAAGATTTTCAAATGAGAGAAAATACTGCTTTAGGAGGGGCAACACATTACAAATTTATTTGATTCAAATGGATTGACTTTAAACTTTTCTTTTGATAAAAAGCTAAGAAGGAAGCCGAAAAGAAACAGTATCTGATGAAAAAGAGGAGAAAGTACGAAATAGCTGGGTAGTCTGGAAAAGGGAATAAATCTGAAAAAATGAGCAAAAAAGATAAATTAAGATATTAAGAGAAAGTGGGAAAAATGAAAATAAGTTCAAGAGAAAAAAATGATGTTATTATCTTTGATATTGAAGGTGAAATAAGAAGATCAGATATTTCTGATGTAACTCTTCATCAGCTTGTTAAGGATCAATTAGATGCTGGAAAAAGAAATATTCTTCTCAATTTTCAGGATGTTGAATTCATTGATAGCTTTGGAGTTGGTGAAATTTTAGCCAGCTATATCTCCACGAACAATTTGGGCGGAAAGTTAAAGATAGCAAAGATATCGAAAAAGCTCTACCTTGTCTTTCAGGTAACAATGCTCACCAAAGTCTTCGATATATTTGACGATGAAGATTCAGCATTGGGAAGCTTTCCTAAAGATTAGTCCTCTCCACATATTATTTTTAGAGCCATTCTATGGCAAGAAATCACATCAATAAATTATTATCTAACATAGTAGATTTTAAACCAGGCGAGAAAACCATCTCTTTCCTTCTCTTCTTTTATTTTTTCCTGATCATGGTTCCGTACTACATTATTAAACCTGTCAGGGATGCAAAGTATCTGATAGAGAAGGGATCTTTAAGACTTCCAATTGCCTATCTATTAACGGCTGTTCTTATAGGTTTCTTTGTTCACTTTTATTCTAAGTTTCAAGCCAAAGTTCCCAGAAGAATTCTAATTATATCAAGCCTCATTTTTTTCATCGTTACCTGTTGCCTTTCAGGACTGTTCTTCAATAGAAGATTGAGCTGGATGCCACTCACTTTTTGGGTATGGGCTAATATTTTTGGCGTCGTTGTAGCGACTCAATTCTGGATATTGGTGAACGATATTTTCAATCCGAGGGAATTCAGAAGGCTTACTGGTTTTTTTGTCAGCGGAGGTATATTAGGAGGTGTTGTAGGAGGGTTGTTAACGTGGCTATTAGCTTTCGATTTCCCAGATTACCTTCTTTTTATAGCTTCTGGAATACTCATCATCAGTGTTTTTATCGTAAATTACATTTTTATTTGGCAGAAGAAGATGATGCCTGTGCCTGATAGAATTACCAGTAAAGAGAGAGAAGGAATGCAGAAAACAGCTAAAGTAGGCTTTAAATCTAGCTTTGATACAGTGAGGAAGAATTATTATTTAAAGCTCCTGGCTGCAGTCGTGGCCTTAACGTGGATTGTTTCAACTTTTATTGACTGGCAGTCTAAAAGTGTAATCGACATGACAGTAGATGTGGATAAAATGACTGCCTTTTTTGGATATTTTCATGCAATTTTGTTGGTTTTTCCTTTTTTTCTTTCACTTTTATTGACGAGCAACCTAATAAAGCGCTTTGGTATCCGATTTGCTCTCTTGATTTATCCTGTAATGTTGCTCCTCTGCTCTCTGGGAATTGCTGCTTCTCCTATCCTATTATTTGCTATCATCATCAAAGCCAGCGATAAGAGCCTCTCTTTTTCCCTTAACCAGTCTGTACGTGAGCTGCTCTATATTCCTATTTCACCAGAGCTTAAGTATAAGGCTAAAGTATTTATCGATATGTTCCTCAGTAGATTTGCCAAAGGAATCGGAGCCTTGGTACTGTTGGTTTTTATCTTCTTCCATCTTGACTGGCAACTGAGA
Source organism: Candidatus Aminicenantaceae bacterium (assembly GCA_041862375.1). Lineage (GTDB taxonomy): Bacteria > Acidobacteriota > Aminicenantia > Aminicenantales > Aminicenantaceae > WVZL01. The sequence continues at coordinate 46,297 of JBGVTE010000145.1, forward strand.
GTCCAGGTTGTAAGCGCTTTTTCTGCTGTTTTTATTCTAGCTTGGGTTCTGCTCAATCTGAAGACTAGTAAAGAATACACCAATACTGTTAAAGAGAAATTGAAAATGAAATGGGACAGGGCGGATAGAGAAGTAGCTGAAAAAGTTGACCTTGATTACACAAAATTAGTTTTTGACACTCTTGAAAGTAAAAATCGGAGTTCGGTCCTTTATGCCATGCATCTCTTCGATTTAATAAAGCAGGATAAGCTGACACCTGAGGTGAAAAAATTAATTTCTTATAAAACAGATGAAATAAGAGCTTCTTCATTAGGAGACCTTTTTGAAGTAGAAGATTCATCTTGGGTACTTGATTTAGAGGATTCATTAGATGAAGAAATCTTAAAAAAAGAAATAAATGAAATAATGTCCCTGGATGTTTATCAGGAGGTCATGAAGGACTATATCGGAAAAGTGCTGGTTGATGAAGGCAAAGAAACAGAAACATCAAAGATGGAAGTGGCAAAAGTTATCGGATTGATGGAATCTACTTCTCCTCTTGTTAAAAAACTCGAGGAGCTTCTCCGGGATGAATCGCGAGAAGTCGCGAGATATGCTGTTGAAAGCGCAGCAAGATTGAAGAAGAGGGAACATGTTCCGGCCATAATCGAGAAATTACAGAGTCCTTTAATGAGGGAAGATGCAAGTGCCGCCCTTGAAAAATACGGATCAAGAGTAATCGGAATTATTACAGATTATCTGGCAGATTTAGGAGAAGATATTGAATTACGGAAGGCAGCAGCATCAGTTTTGGCTCGTATAGGTACTCAAGAGGCTGCAGATTTGTTATCTTGGGAATTGGCAGAGAATAAAGGAGATATTGATACTGAGCTCATCGATGCTTTGAATAGAATCCGCTCTGAAAAGCCTGATATTCAATTCTCAAAAAAGATTATTGAGGTAAAAATAGCCAAAGCGGCAAAGGAGTACTACCAGTTATTGATTGAGTTTTACGATTCTGCATCCGAAGGAAAAAAAGAAGAGATATGCATAAAATTGGAGAGAAATCTTAATGTTATCCTTGCGGATATTTTTAAATTATTAGAACTTATATACCCCCGGGAAGACATAATTAAAGCCTACCAAAATGTCAGGACAGGAACTAAAGATTCAGTGGCTTATGGACTTGAGCTTCTTGATAACATCTTAAAGAAAGAAATAAAAGATCTCATTTTTCCTATCATTGAGAGCATCTCTCTTGAAGAAAGAGTAAGAAGATGCCAAAATCTGCTAAAAAATCTTCCTGAGTTCTAAAAAACAGTATGGAGAGGCACTCATTATATAAACTTTTATCTCGTTTTGTTGATGTCAGGCCAGAGGAAACATTTACCTCTATCCTTATGTTTTTTTATTTTTTCCTGATTACTTTTCCTGCTTACATTATCAAACCTGTAAGGGTTTCTCTTTACTTGGAATGGCTTTCATCCGAAAGATTGCCTTATGCTTACCTCTTGACCGCTCTCTTGATCGGCTTTGTGGTCTCTTTAAACTCTAAATTATTGCATGTTTTAAAGAGACAGCTGTTTATTTCGCTCTGTTTGGTTTTTTTTATAGTAAATCTCATCCTTTTCTGGTTTCTCTTTGAATATAAGTGGCCATGGCTTTCAATGATTTACTGGTTCTGGTCAGATATCTTTATCGCAACTTCTGTGACTCAATTCTGGATTATCGTCAATGATATTTATAATCCTCGCCAAGCAAGGAGGCTAGTAGGTTTTTTTGTAACTGGAGGACTTCTGGGAGGCATTGGGGGCTCTTTTCTTGCTTCCCGTCTTGCAAAAATTGTAGGAACAACAGATCTCCTTTTAATATGTCCTGTAATGCTTGCCCTATGTCTGATTATAGTCAATCTGATTTACAGATTTCATCAGCCTGAAAAGAAAGAAGAAATCAAAGAATCCAAAGAAAAGCAGAGGCCAAAGGTTGGATACGGTAAAAGTTTTAACCTCTTAATAACAAATCGTTATTTGTTATTATTAGCAGGAATAATGGCCTCGGCTATTGTGGTAGCAACTTTGATTGATTTTCAGTTCAACTATGTCGTTGAAGAGACCTATCGTGAAATGGATTCAAGAACGTCTTTCCTCGGGACTTTTTTCACTATATTGAATATTTTTTCCTCTGTACTCCATATTCTTGCGACCAATCGCATCTTAAGAAATTTTGGAATGCTCATAGCTCTTCTTATCGCTCCTTTCTTTTTAATAGTCTGTTCCGGTGCAATTTTTTTAGTTCCGATGATGCATTTGATTTATTGGGCTGTTCTTGTCAAGGGAGGTGATAAAAGTCTTACTCATTCCCTCAGGCAATCTGTCAGAGAATTGCTCTATATTCCTATTTCTCCAGATATCAAGTATAAGGCTAAAGTGTTCATTGACATGTTCGTCAACAAGTTTGCTAAAGGATTGGGAGCTCTGCTTATAATCTTTTTCTTTTCAGTTTTGCACTTTAATATCAAGCTTATTAGCTTGGCCACAATTATTTTTATCATCGGATGGATGTTTTTTATTGTTATGGTAAACAAGGAGTATGTGGGCATAGTAAAGAAGAAGCTGGAAATAAAATGGCAAGATGCTGATAAATTTATAAGGGAGAAGATTGATGTTGATATGACAAAATTGGTTTTTGATACCCTTGTAAGTAAAAAGAGGAGTTCAGTCTTATACGCAATGAATCTCCTTGACATTATAAAAAAAGAGAAATTGAGCCCTGAATTGAAGAAAATAATTTCCTATAAAACAGGAGAGGTAAGAGCGACTTCCATGGATTCTTTTCTAGAGTTAGACGGGGAAGTTTTTATTCCAGAAGCTGATGATGTTTTGGATGACGAGAGTATCGATGAACAGGTGAAGGAAATCATGTCTCTCGATGTCTACCAGGAACTGATGAGAAAACATATTGATCAAATCGTACAAAAAGAAGGTAAGGAGGATGAAGTTTCGAGAATGGAGGCAGCAAAGGCTCTCGGAATGATGGATCCAAATTCTCCTCTTACTCATAACCTTAGAAAATTACTCAGGGATGAATCGCCAGAAGTTTTAAGGTACGCCCTGGAAAGTGCAGGAAAACTCAAGAAAAGAGAATTTGTTCCTCTTGTGGTTCAGCAGTTGAGCAATCCTCCTGTAAGTCATATGGCTAACAAAGCATTATTGGAATATGGGAATAAAATTCTAGGAACATTAAAGGATTATTTAGGGGACCCTGAAGAAGATTTAAACATAAGGAGAGCAATCCCAGAGATTCTAGCTCAAGCTGGTTCTCAAAGAGCAGCAGATTTATTAACCCTAGAACTCCGAAGGGAAAGTAAGGATTTAGAGTCTGAAATCATCGAGGCTATTTATAAACTCAAATCAGAGAATCCTCAAATTCATTTCGAGGATAGGATACTTCAAGATGAAGTACTTCTCGTAATAAAAAAATGTTACCTGGTTTTAATAGAGATTCATGATTTAAAGGACAACAAGAAAAGGGCCCTTTTAGTCCCTGATTTAGAGAATAATTTAGCTAGATCACTTAAACAGGTTTTTGAGTTGTTGAGTCTTATATATCCTCAAGAGGACATTATTAAAGCTTATCAAAATATTTGTGCCGGAACCAAAAAAACAATAGATTATTCTCTTGAGCTTTTAGATAATTTATTGAAGAAAGAAATAAAAGATGCTCTCTTTCCCTTGGTGGATGACCTGCCTTTTGACGATAAGGTCAAGCGATGTAAAAGGATGCTTAAAACTCTAGAAAAGAATTGAATTTTATTGAAATTACTTCTTTCTTAGGGATATAATTAAAAACGAGTTAAAATGCCTATACTATATGTTTATCCAAGAGAAGGAGAGACGTTTCAGCTCCCGCTCAAGAAAAAAAAGATTTCTGTTGGTCGTTCACCTGACAATGAAATCTCCATCAATGACCCGTACAGTTCAGGACATCATGCTTTTATTTATCCTTCGGATAAAGGATACATAGTTCGCGATAATGGCAGCAAGAATGGGACATTTGTCAATGGTGCAAAAATTAAAGCCGAGACCGATCTTAAATCAGGGGACGAGATCCTTATAGGTTCCACAAGAATAGCTTTTGACAGAGAAATTGAAACAAAGGTTGAAGTTTCAGAGGCTCCCTCTCCCTCCACAAACATTAATACCATAATGAACCTTCAGGATATATTAAAGAAACCAGATGTAGATACAACATTTAAAGCCACTGTAGCTGCTCTTGATCTAGATAAAATAAAATCTGAACACAAAGCCTACTCTATAATAAGTGAAGTTAGCAAGGCTCTTATTTTTCATATGCCCCTGGATGAGCTCTTAGACCACGTTATGAATTTGATTAATCAGAATCTTCCTATGGACAGAGGGATTTTGATGCTAAGAGAAGGCAATCCTGCACAACTGATTCCAAAAGTTGTCCGTGTAAACAATAAAAGCCTTGAAAAACGCAAAATTCAAGTTAGTCAGAGCATTGTCGATATGGCACTCAATAAGAATTCATCAATCTTGATACGTGATGCCCAGGCTGATACGCGGTTTAAAGCTCAACAGAGCATTATTAGTTCAAACATCCATTCAGCGATGTGTGTTCCTCTATGGAACAATAAGGAAATCATAGGAATTGTATATGCAGACAGGATATCTCTTCTTGAACAATTCTCTGATGAAGATCTAAAACTTCTAACTCTCTTGTCAAATTTAGCTGCAGTAAAAATCGAGAACGCTAAGCTTTTCGAACAAGCAATCGAGAAAGAGAAAATGGAAAAAGAGCTTGCACTCGCTGCACAGATTCAAAGGGACTTTCTTCCCAAAGAAAATCCTGAATTTGAAAAATACGATATCTCAGGCTCTAATATCCCCTGTTATCAAGTTGGGGGTGACTATTACGATTTTATTGCCATTGATCCTGATCGTTTGGGGATTATTATCGCTGATGTATCAGGAAAGGGAGTCAGTGCTTCGCTTTTTATGGCATCTTTAAGAGCTGGCATTCACTCAGAACTTAATCCTCACTATAAATTAGAAGAAATGGTAGTCAGGCTCAACGATTTTGTCCACCGCAGTTCCTCTCCAAATCAATTTATAACTTTTTTCTTCTGCGAATTGAATAAGAAGAGTGGTGAGTTAAAGTATGTAAATGCAGGACATAATCCTCCATTCATTCTTGATTGTAAGGGGAAGATTTGTCGTTTGGAAAGCAGCGGCTTGTGCTTGGGGATGTTTCCTTCTAGTGAGTATGAGACAAAAAAAATTGTCTTAAAGCCTGGAGATGTTGCCCTTCTTTTTACAGATGGAATTACTGAGAGTCGGAATAAAAAACAAGAAGAATTCGACGAAAATAGGCTTATAGACATTCTCAAGAAGCACTCAAAGTTATCAGCTCAGAAACTCTTGAAAAAAATTAAAAATGAAGTTGGCACTTTTACTTCCGGTGTTGACCAAATGGATGATATGACTCTAGTCGTAATAAAGAGAGTCTCATAGCTCTTTCCCCATAATCAAATCCTCACTATTCTGGAGTCCTGAAAGCAGTATATTCAAAGGTTATAAAGTAGATTCTTCAATAAGGAGACATAAAAATATTCTGCCAGTTTTAGGCAGAAAGAAGGGGAAAGAGTGGTGCATTAGTGTTTCATATTTAGAATTTATCCTGGACAATCTTCAGAAGAAAAAGGTAAAGGAGCTACTATGAAAAGGAGGCATAAATGATGAAGAAGAAAAGTTATCTGAAAAAATGGATTGCGCTTGTTTTCATTATGTTCATTGGCGGAGTTTTTCTCTACACGTACAATTTCAAGGATAAGTTGTTGGATATGACATACCCTTATGACGAAGATACGATTTATTGGCCTACTGCTAAAGGATTCAAACTGGATAAAGTTTTTTGGGGGATCTCTGAAGGAGGGTGGTGGTATGCTTCTAATGAATACAGTGCATCTGAGCATGGAGGAACCCATTCAGATGCTCCTATTCACTTTGCTCAGAATGGGCGTACTATCGATCAAGTTCCTCTCGAGGAATGGATAGGACCAGCAGTCAAAATAGATGTTACTAAGAAATGTGAGAAAAATCGAGATTACCTTCTTGGTGTTGAGGAAATTAAAAACTGGGAGAAAAGACATGGAGAGGTTCCTGATCATGCCTGGATCATCATGTATACTGGCATTGGGACTAATCATTATCCTGATAGAGTTAAGGTTCTGGGAACAAATAAAAAAGGTGAAAAAGCAATTCCTGACCTGAGTTTCCCTGGTTTTTCGCCTGAGTCAGTTGAATTTCTGATTAAAGAAAGAAATATAACAGGGATTGCCATAGATACTCCGAGTGTAGATTATGGAAAATCAGAGGATTTTAAAGTACATCAGGTTCTTTTTGCTGCTGATAAGCTTGCTCTAGAAAATATAGCAAACTTGGACAAACTCCCTTCTACCGGTGCTATGCTCTATGTTATCCCGATGCTTATTAAAGATGGAACTGGCGCACCCGCTCGAGTTTTCGCTATTCTCCCTTAGGATTAAGGTTAGAAACAGTAGCAGAAAATTTTCACTGATTTGCAGTTGTTATTCACACGATAGAAGTTTTGCGTATTACTTTATTCTGACTCCATTCTCGCCTTAGTTGTAGGTTTCGTATGGCGGTGGAATAAAAAGACTAGACCCCCCAGCAACCCCCATCCAATCCTCATCCCAAGGTCTACAAACTCACCAGCCAGGGCATATTCCTTGGGAAACATCATTAGTTCCTTGAAACTTGCTGTACGAACTCCAATTCCGTTGATTGCTGGTACTGTCATGAGAAGAAAGATCATTATAGGGATTTTTATTGCAAAATCTATAAATGAAGGATTTTGATTCAATGCGCTCGCAATAAGGAAATAATACAAAACCATATTTAGCTGGAAAACAATACTAATACCCTGAGCACTTGCTAAAGCGAGAGGATGGCGGTAATATATTTCCACTGCAGCATAAGATTTTTCTACGAATTCTTGTATTTTTGCCGGTAATACTCTGCCGAGCAATTTTAACAGGGAACGAGCGATTCTCGGATGGGCCGCCACAGTCAACCCGATGAATCCTGCGACGGCCAAGCCGAGGAAAAGCCAAATAAACTTTTTCTGTTCTGCCTCAATGGAGAGGTAAGTCAAGAACGCAAGACCTGCAATGATTACGAGTGCCATCAGGCCTGTGAGACGCTCTATGATAATAACCATCATTGCTTCCGGGCTCTTACCTGTCATTTTTGAACTGTCATAAGCTCTAACTACATCTCCACCAATCGTAGAAGGTAAGAAGGTATTGAAGAAAGAGGCCATGAAATAGGACTTGAAAAGTCTAGGAAATGAGATATGTACTCCCTGTGCAGTGAGGAGAATTTTCCATCTCAAGCTCGTTAGACTGAATCCAACTAGATGTAAGAAAAGTGCTGGAAGAAGCCATTGCCAGGAAGTAGACTTGAATGCCCAGACAAATCTGCTCAAGGCTGCACCAAGCCCACTCTCATCCTGCGCAAGAGAGTTCAGGAAATATGCGATCAAGCTGACGCTTATCACAGTCCTGATCAGGAGAATCAACCACTTCTTCTTCATTTTTAGGATTTATTCATCTTTATAAAATACAGATAACAACGGAGAATTTTAAGGCCATGGGAAGAGAAATTTTTTAAGGTTTTAGCCCCAAGTAACGTGCATAGATTTTGATAATATTTATTACATACACTCCTTGAGGAAGTTTTTCGTAGTTTTCTTCTTCTAAAGCTTCAAGAAGAGAAATCCTGAATTTTGTAGCCTTGGCAACTTCCTCTAAACTCAAACCTTGTCTTTCTCTTATTCTCTTTAAATATTCTCCTGAGTACAGGATTTCACTATCTAAGAAAATTAACTTCCCATCTTTGAGCTTTATTATCTCATCGGGCTCTCTTTTCTTTTTTCTTTTTAAGTGCGATAACAGGATTTTAAGCGCATTCCTGACTCTATTTTTTTCTTCTTCTGCGTCCTCGATTTCTACTTTTTCAGTGGACTTACGAAAATAAACCTTTTGGTGTTTTTTATATTTCTTTTTGAGGAGCTTTAAATCATATTGCCTTCTTCTTTCTGGATTGATTAAAGTCTGGTACGCTTTTTCTATTCTGGCTAAAGCAATCCTTCTTTCTTCTTGAGAAAGAAGACTATTCGTTGTCAAGGGATCTGAGTTTAAGGGAGTTATTCCAAGAAGATAAGCCTTCTCGATTTCTTCTTGGCTAGCATCTGTTTTTATGTTTAAAAGCTCATAAAAATCTAATTCTTCGATATTTTTTATCTCATTTTCTTCAGTTGTATTCAATTTTGACGATCTGAGATTATCTGATTTGGCCATATATTCACTCAGGTCTAAATGAATATCATTAGGTCTGAAGGATAAACGATCTTCTTAAGCTTCACTATTCTACCACAGCAAAAGAAATAATTTAAACAAAAATGATTTTTTAATGACAAGCTTTTCATTGATTTCATATTTTTCCTATGCTAAAAGCTTTAAGTTAGGAATTATGAAGGAGTACTTTGGCTATTATCTTAATGGCACGCCTGCACCTGAATGGATGGAAAAGGGGATACCTTACCAGGGACATTAGGAGATAAAATGATTTTTATGTGCCAAAAAAGATACGTTTTACTCCATGGAGTAATCATGTCCCTGGTTTTTTCACTGGTTAATTTTATGACTAAAAGGAGGAAGAAATGAGAAGAAAAATATTCCCTATGATGGTGGCACTCATTCTCCTAAGTCAAGTCGTTTTTGCAAAAGTACCAAAGCCAGAGGAAGTGTTAAAATTTAAGGTAGGAGAAGCGAGAAAAGTTGCCGATATGCATCAAATAGTGACCTATTTTAAAAAACTTGATAGCGCTAGCGACAGAATTGAAGTTAGAGAGGTAGGCAAGACCACTCTGGAGAATCCTTTTATTGTCGCCGTTGTGACTTCTCCCGAAAATCAGAAAAACCTTGAGAGATACCGCAGGTATCAACAGCTTCTTGCGGATCCCAGGAAGATATCAGATAAAGAAGCCCAAAAAATTATTTTAGAAGGTAAAGCCATTGTGATGATTAATTGTTCTATCCATGCATCAGAGATTGGAGCATCCCAGATGTCAATGGAACTGGCTTACCACTTAGCGACGAGAAATGATAAAAAGACCAGGGAAATCCTCGATAATGTCATATTACTTCTGGTTCCCATGCATAATCCTGACGGAATTCAGATGGTTGTGGATTGGTACAAGAAAAATCTGGGAACTAAATTTGAAGGATGTCGAATGCCTTGGCTCTACCATAAATATGTGGGTCATGATAATAACAGAGATTGGTATATGTTCACCCAAGTTGAATCTCGCCTTACGCTTAAAATCCATGATGCTTGGCACCCTCACATTATTGTTGATATGCATCAGATGGGAAGTCGGGGAGCAAGGATTTTTGTTCCTCCCTTTATTGATCCTTATGAACCCAACATCGATCCAATTTTACGCCAGGAAGTAGCAATGATGGGAACCTTTATTGCCACTGAAATGACTGCAGAAAGAAAAGCTGGTGTAATTCACAGCGACAGATACGACGCCTGGACTCCTGCCCGTGCTTATCATCATTATCACGGAGGAATAAGGATTTTAACTGAAGTTGCCAGTGTAAAGTTGGCTACTCCTATTACAGTCAAGTATGATGAATTAAGGCCGGAAGTGAAGAAGCCTTCGGTTAAAATGCCTCTGCTGTGGAAGGGTGGGAAATGGACTTTAAGAGATATTGTTAATTATGATTACTCTGCTGCCATGGCTGCGTTGACGAATGCTGCTAAACTCAGAGAAATCTGGGTGAAAAATTTTTATCTGATTCAAAAGAAAGCTGTTTCGAGAATCAACTCCCCCTATGCCTTTCTTCTCCCGTTTGACCAGAGAGACATCTCAACTGCAGTGAAATTACTGAACGTCTTACAGATGGGAGGTGTTGAAATACGAAGAGCACAAGAATCCTTTGTAGCTGATGAAAGCCAGTATTCTGAAGGAACTTTTATAATTTATACTGCTCAGCCCTACGGAGGTTTTGCTAAAGCTTTACTCGAGAAGCAGGTTTACCCCGAAATTAGAGAGTATCCAGGAGCTCCCCTCAAGACGCCTTATGATGTAGTGGCTCATACTCTTCCCCTCCTTATGGGAGTCGAGGTTATTCAAGTTGAAAAGCCCTTCAAAGTTAACTCCGTTCTGCTGAGTAAAATTGATAAGCCCAAAGGAAAGTTTCAAACGACTGATGGTGCTGTTGGCTATGCATGGGGGCATGAAACGAATGATGATTTTGTAGCACTAAACAGGCTGGTACAGAAGGGATATAAGGTCTTCTGGAGTGTAGAGAATTTTAGACTTTCAGATAAGATGTATCCTCCTGGCACGATGATTGTTACGCAAAAAGAGGGCCTGAAAAAAGATCTGGAATCAATTGTAGAAGACCTTTATATTCACTTTGAGGGCTTAAAATCTAATCCTGGGATAAATGTCTATGGATTGAAGCCAGTTAAACTCGGTCTTTATAAAAGCTGGACAGCTTCGATGGATGAGGGTTGGACAAGGTGGGTCCTTGAGCAGTATGATTTTCCTTACAAAAATATTTACAACAAAGATTTAAGAGGAGGAAATCTTAACAAAGAATTTGATGTGATCATTTTCCCTGATATGAGAGAGAATATTATCGTTAATGGCATTCAAGAGGGGACAGTCCCTCCAGAATACTGCGGTGGGATAGGAGAAGTCGGAGTAAAACATATAAAGGAATTCATTAAAAAAGGAGGCACATTAATAACCATCAATTCGGCCTCAGATTTTCCTATGAAGCAGTTTTATTTATCCATAGAAAATAGCGTGGCAGATGTTGACAGGAAGAGCTTTTTTGTGCCGGGTTCGATACTTAAGGTGTTAAATGATAATAATCATCCAATTGCCTATGGCTACGAAGAAGATGGAGCTGTGTTTTTCAGAAGGAGTCCTGTTTTTGCTGTAAGAAAAGGTAGAAGTGTTGTCAGGTATCCAATTCATAATCCGTTATTAAGCGGCTGGGTCAACGGAGAAGAATATTTACATAATAAAAGTGCTATCGTTGATATTCCTTATGGAGAAGGAAAAATAATCCTTATCGGCTTTCCTGTTCTTTACAGAGGGCAGTCTCACAGTACGTTTCGGTACCTTTTCAATGCAATCTATTATGGAGCAGCTTCACCCGCCGCATTGTAAATGAAATTGCGGACGAGTTTTATTTATTCCAGAATCAAGACGAATTGACTTTTTTATAGAGTTTGTTGAGTTTAATTTTAAATCGCGGTCTTATACTTATCCGCACAGTCTAAAACTTAAGAAATCTCCTACAAATAAGACTTTCAAGATGTATGGTCATGAATTATTCTCCATCCATCAGGCATTCGGCGGAATATTATGGTAAATAGACCTTCCTTGGAGGATTCTTTTTGAATAACTTTCCATCTTCCCAGAACATAGGCTATGTCTTTAGACAAGACTTTGATATCTATTTCAGTGAAATCCAATGTTCCCATTTTTTCGCCAGAATAACTCTTTTCATACCTTGAAAGTAATTCATGCCAGCCATAAAGCCTTTTATTTCCAGATTGAAATGTGAAGTCTTCAGATTTCCAGTAGTATTCCATGAATCCCCCGATATTTCCTTGATTCCAGGCGACTTTTTGCATGATTAGTATAGACTGTATCTCGTCTTGTATTTCATGGATACCGGGAATAACTTGTGAGTAGCAAACAATTGGGATGAGGAGTAAAAGAGCTAATTTTTTCACTTAACCTCCCATAAGCTTTTTAAATTTCATTTTCTCTAGTTTTAAGTATTAGTTAAGGAATGGAAGTATGTCAATTAATGTATTCGTTTTGATGAAAAAATGAACAAGGAAAGCGTACATTATAGATTATCAATGGAAATCTATCCTGTTATGGTAGAGTCAGCTCATTGTGCGCTAAGAGGAGCATGCCCTGGATACTCACATTGTAAGGGCAGGCGGATTCACAGAATCCATGGCAATCCTGGCAGGCCTCTGCCCGAACACTAGGAATCCGAGCGTACTTGAGTAAAGCTTCCTTCTCCCTTCCCTGGGAAGCATAATAATGGAAATAGCGCATTATAGTATTGATGGGAACTCCATGCGGACAATCAGGCTCGCAAATCCCGCAGGCATGCCGACAGTAGAGTTCACCACATCTGTCCCTGTAGACGTCCAGCTTTGCCCTGTCCCAATCGCTGAGCCGCGTGCCGGAGAGACGGATAAAGTGCTCCATGTCTTCGTAGGTTCTCGCAACAAAACAAACGGTGCTGACATTCGGGTTTTCCAGAACAAAGCGGACAGCGGCCTCTTTTATTTCTTTGGGATTTTGGAGGTTGTACTTTTTAATAAAACTCTCAGCTCTGTCCAGCTTGTCTTTGTAGCGCTTGAGCCCGGATGCATAAAGGGGATGAATTTCCTTCCCCTCTTTTTCTAACTGTTCAATCCGCGATTTCAGGGAGTAATAGATGGCAATCGGAGTGGTTTTCATCAGGGCAACACCGATGTTCTTCTCTTTACAGACCTTAAGGACTCTTTCCGCCTGGTCCATCTTGAGAAAGTTGTAGGCGAAGAGAAAAACATCAAAGCGCCCATCCTCGGCTGCGGTAAGGAGCATCCTATCCATGGTCTCTGCCGGATCTCTAAACCAGAAAGAGCCATGGTTGGACACACCTACATGCCGGACTCGCCCTTCAGCTTTGAGCTCCTGCATGGCAGAATGAAATCCTGCTGTCTTCAAGGTCTCGACCTTTTCGGGCATGTGCATCATCATACAGTCGATATATTCTGTCTCGAGTTCCTCAAGGCATTTCCGTGTCCGTTTGATAAAGCCCTCCTTAGATTTATCTTCTTTGATCTCCAATTTCGTGGTGATAAAGATCGACTTTCTGTCCCGCCCTTTCAGTACTTTGGCCAGAAGTTGGTGGTGCCCCGGGTACTGCTCTGCCGAGTCGAGATAGTTTACCCCGGCATCGAGAGCAGATCCGATTATCCCTTCATCCTGCATATAACCGGCTCCCATATCTGAGACCTTGAATCCTGTTCGTCCGAGAAGGCGATACTCCTTGATTTTAAGAGGCTGCTTTTTGTTTTCCTCTTGGAACAACCGCAATCCTTTTTTCCTAACTATACCTGCACCGATCATCCCCATAGCAGATTGTTTCAGAAAACTCCTCCGCCTCACATTGAATTTTCTTCTCATTAGTGCTCCTCTTTAATAAAATTTTTTTTTGAACGTATCTTCTTACAATATATGAATGAAAATTTCAATTATTCGTTTTAAAAGATAATTACATCCCTACTACATTAAGGAAGAAAATTTTATTTGGTTATCAGGGATTTAAACATGAAAAGACCAAGTTTAGAATTTACACATTAGAATCTGTTGCTGTTGATAAAATATGCAGAATATTGGATGTGGATAATGAACCTCACGAACTTTATGATTTATGGTATCTTCTCAAGTCGGGCCTTAAGGCCGGGAAAATCAAAGAAGGATTTAACTATTTTTTCACTGGAGTAATGACTAACACAAACGTTAAAGCCAAAACGAAAAATACAACTAATGGAAAGACAAACCACACAATGCGGCTTAAGGTCAGTTGTTTATTCTTTTTCCTAACTTTGAAGGTGTGATCCTCTAGAGGTGCTCCCACCAGCATGATTCCCAGCAAGGCAACAAAACAAGATGAGATGATAAAAGCTACTGCAGATGCTACATCTTTTATGGGCCGGGATGACATACTGATTAAAACCTGAACAAATCCCATCAAGATTCCGATTATTCCTGTTAAAGCAAATCCTAATGTGAATGACTGTCCAGAAGCAACATTGCCAATAAAAATGGCTATTACTCCTGTTCCTCCCACGACCACCAACAGAGATGGCCAGTGAATAAAGAATTTCGAGGGACTTAATGAACCATCGAGAGGTTTTGATAAGAGAGATGATGCTATTACCCATCCTACAACAGCAATAAAGAGAGCGTAACCAATGATGTTATCGAATCTGAAGTTTTTGAAGATGCTTTCGGGACGGCCTTCTTCTGCTTCCGGAACTTCCGTATGCTGTAGTTTATTGACCTCTCGTGTTAGCTTCAAAGCAGGAACAAAGCAAACCACTCCGAACACCATTCCGTAGACGGTTGTCAGGAAAGATTTGGACATTCGTAACGTAATACCGAGTATACCTCCCTCTGAGATGCCTAAAGCTATGATGAAACTTATAACGCTCCCCAGAACGCCAAGAGTCCATACATTTCGTGTACATGTTTCCCAGAAATAGGCTGATTTCTGAAGCTCCGGGTAAGTGCCAGTTCTACCTGAAGCGTGCTTGAAGGCTGCCTTTATCTCGGAGGCAGAAAAACCCATTAAAGCTAGGGCTACCCCTCCCAACAGCACAAAGACTAAACCAGGACCGCTCAGAAAATCAGTAAACCTTCCTGAAAGAATTACTGCAGCGACTAAGGCAGCAACAATTAATATTCTTACCAGAACCTTTAGTTTTGTGTTTAAATGGCTCTTTGATGGCATGGGATATTCTCCTTTTCAATATAATTGATTATTTTCAGACGCATTGGTTCTCCTTCGTAGATTGAGGGTACATTAACTGAGGGAGTAGCGGAATATTCCATCTGAATTCGGCTTTCATGAGCATTTTGCTCTCTCCTCCTGCTTCTGTAGACTCTAGAAGGAACTTTTTAATATTGACCGGCAAGTAAGTGCATAAGTCAACAGTGATTTCTAAAAAAGCCTTCTCTTCAGGAATTGTGACAATGAATATCCCCAGCTCACACTCAGCCCTTCGTTCGTAGTATTTCAACTGCCATTGACCGTACAATTGTTCCACCATTTCATGCGGGGACAGAAGCTCAATGACGGGCTTAAACTGTAGGTCAAGAATTCGGGAAACACTCTTGCTTTTACGTACTGTATCCTTTATATGATCCTCGATAGCGATCTCCTCTTCTGAGAGCCACATGGTTTTGAAAACAGTTTCATCCGATTTTTTAACCTGGACTCTTGTCAGGTTAGGAGAAAGCCATTGAATAGAATATTTCAGGAATGTATCTTTTTCCTCAGGAATCTCCACAGAGCACTCCATAGACTCTGTGTGGCTTACTTGGTCATAGACTAATACAGAAGTTCCTAATAAAGAGATGTTCTCGGTCAGGGAATTATGAGAGCCTGATATGTGAAGAAAACCGCCAAGGGCCACCAAGAGAACGGAAGTAGAAGCCAGAACATCCTTTCTAAATATCCACCTCATCGATTGCCAGCGTGGGCCATGAAAAAATTGCCGTAAAAACATAACAGTCCTGGTGCTTCGTTCTGGTTCTGGACGTTCTATCTTCTTCCTGAATTTGTGCAGTTGTCTCTTCATTCCTATTTCTACCTCAGGAGGCAGATCTTCCTTCAAGGCCTTTTTTAAAAGCTCATCGATATCAAAGTCAGGTGAATTTTTTTTTCTCATTTTGATACCTCCTTGCCAGAAGCAGGATTGAGGTGTGACAGCCACTGGCTCAGACGTTCTCGTCCCCTTGAGACATGAACCCTCACTGTCACCTCATCGCACCCCATAGCCTGTGCAATTTCATCATACGACATACCCTCCACTATCCGCATTAAAACAGCTAGAGCCTGTTTTCTGGGAAGGCGTTGTATAGCATAAAGGATTTCAGACAAAGCGCTCTTTTTTTCAAGGTCTTCATGTACTGAGGTGCCTTGATGAGGAGCATTATCATTTAAGCCTGTCATTCCATGCTCAATGTAACGCTTCTGTTTTCTCAACGAGTCATAGGCTGTGTTTACACAAATTTTTAGGATTAGGGCACGTGGATTGGGATGTTTATAAATGCGGCTTTTCTTTTTCCAGATGACAGTGAGGGCCTCCTGCAGTGTATCTTCAGCTACTTCTCGATTGCGCACTATGCGCCATATGGACCGCATCATCTGGCTGGCGATGGGATTAATCAGGTCTTCATAGAATGAGGTGTCTTTATCCACCACGGATTCCTCAGAAGCCTTCCTGGCATCATCTTGCACACTGTGAAGGGAGTGAACAGTGAAGTACGACCAGGCCTGGCTTATCTCCTTACCGTTCATCTCATTTTATACTATTCATGCAAATAAACACACGTTTTTTGGAGACTCCTGAAAACAGCAATTTCCAAAGACATGTATTTGCTTACTAAAACGTCCTGGGAATTGGTGTAACAACCATTATGACTAACTCCAGGAGCAGCATTGTGGTATGTCCGTCAGGACCTTCCTTCAAGCTGGCGATGGCTGAATTGACCAGTTTTTTACAGTATTCAACTGCCCTCTCTATGGGATAGATTTCCTCCTCCGGCAATTGATATTTCTTGCCGTTATTCATCAATCGGTAGGCTAAGGAAAGGTATTGGTGTCCTTTCTCGCTAAAAAAGGATTTTTTGCTAAACTCGTGCTTGGCGACTTCTATTTTAGCTTTGGCTTCATCCGAATAATCTGTTTGGGGCATGGTTATAATCGCCGCATCCAAAAGCTGGAGAAGGGCATCTCTGATCTCATCCCTCGATGAAGATCGATCGAGTAGTACACCGGAGGCTGTTTTGATCATTTTTTCGATGTCTTCTGTTTTGGTAAAAGCTTCAATCCGAACAAACCAGAGCACCATATAGAGAGCCACAAAAAGAACGAATAACCTATTCTTCATTTTTTCCTCCTTTTC
>JBGVTE010000146.1:0-4782 GCA_041862375.1 Candidatus Aminicenantaceae bacterium
TTTTTTCCGTGATGAAAATTAAAATAGTCATTGAGCGATGGGCATACGGCTTGAAGGCACGCTCGCTTTGCCCCAGCGAGCCAAAGCGGCTCGATTCAGGCTTCGCTCTTCCTCCCTCCAGTCGGAATCCATGCCCGCTCAGCCTTTATACGACCTTCTTCACCATATACCCACGCTTTTCTTTCTTTATCACGGAAAAAAAGATGCTTACGATCTATGAGTAGGATTTGGCTGAGGAGGAAGGACTATGCTAGAATAGAAATCTAAGGAGAGGAGTTGGAGCAATGAGAGGTAATCCAAAAACAAAAATTTTAATTGTTGATGATGAAGAAAATATCCGTAAATCTCTAAAGATGATTTTAGAGTATGAAGGCTATATATTTTTAGAAGCAGTAGATGGTGAGGAAGCCCTGGATATCGTGGAAGATACAGTCGGCTTGGAATTAGTATTGCTGGATGTAAAACTCCCCAAACGGGATGGCTTAGAAGTATTGGCAGAGCTAAAAAAGCGCCCTTATTCTCCTGAGATAATAATGATTTCTGGTCATGGCACAATACAGACAGCAGTAGAGGCTACAAAGTTGGGAGCCTTTGACTTTCTCGAGAAGCCTCTCCATAGGGAAAGAGTGCTCCTCAGCATAAGGAATGCGTTGAGCCAGAGCGAGCTTCGTCGAGAATGCAATGATTTAAGAAAAAAAGCTGAAAAGAGGTATGAGCTGGTGGGAAATCATCCTCTCATGAAGAAATTATGGAAGGACATATTAAAGACCTCTCCTACAAATGCCACAGTTCTTATTCACGGCGAAAGTGGAACTGGAAAAGAACTTATTGCCAGGGCTATCCATAACCACAGCTTAAGGGCAAAGCAGATATTTGTCCAGGTGAATTGCGCGGCAATCCCCGAAGAGTTGATCGAGAGTGAGCTTTTTGGACATGAGAAAGGAGCTTTTACGGGAGCTACTGAAAGAAAGATGGGAAAATTTGAACAGGCCGATAGCGGTACAATTTTTTTAGATGAAATAGCGGATATGAGCCTGAAGACTCAATCAAAGGTTTTGCGTGTACTCGAGGAAGGGGAAGTTCAGAGAGTTGGTTCAAATAAAATAAGTAAAGTGAATGTCAGGGTCATTGCTGCTACAAATAAAAATTTGCGAGACGAAATAAAAGAAGGAAGATTCAGGGATGATCTCTACTTCAGGCTGAATGTTGTTCCGATCTATTCTCCTCCTTTAAGGGATAAAAAAGAAGATGTTCCTATCCTTGTTGAATATTTTTGCCGGACTTACGCAGAGGAAAATAATTTCAAAGTCAAAAAGTTTTCAAAAGATGCCGTCAAAGCCATGGTTAAGTATACTTGGAAAGGAAATGTGAGGGAGCTGAAGAACATGGTTGAAAGACTGATCATCATGACTGAATCAGACATAATTGAAAGAAAAGATTTACCTGAAAGGATAAGAGGAGAAGTGCATATCTACCTCCCTGATGCAAAGAAGATAAAGAACTTGAAAGAATTTAGAGATGTAGCTGAGAAAAATTTTATCTTGGCTAAGCTTGAGGAGAACGGCTGGAATATATCCCAAACAGCCCGCGAAATAGATACTCCTCGAAGTAATTTGTATAAAAAATTAGAACAATATGGTATAAAGATAACAGCTGGAGTAGGTGAGGTGGTTGCTCCTCCCTTGTCCGAGACAAAGGGAGGGGAGGAAAGTCCGAACTCCACAGGGCAGGATGGTCGCTAACAGCGACTCCGAGCAATCGGAGGAAAGTGCCACAGAAAACATACCGCCTCTGAGAAAAGAGTCTCTCTTATCTCGGAGGTAAGGGTGAAAAGGCGAGGTAAGAGCTCACCGTCCTGGTGGCGACATCAGGAGCTTGGTAAACCCCATCCGGAGCAAGACCGAATAGGCCCCCGTTGAGATGGCCCATCTTATGGGGCGGGTAGGTCGCTCATCCCCTTGAGCAATTAAGGGGTAAGATAAATAACCACCCCCTGCTGATGTTCGGGATTGAGTAGTCATTCCCTGCTAAGCGGGAACAGAATTCGGCTTACGACCTGCTCCAGCCCTATAAAAAGGGGACAGGCTACTTTTTTTAAAAATAACAATTTTTGTCATTATTCAGAGAAAAAAGGGGATAAGCCACTTTTTAAACATAAGTTGTCAGAGCATTTTCTTTTTTTACCCTAAAAAATAGACAAAAAGTGTAAAAATTTAGAAAAGTAGCCTGTCCCCTTTTTATAGCTTTTTATAGGAGGGGGAGGGAGCTGACAGCTTCCTTGATTATTAAAAGAATATTGCCGGGGAATATCCCTAACTGGAGAACTCCGTAGAGACACAGAAAGAGGACTAAGAATAGAGCAGGATTTTCTGAATATATCTGGATCTCACGGGCAGGTTCTCTCATGTACATATAAACGATTATCCTCAGGTAATAAAAAACAGAAATGAGGCTGGCCAGCACTCCGATAATAACCAAAGGTACTAAGCCTTCCCTAACAGCAGCGCTGAACACATAGAATTTTGCAAGAAAACCGGCTGTTGGTGGGAATCCTGCAAGTGAGAGGAGGAAGACAGAAAAGATTGCTCCAATCCACGGGTATTTAAATCCTATTCCAGCATAGTCTTCCAGTTCGAGGTATTCTGTGCCCTTTTCGCTTATGGCAATGACTGCTGCAAAAGCTCCGATATTCATGAAGAAATATGCTGTTAAATAGAATAAGAGGCTTGAATTATCTTTGGCAAGTATTGCCACCATGATGTAGCCTGCGTGGGCAATACTTGAATAGGCCAGGATTCTTTTAAGGTTTGTTTGCCGCAGGGCAATAAGGTTTCCCACCAGCATGGTGAGTACACTTATAACCCAGAGAATCCAGAATATAGCTTCAGATTCTACAGCTACTTTCCAGTATGGGTAGAATATCCTTAAGAGAACAGCAAAGCCCACAGCCTTAGGCCCTACTGAAAAGAAGGCAGTGACGGGAGTGGGAGCTCCTTCGTAAACATCTGGTGTCCACATGTGGAAAGGAACAACTGCTATCTTAAAACCAAAGCCTATCACGACTAAACCCAGGCCAACTAGAGCCATCAAACCCAGTTCTGTCTCTGATTTAAAGTAGCCTATGATTTCAGAGATGTTTGTTGATTGAGAGACACCATAGAGAAGAGCCAAGCCATAGACTAAGAAAGCACTGGCAAAGCTTCCTAATAAAAAATACTTGACGGCTGCTTCGGAAGATTTTTTATCTTTTCTCTTAAGGCCAGCCAGGACATAGCTCGAGACCGAAAGTACTTCTAATCCTAGAAAAATGACTAGCAGATCTGATGATGAGACCATAATCATCATCCCCGATAGAGCGAGAAGAAGGAGAGAGTAAATCTCACCATGATTTACATCCTGTAGGGAAATGTATTTCATGGTGAGGAGAATGATAAATGCAATGGCAATTGTGAAAATGAAGGAGAAGAAGAGAGATAATTTATCTAAAGTTAGTGCGCCGTCAAAGTAAGAGTACCCTTTGTTCCAGAACCTGAAGTAGGTGAACATACATACAATCAACAGGATGAGAGAGATAAAGGCAAGGTAATTCTTGTTTTCTTTTTTTAGAAAGACCTCTAGAAGCAGTGTGAGAAGAGCAGCAAAAACGATTACGAGAAGTGGAATAAGAGCAAAAATGTTGTTCATCTGATTTTTTCGTCCTTTTTCTTGTTGTTTTCTTTTTTCGCCAGATCTTCAATCTTGACCAATAGGTTTTTATCTTTTTCAGTTTGGACAAAAATTCTTTCTTTCTTGTTTACTCTGTTAAGAAGGTGACTCACGGAAGTATCCATTCTCTTCAAAAATGGCCGTGGGTAGATTCCCATCCAGAACATCATGATAACAATGGGCACGAGATAGGAAATTTCTCTTAGGTTAATATCCTTAAAGGAAAGTATTTTTTCATTTTTTATTGGACCCTGCATAACTCGTTGAAACATCCACAGCAGATAAGCCGCAGCCAAGATGACAGTGGATATCCCAAGAATAGCTAGCAGTTTATTTGTTTTAAAAATACCAAAAAGACAGAGAATTTCTCCGATAAAGCCATTGAGTCCTGGAAGACCTACTGAAGAAAGCATGCAGATGAGAAAGAAGGCAGAAAAGACCGGCATCTGGCGGCTCACGCCGCCAAAATCTTTTATGAGTCGTGTGTGAGCTCTTTCGTATAAAATTCCCACAATTAAAAACAGAGCACCTGTGCTCAAACCGTGGTTGAGCATTTGATAGATAGCACCTTCGACAGCTTCCATGTTCAACGAAAAAACAGCCAGCATTATGAGCCCCATGTGGCTGACGCTCGAGTAAGCCACCAGAGATTTTACATCTTTTTGTATTAATGCCATCAAGCCGCCGTAGATAATTCCAATGAGGCTCAACACAACAAGCAGCGGCAGAAATCTTCTAACAGCATCGGGGAAGAGGGGAATAGCAAATCGCAGAAATCCGTAAGTTCCCATCTTCAAGAGCACTGCTGCCAATATTACAGATCCTGCAGTTGGAGCTTCTACGTGGGCATCTGGTAACCAGGTGTGGAAAGGGAACATTGGTACTTTAATAGCAAAGGAAAGAGCAAAGGCAAGAAAGAGCCAAATCTGGACATTTGGATTAAGGATAAGCTGATAAAAATCAAAGATATTAAAGGAATAAACACCTGTTGCCTTATAGTAGAGAGAATAGAGGACAAAAATGGCTACCAGCATCAATAAGCTTCCGAGCATGGTGAAAAGCACGAATTTTAAAGTA
>JBGVTE010000147.1:0-6062 GCA_041862375.1 Candidatus Aminicenantaceae bacterium
ACCTTTACCTTTTTACTGCAATATAATTACATTGATTAATAAATTTGAAATATTATATCTTTTCTTCCGACTAAGATAGTGATTTTCATGTCCTTATTCATACTGATCATTTAAAAGAATTTCATTGGAAGGAGGAGTAAGAATCCTCGTAAGAGAAATAGTGGTCCTCTTTTCAAATAGGGCTATTGACCTCAGATAGACTTGATAAAAGAAACAAAGAGTTTCCACGAGACTTAGCTTCAGATAAATACACTGATTATCAATAAAACCAAATTTCACTTTTTAATAATGAAAGGAGGTTATGTATGCAAACCGAGATTGTTTTCAGAAGGCGCTGGCAAATAAGTTTTAAAAGCCGGGAAGCAGCATATAATCAGCGGTTCAGGATTTCCGGAAGTATTAGCAGTGATGGGATTTATCCAGGAACAGCAGGAACTACTGTCCTGGTGGACGGGGATTCCTGGAAGCTGAGCATCGAACACAATAACGGAAGTGGATGGAAATCATCGGACATACGGCTCGCAAACCCGCAGCAATCAGGCGTGACGATATCCTATGATGTCGAGTCAGAGGATATACCTCAGCCGGATGGCGGAGGAGACTGGAATGATCTGGTGCTGTTTGCCGAATACAAAGGTTCTGTCTTCGAAATCGTAAACCGCCCCTTTGCCTTGAGGCGAGACAATCTGGTCATGGTGCCGGACGGAATTTTTGACACAAGCATCGGAAAATACTACATGGGAGTTCAAATCAAGAACGTCTGGGTGAAAGAACTTGAGAAATCGACGCTGATCGATTTATCGGACATGTGCCGTCAGCGTCTACAGAACCTTGGAATCGTAATAGATGACACGTGGAGCCATCAGGAGCTTCAGATGCTTGGCCAGACTCAATTCGGACGCGGTATCGTACTTGGGAAGCTTTTGCCCGATCAGGTGCACACCGTATATTTTAAAGCGGATGTCTCTTCCGCAAATCCCGGTAAACCGCCGGTCGAACTACACCTTTATGACCGTAACCCTATTCCTGATCCGAATGATGCAAGAAGATTTGAAGAGCGGAAAATATTCATCAGCAGATCTTATTACGACAGTGATAACCTGCAGATGGTCTGCGAGATACCCGAAGGGCGAATGATCGCTTCCATCAACAAAATTGCGGTCGAGGAGGGACATCCCCGTTTGCACTGCAGAAAGCTCCCTCCAAGGAAGTTTCCTCAGAGAGAGGCACAACGCGAGCAACTGAGAGATTTACTTAAAAGACTGCTTGAAGGCGAGGAAGTAGATCCCTGCAGGATTAAGAAGTTATTAGACATTGTGTGTTGCAAGCCCGGAGATAGGGAAAAGCTTCCGCCTGGTTTTATTGAAAGAGACGGAAAAATCTGTTGGGTTGACCCGTTCTACTATTTCATCAAAGAGATGGATGCTAAATTGGAGGTTCCTCCTTACAAAGGAGCTTTTGGCCCCATACCATTTGAAGATCCTTGGTGGAAATTATTTCTGGCACTTTTAGCCCTGATATTCGGGAGCATAGCTGCAGGAGATAAAATCAATCGTATTGCAGAAGCTGATGAGCATCAGGTGGCTGAAGTAACTCGGTCTCTGAATAAGCCCTTTGATGTATCTGTTGCTCGTCTGACCGGACAAAGGGATTACTTCACCTGCAACGGACGCACTGGGATTCTTGATGCTCAGAGTGGCGACAAATACAGCACCCCTGTGGAGACACTCAATTCTCTGCTCATGGTAGAATCCTCAATCATGACAGTCACTGAAATAGATCAGGCTATGGATGATTACATTCAAAATAACGATATAGAAGCTGTAAGGGTCTTTAAGTCCGGGGCTAGAACGGGAATGACTTATGGGCTTCTTAACCATCTCGATCCAATCGCACTTAATGTCGGTGGTCGACAGGTCCAGGGGCACAGCGTTAAAGTTATTGCTGAAAATAGTGGGGATGAAATATTAAACAAGGGAGATTCGGGTTCCGTATGGATCCGGAAAAAAGACAAGAAGCCGGCTGCAATATTACATTCCATGACAGATAATAGCACCTCGTATTCAACTGCCTTGGAAGAAGTCTTGCTAGAGCTTAATATTGACACAACACCCTAGGAAGGGAGGAAAATAATGAAAAAAGGAAAAACTGAAAGTTCATCACAGAGAATTGGACATATCAAGAAAGTGGCTGCCAAGGCTCGGCAGGCTCTGGCGGGCGATCCAAATGTGATCAGCGTAGGCTATGGAATCAAGCTGATAAAAGGCCGTCCAGTGCGGAAGTGGTCGATCATTGTGGGGGTTCGAGAAAAGTTGAAAACCGATAAAGAGATAGAAGCAAGAGGTTCAAAGCGGATTCCTAAAGAGTTCGAAGGCGTTCCTACAGATGTCGTCGTTGCATTGACCAAGCCAGTATCAAATATCTCTGGACCTCGTGGCAATGTGTTTAGTGAGCTGGCAGGTGGAATTGCCGTCGGGTATCCTACAGGAGTTTTCACTTATAGCTATGGGACACTGGGAATGATCGTCTTTGATAAAACAACAAATGAGGCGATGATTCTTACAAACTGGCATGTCATTCATGAAGGAAGAAACATTGGTGATCCTGTGCATCAACCAGCCTGGGATGATTCAAAAATTGTCCACTCATTCGAGATCGAGAGCTGTCCGGACCGAGTAATGAAGGTAACTGATTCGCCAACCAATCTTTCCGATATTTTTGGTCCGCTTGCAGCCGGGACTGCTGCAGCGGCAGCATATTCTGACGAAGTCGATCCTGTTCGTTTTAGTCAGGGTAAAACTCCTCCCACAGAAGATGAACAGACCATAGGTGAAGAAATTAACCTCAAGTTAAAATACCCACAACCGCCATTGCCAGGATTGTCCTATGTTGCCGAAGCCGAATGGGACTATACCCGGCGAACTACTGGCAAAACCTATCATCACTCTCACAAGTGGAAGCGTAAAAACCAGCATGTGCTAAAAGAGTTTATTCTGAAAGTCGATAAAGATAAATACAAGCATGGAGAAACCGTTATCATCACTGCAGCTCTCCAATCACCAAGAGGGAAGCACTGCGGTTCTTATTACGTCGTAGCCTATATCTTGTCCCCCGATCAGAAAGAACTTCATCCTGTTGTGCTTCACTGGGTTAACCAGAGCATATCGCCAGGAATGGCATCCATGCTTAAAACATACACGGCAGTAAAGCCTATTGTGGATACAATTTGTGCAGACTTTGAGGATGAGTTCGGGAAGGAGTACACTTCAACCTTTGAGTATGCTGGAATTACCTGGATACCAAACCCAGGTGATATATTGCGTGTTGTGAGTTGGGTTGATGATGGCACGCCGGGGCTGAACTGGAGAAAAGGTGTGACTGTTAATTTGCCGTCAATCAGCAATAGAGTTGTTGCCAGAGTAGCTACAGGTACCCAATCTCCAGTAAAAATGACGGCCTATTTTCAGGGACAGAAGATTCGCTCCACAGAGATGAAAGGGTTTAAAAGTGGAGTCAGTCAGGAAATCGAGGTCACTGGAGACATGATTGACCAAGTTAGATTAGAAGGAGGAGGTGGAGAAGGAGTTCTTGTGCGCCTTTGCTACAATCCAATCCAGGTTAAAGAGAGAAGATGTATTTACCGCGGATATTTGGGTACACACGCAAAGTTACCAAGGGGTCAGTACAAAGTGTACGGCCTTGTACAGACAGTAAACGATGCTAAAGAAGGGGATAAAGCTACCCATGCAGCAACAATTATCGGGGGCATCATGGCAAACCAGAATCCACAAAGCACACCTCAAGATCCATGCGACTGGAGAGTAAAGGAAGACACATCCTTTAATATCGAGTGATTTAAGATAAATGTCCTATTATTATTCGCAAACTCAATTTTATGCCCAAATTCTTTTTCCCAAGCTAGTTAGGTTATTATGTAAGTGGAATAGAGAGAAATGTACTTTTTGACATTCATTTTTACCTGAAATATAAATTTTACTGTCAACATAGGGTTAAATTAAAAAAATAAAGAGGTAGGAAAGTACAATAATCCAAATCAGTAAATTTCCATATATATAGGCTAAGTGCCTTAAAAAGTATTTAAAAAGGAGGTATTTATGAAGCAGAAAATTTTACAGAAAAGAGTTTGGAGGATTTCTTTGATTCTATTTACGCTTGCTCTAGCTATAGTTGTTTCTCTGAAAATTGCCGATGCATTATGCATACAGCCTCCAGAGGAAGGAAACTGGGTGAACACAGATCCCAATACCCGGAGCCTAACTCGGATTCAATTGCGGTTCGTTTGCCAGGATCAGATTCTCAACGGTCAACCTTATCCACCAGGACCGCCATGGTATGTACATGTCTGGGGTAAATGTCATCCAACTGACTGTAATTGGGGTGAGGTTGGAGCCCATAGGATAGGGACGGACCATATATATGCGTTTTATAATCAGGGTTTCGCGAAGAGATACGTTTATGCCAAGATGTCCCAGTATAGACCAGGTCAGCTTTGGGTATGGACATGGACAGATTTTACAGATCCAAATCGGCCTGACTACGGTGTACACAACTGGTTTAGGAAGCAGTAAATCATGCTTGAGTATTTCAAGAGGAGGTTTACAATGAGGCATAAGTTCACGCTTATGGTTTTTGTTTTGAGTATTGCAATATTAATGCTAGGAAACACGACTTGTAAAAAAGAATCTGAGAAGTCGTCTATGCTCATGGATGTAGAGCCTAAGGTTACTGCGGTGGATAGAGCAATAGCCGAAAGTTCAAAGCCTATTCCGATTCCAGCAGAACCATACCCTTTAGTAAAGCCAGAGGAAGCTAGGCCATCGGCAATGTTGGAGGATCTCGAAGTCTCTCCAAGGAAGGCAGTAGAAGCTAAGCCTATACCGATGCCAGAGGAACCAAAGCCTTCGAAAGAGAAGAAGTGAAGGATTCCAGGAGATTAGACAAGAAGGCGTGGGATTTTTCGGTCAGTCTCCCAGGTGTTGCCCTCAAGATTGGTGAGGTGGGGAATGCGAGGAAGAGATTGGAAAGCCTCCAAAGCCATTAAGCGAGCCAAGGCCACTAGCGCCAGCTTTACTGGCATGTACAAGAAATTGAAGAACTAGGAAAAAATAGCGGAGGAAGAGTTTATAAAGCCCATGTAACAGAAAGAGGAGAGAAATATGAAAAAGATTAGGAGTTGTTGCTTGGCATTACAGTGGTCTTTGTGCTGGCTTTAGTGCTGTCCCCTGTGGGAGTGGAGGAGCAGCAAGAGTCGATAAAGGTAGCGGAGCCACTTCCCTATGCACGGGT
Organism: Candidatus Aminicenantaceae bacterium; assembly: GCA_041862375.1. Classification (GTDB taxonomy): domain Bacteria; phylum Acidobacteriota; class Aminicenantia; order Aminicenantales; family Aminicenantaceae; genus WVZL01. The sequence continues at coordinate 5,308 of JBGVTE010000147.1, forward strand.
ATATTCGGACTCTACTGGCGAATCTTACTTCGCTAATGAGCAGATTTTATTCAAGTTGATTGATTATTCACCACCAGCACCGCCAGTTTCTGTATCTGAGGTTACAAGTGCTGAGGGAGTTGTTTTCCTTTCTAGCCCTTCTGGTTGGTTCGGTGACTGGCACCCTGCGCCACGTAGACAGTTCATTTTTATATTATCTGGTGAGGTCGAGGTGTCTGATGGCTAAGTGCGCAAGTTTGGGCCAGGAAGCATCTGTCTTGTGGGAGACACTGTAGGCAAAGGACATATCTCGCGTGTAGTTAGTATCGAGCGTGCGTTCTTGGCCGCTGTATCCCTTGGGGAGCAGTGAGAGCGGGCCGCCTAACCCTACGTGAGCCTAGGCAAAACATCAGACCCGCGGATTCCTGAGGTTGAGGACACGAAGAAGAGGCTGGCTGGGCTACAAGAATTACCTTAGATCTTGAATTCTCTTTTTAATGAAAGACGCCTGAGCGAATTAGCGGCTAGAATAAATAAAAGAAGGGGAGGAGGATCCTTAGAGAAGAGTAAATAAAATAGCATAGGTTATTGTCCCAAGTCTGCATTTTTTGATTTCAAACTTACTTCATTTTCCACTATTTCTGTGAATAAGCTTGTTGAAAAATAGAGAATATTTCTTTTAATAAATTGATCCAATTATAGTTGTGAAATATTGCACAATTTTTGGGCATACAAGAAGCCGGCTGATGTCAGCAAAAGGGGGGTTAGATGGGAAC
>JBGVTE010000148.1:0-5398 GCA_041862375.1 Candidatus Aminicenantaceae bacterium
CTTAAGATATACTCTAATGTTCACCTGCCGAGATAGTGGATCTGAGAATATGAACGGTGTCCTGAGGATCTTGCCTTTTATCCTCCTCGCTGCGTCCAATATATCTTGGTGTGTTGGGACCATCATATAAATAGCCTCCTTATCGATAATATCTTTGTACTATATCATAAGTTTTGCTCGGTTTAGTACCATGTCACCTCCTTGTGAATTATATCACTAAGGAGGTTTACACAGTTTTTCTTACAATCCCTGACATGGAAGAAGATCAGGCTAAAAAGAAATCCACCGAAAACACCTTAAGCCCTTTAATATCATGGAATTAGAAGTGGCACGCCCGGAGGGATTTGAACCCCCGACCTTTGGATTCGAAGTCCACCGCTCTATCCACTGAGCTACGGGCGCACCTCGCTGAATTATATTACCTTATCATATATCTATTGTAAATTAGCAGACACAGTCACATTTGGGTCACTTAGGAGTCTAATAATTAGACATATTAAAATCGGAGCTAAGGTTCTCAGATGCATACATACCTTGTTCGATTACGGACATATAGAGTAGAATTACCGCTGAAAGACCTCAAGAGAATATGTTGGCATATTTTTTGCTTATTAAAATGGGGAATGCAGGCTAAAGCCCGACGAATTGAAATAAGGAGGAGTGGACGATGAAGCATAAGTGGACGGTATTTCTAACAATGTCCTTTATCTTGCTCATAATAATTGCTTGCTCAAAGCAAGATGATTTCCCCATTTTAAAAAATCCCTACCTCGGACAGAAACCACCGGGGATGACGCCTGAGATTTTTGCACCGGGAATCATCTCTACCGAAGAATCTCTTGAAGCTGGCTGTACTTTCACGCCTGATTTAAAAGAATTCTACTTCGTACGCGGTAAAAGTATGAAACATAAGCCAGCCATCATGGTCTGTCGAGAGACGAAAGACGGATGGACTATTCCTGAAGTGGCGCCATTTTCAGGTGGGTATTTTGACTTCGAACCACATGTCACTCCTGACAGCACGAAAATGTTTTTTATGAGATTTGATCGTTCAGATAACAGCGTGCAGAGAGGCCTGTGGATTATGGAAAGAGTTGGGGACGGCTGGGGAGAGCCAAGATTCCATGGCCCTGGCATGTATGTCACTGCCACACATGATGGAACCATTTACTACACTTCGTCGGATGAAGACGAGGGTGTTGTCCGCTCAGGTTTCGTTAATGGTCGGTATCTTGAACCGGAAGTAGTTGGCGGCGGAGTCAATACGCCATACCCGGGCGCTCATCCGTGCATCTCACCGGATGAGAGCTTCATAGTCTTCGATTCGAGAAGACCGAGTGAAAAAAGCGAGAGTGACCTTTATGTCTGTTTTCGAAATGAAGACGGAACATGGGGCGATGCATTCTATTTAGGTGACGCACTGAATGATGGGCCTAAAAACTGTGCTGCATTATCGCCTGATGGAAAATATTTGTTTTATACATTCTTTAAATCTGATTCCGATGCAGACATTTACTGGGTGGATGCAAAAATTATTGAAGAATTAAAACCTGCCAGTCTCAAATGACTGGATTTTACCAGCTAACAATATGTATCGATTGTCTGAACAGAGTTGATCCAGATTTATGTATTCATCAAACAAAATGGAGGAAAAGACTATGAAACGAGTTATCTTGTCTGCAATGCTAATTATGGTTCATATGACCATCGCATCAGCAGAGCCGATTGTTGAAGCGGCCAAAAGCGGTGATTTACAAACCGTAAAGACGATACTGGCAAAGGATCCTTCGAAACTGAATGCGACAGACAAAAGTAAATATACGGCTCTTCATTGGGCCTGCATGCGTGCCCATTGGGATGTCGCAGAGTTTTTGATTGAAAAAGGAGCGGATCTGAACGTTGTCGGCGGAGATGGAGGGACGCAAATCAACTGGGCTGTGCATCATGATAACGTGGAGATCATCAAACTGATGGTCGAAAAAGGGGCCAAACTCAACAGCCGAAACCAATGGGGCATGACCGAATTGCATACCGCTATCTGGAGGGGATGTATCCATGTGGTTGAATATCTCTTAGATCACGGCTCAGATCCGATGATTAAGACGAATGAAGGCTGGACAGCCATACACTATGCCTACCGCAGCGGGCACGATAACGTCATAGAAATGCTGAAGGAAAGGGGCCTGTCCACAAATGTTAAAGACAACCAGAGCCGGTTCCCAAGGCACCTCTATTTCAAAAAACCGAACCCCATCGAGCTTTCTCCCACAGAACTGGATGAATACATCGGAAAATACTATATCGGGGATTATTTGATGCTTGAAATTTGGAGAGAAGGCGGTCGGCTTAAAATCATGGAATTTGGACCCGATGAAATCTATCCTGTGGCCAAGGACTTCTTCTATTTCAAGCAGGCGCCCTGGACCTTGATCTTCAGCCGCGATGAGGAAGGCAAGATTCATCATGCTCAGCTGTCTTTCATCAGGCGGTCTTATACAATTGTGAGAAAGTGAATCTAAAGGTCCCTACCCCCGGTCTTAGGCCGAAAGGAATGACACCTGAAATTTTTACTCCAAAAATCAATTTGATACGAAACAAATGCCTCATGAAAGGAGACGGCTGCAAGAGAACATATTGGCACATTTTTTGCTCTACAATAGAAGATGTAGGGTGCTACTATATTTTCCTGGGAAAGCCGATTTGACAAGGGAAGTATTATTAAAAAAATTTAACACTCATGCTTTATTATTGACATCCCATCGAAACAGGAAGAGTGTTTGTTTTTAAGGAGGAAAAATGAAATTTAAAAAGGTTCTGACGTGCTGTCTGGTTTTATTCTTCTGCGCTACGTTTCCGGCAGCTCAGACGGATAGTGATATCCCCATAACAACGCAAAGATTGAGCGACCGGGTTTTGATCCTCTCCGAAACCCTGATGCGCAACAACGTTGTGGCCGTGGCTGCAGAAAAGGGAATAGTCGTCATCGACACCTCGGGCCTTCCCTCCACCGCAGCCAAAATGCGCAGGATCATAGAGAAGGAATTCGACCGAACCGACTTCGCCTATGTCATCAACACCCATTACCACTGGGATCACAGCTTCGGCAACCAGATCTTTCCCGATGCTGCTATTATTGGACACGATAATGTCATCCCCGGGATGGCCCTGGATAAAGCTTATATGCCCAGCCGGATCGCCAATCTGGAACGGAGGTTCCAGAATGAGACATCCCGCTTAAAGAGCGTTCAGGCCGGCTCTGAAGAAGCCCGGAATATCCAGGCCTTTCTCACAACGCTAAAGCGGCAAATCAATGACTTTAAAAATGAATTTGTCTCAACACCTCCCAGCACCACCTTCAGCGACCGGATGATTCTCGACCTCGGAGATCTCACAGTTAAACTGGATTATTTCGGCCAAGCCCATTCCACGTCTGATATCTTCATCCACATCCCGGAAGAGCGAATCCTGATGACCGGAGATCTTTTTCTGGATCAAAGATGGGTCCCGCTTTTTGCCGGCCAATCTGTACTTGACATCGACCGCTGGCTCGAGGTACTGCACAGGGCACTGGACGGAGATGACGCTCCGTTAAAGGTCATTCCCGCACATATGGATATCTGGGAAGCAGAAAAACTGGCCATGTGGAGGGACTATATCAAAACACTTTGGGAAGGCTTGAAAAACGCCAAAGAACAGGGCCTTTCCCTTGAACAGGCTAAAGAAAAATTTCCTCTCCAAGAACAATATTACTACCTCAGGGAACGGGGCCATAGTGAAGAAAGAATCCGCACCTTTCATGAAAACAATATCCAGGCTTTCTGGAACCAGCTTCTTATCTCCGCGGCAGATATCATCGAAGATTTACTCACGAAAAAGGGTACAGCCGCAGCAAAAACTAAATTCCGGGAGCTCAAAAATCAGCCGGGCAAATATTTTGTCAGCGAAAGACAGTTCAATGCCTTGGGATACAGATTGCTCGAGCAGAAAAAGATCTGGCATGCTGTGAACGTCTTCCAGATGAACGTCAAAACATTTCCTCAATCCGCCAATGTCTACGACAGCCTGGCCGAAGCCTATCTTTATTGGGGCGACAAGTACAACACAATCCGCTACTACAAAAAGTCCTTAGAGCTCAATCCTCAGAATGAAAATGCTAAATCCCGTCTGGAGCGTATAGATGAGTTGTTCCAAGAATATCATCCCATTGCGCCCGAAGGCTCCCTTTTCGCACCTGGGCAACAGACCGGATTAAAAGGTCCCTATTTGGGACAAAAGCCCCCCGGCTTAAAAAAAGAAACCTTTGCCCCAGGAATCGTCTCCACAAAGGGCGGCCATGAATTTTCCTGCACTTTTTCCGCGGACGGCAAAGAGTTTTATTTCAACCGCAGAATGACCATCATGGTCTGCCGTTGGGAAAAGGAGGGCTGGACCGCTCCTGAACCTGCTTCCTTCAACGGTGACTTCCGCAACCACGAACCGCATATCACTGCGGACAACAAAATGCTCTATTTCGGCAGCACGCGCCCCAATCCAGAGAGGCCAGAAATGGAAAACCCTTACGGAATCTGGAAGGTGGAACGGACGGAAAACGGCTGGGGGGAACCAAGCTATGTGGGCTACGGTATGTATGTCACAACCGCTAAAGATGGAACCATATATATCACGGATATCGACTACGAAGACGATAAAAAACATAGAATTGCCCGGACAAAGCTGATAAACGGCCGCTTAGGTCCGTTCGAAAAACAAAAGGGCAGTGTTCTCTCACCAGCGCCGGGCCGCAAACCGGGACGCCATCCCTGCATAGCACCGGATGAAAGCTTCCTTATCTTTGATTCCTACATTATCGATCCCCCAGGCGGCCAGGCTCAGCTCTTTATCTGCTTCCGCGAGAGCGATGGGTCATGGGGAAAAGCCATAAACCTCAGTAAGATCCTAGACTCCGAGCACAACATCGCCGCCTCTCTTTCCCCAGACGGCAAATATCTGTTTTTTTTAGCCGAATCCGATATCTATTGGGTCAGCACCAAGATTCTCGATCAGCTGAAGAAATAGCTCTGGTTGATAAGCGACGGATTCCAAATCCGACGATCATAAGACAAACGATTCAAGTTGAAGAATACTTAGTTTGTAGCTCAGCTACTCAGTTCTTCGCATCCTCAACCTCAGCAATACCAGGGTCAGCGTCCTCCCAGGGGAAGCGATACTAAGCTCCAATAGAAAATTATTCCCCCATGCTGACCAATTTACCTTTTATCAATTATCTCGAGGGTAAATCTCTTTTTCAGCTTCATTCCAGCAGCACCGAGAATAACTCTGATAGCCTGAGCGGTTCTTCCCTGTTTTCCGATAACCTTGCCTATATCTTCCGGAGTAACTTTTAATTCTAGGATCGAGG